>NZ_JBVVQZ010000017.1:0-179973 GCF_055811635.1 Mesorhizobium sp. WSM4806 | reverse complement strand
AGCGGCAGCATTGACGGCAGCGCCACCGGCAGCATCGGTGGCAGCGGCAGCATTGACGGCAGCGCCACCGGCAGCATTGACGGCAGCGGCAGCATTGACGGCAGCGCCACCGGCAGCATTGACGGCAGCGGCAGCGTCAGCGGCAGCGTCGGAGGCAGCGGCAGCGTCGCGCGCTGACAACGGCGGGCAATAGCGGCAATGTTAACGCCGGATTCGGCAACGGTGGCGAAGGTCCTGCCGGCGAGATCGAGATTGCCTTAATCATGACCTGACCGCGATCAGCGCCGCGAACGCATCGCGGGCAGCCTGTCGATGCGGAGCCAGCCGCGCTTCGTGCTCAGCGGGCCAGCTTGCCGGGATGAAGAGGTTGATCGCCGCCTCGACCAACGCACGCCAACCATGCAGATCGCGAACCAGCGCATTGGCCTCAACCTTTCGCCGACCTTGACTGGCGATGTAGTTCTGGACGTAGGGCTTGCGGTGATCGGGGTGACCCGGATCGCCGAGGTCCTTGCCGCTGCCGGTCTCCAAGTTCTCGATCCAAGGCAGGCCGAGGTCGCCGATCTGCTCGCGTGTCAGACCGATGCGTTCGACGCGGATCGGCGACGGATCGAAGTCGACGCCCTTGACGTTGGCGCAGTCCATCAGGTTCGACTTGGCATCATGCGCCGTGTCACCACCGTGACACGCTCGATCTGGTAAAGCTGCGCGATCGGTTCGGCCCTGATGCGCCATCGCGAGGCAAATGACGGCCGCTAGAATGAAGGCCCAAGCACTTGGAACATACGGCGGCAGAAAACATTGTTGGCGCAATGGACAAGAACGATGGCGACAATCTTCCTGAATGGTTTGCGAGTGGCTTGCCCGAGGATCCGGTGATCCGTACAGATATTCGGACTAGGATTTCGAGAGAGACGGATGGGAAAAATGGGCTCTCCGGTATGGTGCTCACTAAAGGCGGGCGGGACGACAATCTGGTCGAAAAAAAAGGAAGAAGCCAGCGCCGCCCTCGACAACCAACCGTCCGGGGTTCCGTGGCTCCTAGTCCTGTGTGTGCTCTCAATGTTGGCCAAGCTGGTCAGCCGTCATCACCATGAGCGGATCAGACCATATTCGCCGACAGCCCGCGACAGCGGAATCCGACCTAATTCACTTGGTCGCGGGTCACCCCGCCTGATCGGGCAAAGAGCCGCTAGGCGGTACCCAGCCGGCCTGACCTATACGCCCGACACTGGCCCGAACGCTTACGGCAATGCCAGGGACGGGCGATAACCAAATTTTATGCGCCTGTCTCTGAGCGCTTCGGCACCAAGTCGGCAGCCGTTGCCGATTTGCAGCCTCTGTCCTCAATATACTCTCGCGGCTCAGGCCCATGGAACCTAACGCCTGATTTGAGATTAGGGCCGGATGAGCACACGCGGAAACAGATTCTTGCAACATTGGCTTACCGACAACGTGCCTAGCGCGAGGGCCGACGAACCGCGGAGACGCAGCCTGGAATCAGTCACGGGGATGCTTGATCGCATCGGCTGCGGCTATCTCGTACTGAACCGCGAAAGAAAAGTCATCGAATGGAATGCCGCCGATCAAACCACGCTGGAGCGCCAGGGCGAGCCGGCTGATACAGCCAGCGAGCTTTCGGTAGCCCTAAAACGGCTGATCGCGAATGTTCCGGCCCATTTCCTGCCGGGCTCCCTCTCTTGGGTGGTGATCCGCAGCATAGGCGACCGGCCGGTGATACTGAACGAGCAGGGAGTTATCGCTCCTGACGGAACGAGCATTGTGGCACTGCTGGACCGTGAGAACAGATCAGGGCCAAATCCTGAGACACTGCAAAGGATGTTTGGCTTGACGAGCGCGGAAACGCACCTCGCGTTGCGCCTGGCACAGGGCGAGGCGCCTTTAGAGATTGCCCGCAGCTGGCGCTTGAGCCGCACCACAATCCGGTCCCAGCTCGCCTCGCTTTTCGCCAAGACCGAAACAAAACGTCAGGCGGAATTGGTGGCTCTTCTGGGGCGCATTTCGGTCTTGCCATAAGGCCGCCGTTTATAACCGAGCGCCAGGTGTCAGTATCCGACCTGGGTTTAAGGCGACCGACATTTGGGGCGGTTCAATATAGCTTGGCACGTCGCGCGTCGCGCCGGCGGAGACCGCTTCGGGTCCATGAATATCGATCCCGTTTGTTCCGGCCGCGCCGGTGGCTATTTCCCGCTTATAAAAGAGTAGGGGATTGCCGCGCGAGAACGTTGCGCACGTTCGACACCTGCCATTGTCCATTGCGCGCTGTGCGCACGCCTCGATTGTTAAGGGCGATTGCCAGGCCACGTAGGCTGGTGATGCCGGACTGCTGGATGGAGGCGATGATCGGCAGCACGGTTTGGGCAAATCTGTCAGCCTCCCGGATCGATATCTTCCGACCTTTCGCCGCAGCTTCGGCTGTGTTGGTCGGATTGCGGAGCTTCATTCCAGTGGTCTTGCGAGAGGCGAGGGCGGCTTTGGTGCGCTCCGAGATCAGTCGCCGCTCTTTCTCTGCCAAAGCGGCGTAAAGGTGCAACATGAACGGATCGGCATCGGCCAAGTTCGGCGACGATAAACGGGACGCGCTGGACCATCAGGCCGGCTATGAAGGCGACATCTCGCGACAGGCGGTCGAGCTTGGCCACGACGACCGGGCATTTTGTCTGGCGGGCAAGGGCGAGGGCGGCATTCAATTGCGGCCGTCGATCAAGAGCATCCGCGCCCTTTCCGGTTTCGATCTCGGTGAACTCCTGGAGGATGATCATTCCCTCGGCCTCGGCAAAGCGGGCGACGGCGGCACGCTGGGCCTCGATGCCCAAGCCTGAACGTCCTTGCCGCTGTGTCGAGACCCGATAGTAGGCGACCGCGCTCGGCATGTTGCTCTTCCCAGGGTGTGCAAACTGCAAACCACCGTTTGCAGTGTGCTCACACGGCCTTGGATAGCAAGCTAACCGTCTGTTCTGGCTGGTATTTATCCATCATCGCGGGGGCGTGTCACAGGACTCTCAAGCAAAACCCTCTGGCCTGAGCTGACCGGTTCCCACTGGACCGGCTGAGGTTCGATTGCGATGGCGCGTCTTGCTCGAAGAGTTTGCGAATCCGGCGGAGAGATGATGATGCGGGTGATCTTACGCACTGGCTCACCGCTGTGTTCGTTCACGATCGTTTCCTTCCAGCCCATGCGGGTCTTGGCCCAGAAGATCGCCGCGGTAACGGATTGAGGGCCTTCGCCTGTGGCTTTGCGGAACAGACTCCGGGCAACAGCTGAGTTGGCCTTGGTGTGGCCGATCTTCAACTCATGGCGGTAATGCTTGCGCAGGGTCTTGGGATCAACCGCGATCATGGCTGCAATGCCGGGCTCAGGCACGCCATAGCCGGCCAGCGCTTCGACCTGGCGGCGCGAGGCCTCGTCCGGCTTGTGACCGGGCCTAGGCATCTCAGCCTGCCTCCTGGCCGCGCTCCGTGGCAACAGCGGCATAGCTGCGGCCATCGCCCTCCAGGATCGCCATGCTGCCTGTAAACGCCTGCCAGCGCAGCACTGCGACGTCGACATAGGCCGGGTTCAGTTCAATCGCATGACAGGAGCGGCCAATCATCTCGGCTGCGATGATGGTGGTGCCAGAGCCGCAGAAGGGCTCGTACACAGCCTGGCCTGGCGAGGAATTGTTCTCGATGGGTCGCCGCATGCATTCGACGGGCTTTTGCGTGCCGTGGCCCGTGTCGGACTTCCTATGCGGGATGGCCCAGACGGTGGTCTGCTTGCGATCTCCCGCCCAGTGGCCCTTCCTGCCCTTCCTGACCGCATACCAGGCCGGCTCGTGCTGCCAGTGATAATCGCCGCGGCCAATGACCAGACGGGTCTTGTCCCAGATGATCTGGGCCCGGACGGCAAAGCCGCTGGCTTCCAGGCTAGTCACCACCGAAGCCGAGTGAAGGGCCGCGTGCCAGACGTACATCACGTCTCCGGGGAACAGCGCCCATGCCTCGCGCCAATCAGACCGGTCGTCATTCAGGACTGTCCCTTTCGCCAGGCCCTCCGAAGGAATGCCAAGCCGCATGCGCCATGCAGGATCGTAGTTGACCCCGAATGGTGGATCCGACACCAACAGGTGTGGTTTGATGCCGGCGAGCACCTTCTCAACGTCTGCCGCATTAGTGCTGTCGCCGCAAATCAGCCGATGCTTGCCGAGCGTCAGACATCGCCGGGGAGGGTGGTTGGCTGCTCCGGCGGGTCAGGGGTCTCTTCCGGATCGGTCATGCCAGAAGTGCCGGCGCTGGTCAGCGCGGCAATCTCCAGCTCGTCGAAGCCGGTGAGCGACAGATCGAAGCCGAGTTCGCCGAGATCGGCCAGTTCGAGACCCAGCAGTTCAGTGTCCCAGCCGGCATTCAGCGCCAGCTTGTTGTCGGCGATCACCAGGGCCCGCTTCTGCGCTTCGCTCAAGCCAGCGAGCTCGATAACAGGTACCTCATGCAAGCCGAGCTTTCTCGCTGCCAGGAGGCGGCCGTGGCCAGCTATGATACCGTTCTCGCCATCCACCAGGATTGGGTTCGTCCAGCCGAACTCGCGGATCGATGCCGCAATCTGCGCCACCTGGCTATCGGAGTGCGTGCGAGCATTTTTGGCGAAGGGGATCAGAGCCGCGGCATGGCGGTATTCAACGGCGATGGGTGCTTCGTTTCTCATGCCGCAAATATACAAGATCAGCTAACATGCTGTAAGTACGACTTTTTCCGACAATCGAACGCGCAACTTCGCAGCACTACGCCAGTCGTTACGGTTGTTACGCTTGTTACGTTTCCCTAGGCATGGGCAGGGAGATATCTGGCCCAGGCGTCGACGAAATCTGATCTCTGATATCCCCGCGCAGTCGCCGAAGCACCAATTCTCAATACCTTTGGCCGGATATCATATTTGATGAGCCTGGAAGCCAAGTTGCGGTCCGTTAGAGGCTTACCATTGATCTCCATCCACGGAGCTTCAACCATCGAAAGCAGGGCGCTCAGGATGGACTCCGTTGTCAGATGTTGCTCTTGACCGAACACTTCGCGGAGATCTGCGAGAAGACGAACTCCCAAACTGGGAGTGCTCTCCTTTGAGAGCGTAACAAGCGTAACAGCCGTAACGCGCGCACGTTGGGGCCAGCTGCCCCCGGCCTGATCGGCAATGGCAATGAGAGCTTCCCAGACGTCAGCGTCTCGATCCTGAATCTCGCTCGGCATCTTTGGCCAAGCATCGGCGAGCTCATCCACGACCGAGGTTGCCCAGTCCGCCAGCCGATCTCACAAAAGGTTGCCTTCGCCGCTGTGAACGCGCCGCCTAAAGGGCTCGATCTTCTCATCAGGAGATCGACGGCGCATACGCACGATGACAGAGCGGGATAGGATGGTGTCTGGCAATTCTCCGAGCCCGGCGAGAGCGACGGCGCAGTAGGCCGGGATCTCCTCCGTTTCGACTATCTTGCCCCGCACTACGCACCGGCCGGCAACGGCGCCACGGCGATGACCGGCATTGAGTAAACCGCGGATTTCTTCATTGTCCTTGGCCTTCGGACCAAACACGGTATCGATCTCGTCGAACAGGATCGTCGGGCGCCCCGCCGGATCGCCTACCTTGCGGAATATATAGGCCGGCGTCACGTTGACTGCTTCAACCGGCCGCAGAACCAGCAGCTCAGAAATCTCTAGCGCTCTCGTTTTGCCGGACCCTGGCTCTGGCGACAGGAACGCGATCCGAGGCGTCGAGTCCCATGCTTCCATCAGATGCGTGTGCGCAATCCACAACACGTGCGCTAGCAATGCTGACTGAGAGGGATAGGCGACGAACCTGCTGAGAAACGCAGCAACATCATCCAGTACGACTGCACCGTCGTCGGAGGCGACGACCTTGAATCCGTTTGGGATGTTTTGCTGATTCATCAGGCGACCCTTCGATTCTCGAATGGGGCAATCACCTTGTTGTCGATGGCCGCGGCGCTGCGCAGCAGCTTTACGATCTCGCGGCCGTGCGCCTGATCTTCCGCCGCGACCCGCCCTGGCGTGACAAGCAATTCCTGCCCAGCCAGATGTGGGTCAACCACCGCAGCACCATCGCAACGTGCCTGCAGCCATTTGAGAGGCGTCCGGTGAAGGCGAAGGCTGCCTCCCATGAAATAGGTGCCGGGCGCCATTGCCTGCCATAGGCCAAGCAGTCCGCAACGTCTGAACATGGTAAGGGGAGTATCGGGCTCATTGAGCAGCCAAGCCACCAGATCGACAATGCTCTCGCCGTCGGCCGCATAGGCCTCGCAAACGAACGCGAGATCGCCATCAGGGTCGAAATTAAAACGCTGACCACCCAACTTACCGATCGGCAACACGGCCGTGGCGCCAGCAAACCCGCCCGCCGACGCCACGTCGATCTGATAGTGTCTGATGTACCTCAGGAAATCGGCAGAGCCGACGGCGGCATCAGCCAGTTCGTAATATTCGAGCCTCGCTCTCAGGAGCACATGCTTGTTCATTCCGCGCTCCCCATCGAGAGTGCGAGTTCCGCAATTGCGCGGGCTAGCGCTTCAGAGATAGCGTAGCGGACCATCAGCCGGCGGGCGAGGACCGAGCCATGTGCAACTTCGGCAGGGCCGCGTCCTTCCCGTGGATTGACGATGGCATATTGGGGACACAAAGTATCCAGAACCATTGCCTCACTCCCACGAGCCGATGATCGACGAATGGGTCTCGGCGCGGCGGCGCCGTTCGTAGGCTTGAATGTCGTCGAGAGCGTAGGCGATCTTGCCGCCAAACTTGTGGTAGTGCGGGCCAGTTTTCAGCCAGCGCCAACGCTCAAGGGTCCGCGGACTGATGCGCCAGCGCCGGGCCAACTCCTGCTGGTTGAGGTAGGTGGGGGAAATATCTGCCATGTCGGGCTCCTAAGCCGGCTTTCGTAGGTGCGGCGATGCACCCATCGAGCGTTGTCGATGGCAGCAATTCTCGGTTTTGCGCGGGTTTACAGATATGCTCAGCTATGAAGAAAGGCGTGACAGAATCTGCACCAAGTTGTGTAGCATTTTCAAAGACATGGCAAAGTGTCACGACACTGTCACTTTAATTGCGTGACGCGTACGTTCTATCGCGTGAGAACTAGCAGGTCAGGATTGAGTCGGTAGCCAGTCCAGTTTTGACTTTGGAGGATCGTGTCGGCAGAGACCGAATACCCCGCGCAACTCATGAACTGCTTTTCGAGCGACCGCCTCATGCGCCTAACGCGCTGACGAAGGGTCTGGTCCGTGATAGCGAATTTGGCTGTGATGCTCTGTGTAGAGGTAAACCGGTACGCCGATTTCTCCAATCCGTCCTCGATATCCCTGAGAAATTGTTCAGCTAGGAGCATGAACAGCTCGCACCTTAGGCCCTGGAGAACCGGTCCATCAGCGAACAAGATTCGGTGGCTCTGCTCTTCGATTTCGAAGGCGATCGGTCCCGGCGTTGCCATGCTGGCCACCTGCGACAACGGCGGCCATAGGGTTAGGATCTCCGGCCTTGGAAGCTCTATCTCGGTATATGCCGGCCTAATTGGGTTATGCGTAAAGGAGAGATAGTCGCCGCCGGTTCGGCTTTCAGCAAGTCCTAAGGCGGCCCATTGATGCGGGGGCACAATTACATAGTTGCCGGCACGATCCACCGCTGCCGCGGAGATGGCATCTTCGCCAAGGTGCTGCCAGAGAGCCTCGCGTGCGCTTTTGATGAGCATGGGTTGGCCCCTCGCGTCGGCACTTACGGCTTCCAAACCGCCAAGGTGTGACAGGCTCAGCGGTGCGGGCGTTACCAGCTCTTCGCCAAATAGATCGTAGGGACCGTCTCCGTCCAAGAACCTTCGGCCGAACGAACTCCATTCCCAGCTTTTTGATCGATAGGAATTCATCGCCTCGCGTACGCGGTGGATGTCGCGCCAGACGATCCATGATGCCGCCATGGCCAGTGTCCAATGGGACAAGTTCATGGGGTCGGAGGTTTCCTCCGCTGGTGTCGAAGCGAAAGGCTCGAGCCCCCATACTAAGGCTAGATTCTCGACTTCGCTGGACGTCACGACTCCATCAGCGGCAAGCCCGATAAGATTAGACCGCAGCGCTTGGACAGCAGGCGAGGGAGTCGCTTCGAAATCGCGTTTTCGATCAGTCTTTCCCCATAACCAAGGGTCGAACTCAGACCGCTTGACGAAGGGAGTGCGGCCAACCAGACCGTCCCAGTAACCGCCATGACGGCCCACGATCTCCTCGCTGAGGAAGGCGTGTTCGGGAAAAATGCGGAGTCCCACGTTTCTTCGGGAATTGCAAAATTCTCGGACGCACCAGAGGGTCTTACTAGGGCACTTAACGATCCGCTGGCGAAGGCAGATCTGAATTCGTCGAGCATCGAATCCGTTACGGCAGCCAACGATGCATGGCTGCGGCCAACGATTTGCTGTGGGATTTCGGCATACGTGAGTTTATCGCGAAGTTCTGTGACCGGTGAATGGCCTAGCCACAGCTCGGAGGCAAAGCGAGCGTACGCCGCGCAAAGCGAAATGCAGCCTTCAGGAATTAAGTCCGGCATCGGAATGGACGTGGTCAAAACTGCGACGTGATGCGCACAGTTACAACTCTTTGCGCGTCGTTCCACAGCAATTCGCCGTCGAGTGGTGTGGCCGGTTTGGACGGTTAAGGCTCCCTTACCAAGAGCCACCGGAATCAAAACAATGTTGTCGGGTCCGAACCCACTGGCAGCGGATAAACTTAGTAGCTTCGAACGGATGAGCGAACTCGCCACCATCCTCGCAGCCGGCCTCATGCGTCTTCGCGCGCGACAGTCAAGCAGACTATCTGCGCCGCGTGAATAGACTTCAGTCGACTTCAGGACCACGGAGAGCGTGTGTCGGGACCACTCGCAAGGGGAGTTCCGATGACAAAATTCTCTACCGAAGACAGCATCAGGGTCGCGGGCAGGGCGCTCGCACCTGATCGATACAAAGATCCGAACGTGCTCGCTCGTGTGGCAGCTTTGAAGACAATGCCTACTCCAGAGTTGAAGGCGCAGTGGCGCGACCTCTTCGACGGGGAGCCCCCGCCCTACAACCGGCGCTTCCTCGAAAGCCGGCTCGCCTATCGCATCCAGGAACTCGCCTTCGGTGGCCTGAAGCCGGAGACGGTCGAACGGCTGAAGGCATTGGGAGAAGCGTTCGACGGCGGCAATATCGCGGTGCGACGCGTCCGCGGTGAGGATCGTCCGATTGCCGGCACCCAGCTGCTTCGTGAATGGCAGGGCGTGGAGCAGACGGTCACAGTCCTTGCCGAAGGCTACGAATGGCAGGGCAGGCCATATCAGTCATTGTCTTCGGTCGCTCGCGCAATCACCGGCACCCGCTGGAATGGCTGGCTGTTCTTCGGGCTGAAGAACCATCGCGGCAAGGCGAGGGGGCGGTCATGAACATTGCCGACACAAAGTCCATCGTCCGCAAGCTGCGCTGCGCGGTCTACACGCGCAAGTCCAGCGAGGAGGGGCTCGATATGGAGTTCAACTCGCTCGATGCCCAGCGTGAGGCCTGTGAGGCCTTTGTGGCCAGCCAGAAGGCTCTTGGGTGGGTTCTCGTGCCTGATCGCTACGACGATGGCGGGATCTCCGGAGCCACGCTGGAACGCCCAGCTTTGAAGCGGCTGCTCACCGACATGGATGTCGGCCTGGTTGACGTGGTCGTGGTCTATAAGATCGACCGACTGTCACGCTCGCTCATGGATTTCTCGCGGCTGATCGAGGCCTTCGACGCGAATGACGTCACCTTTGTCTCGGTGACCCAGAGTTTTAACACTACCACCTCGATGGGCAGGCTGACCCTCAACATCCTATTGTCGTTCGCCCAGTTTGAACGCGAGGTCATTGGTGAGCGTATCCGCGACAAGTTCGCCGCGTCGCGCAAGCGCGGCATGTGGATGGGTGGCTGGGCACCGCTCGGCTATGAAATCAAGGACCGCAAGCTGGTCATCAACGAAGCGGAGGCTGCAAACGTCCGCATGGTGTTCGAGCGGTTTATCTCGACCGGCTCGGCAACAACCCTTTCCAGGATTTTGACTGCCGAAGGGATTTTGACCCGCCGCGGCCGGCCATTGGACAAGGGCGTGATCTACAAGCTGCTCAACAACCCGGTCTATGTCGGCGAAGCCGTGCACAAGGGTACCTCCTACGCTGGTGAACACCAGGCCATCATCAGCCGCGGCCTCTGGGACAAGGTGCAGACAATCCTGTCGGAAGGTTCGAGGAAACGCGCAGCCAAGACTCGCGCGCAGACACCGGCGCTGCTGAAGGGTCTGCTGTTCGGGCCGACGGGATGTGCGATGTCGCCGACACATACGCGCAAGGCAGGCAAGCTCTACCGCTACTATGTTAGCCAATCGGTACTGAAGCAGGGTACTGGCGCATGCCCCGTTGGGCGCCTGCCAGCGGCCGAGGTCGAGGCAGCCGTCATTGATCAGTTGCGCATCCTCATCCGTGCTCCCGAGATCATCATCGCCACCTGGAAGGCAGGCCGCGAACACGATGCCAAGATCAGTGAGGGCGAGGTGAGGGCGGCGCTGCTCGAACTCGAACCGCTCTGGAATGAACTTTTCCCCGCCGAACAGGCGCGCATCGTCCAGCTGCTGGTCGAACGCGTGGACGTGACAATGGACAGCCTTTCAATCCGCCTGCGCACCGAGGGATTGGCCGGTGTTGCGGCCGATCTCAACCAGCGTCAGGATGTCAGGAGCGCCGCGTGATGTCCGATGCAGAGGTCACCGGCAACGGAAGCATCATCACCATTGAGGTTCCGCTGACGCTTCGCAAGCGGGGAGGGCGCAAGCTGATCGTCGCGCCGCTTGGCCAGGAGCAATGGGCTTCTGGTCGGCCTCGCGTCGACAACACCCTCGTCAAATCTATCGCCCGCGCCTATCGCTGGCAGCAGATGCTGAAGCAGGGCGCCTACGCAAGCGCCGAGGATATCGCCAAGGCAGAGAAAATCAGTCCCTCCTACATCAATCGTCTCTTGCAACTGACGCTGCTTTCTCCGGCAATCGTCGAGACGGTCCTCGACGGGTACCAACCCGCCACGATGACCACTGCTGATCTACTTCAGCCGGTAGCGGCGCAATGGCACGCACAAAGGGCGCTGCTATGTTAGGTCCGCTTTGCGCCCAATCTCGGCCATTTAGAGTTCAACAACGCTTGCCGAGAGCTGCCGTGGATTTATGCGCTCGCTTTGGCCATCAGCAACCGCACCCGTCATTGACAGCATGAAAATGTCACCAGCGACCGCCAATTTTGTTCGAGGCTACTGCGAGACTGGACGTCATCCGCTAGGTCGGCGGCCATTTGCGCAACGGCGCGCTCGCCGAACCTGGCTGGCCTCTGCGGCGTCGCAGGACCGAGAGCGACCACATTCAGGCTCCCAGACCGTTGTCCGCTGGTGCTGCAACGTCAGGCAGGCAACTTCGCGGCCTCGAGCAGACCTTGAGTGTAGCCGACCGCATGGAGCCGAGCCTGATGCGAGTACCCTGTGATTACCTCTGTTTCGTCACCAGTTAGCCGCGGCACGTGGTCAGTGCGGAGAAAGCCGTCATATCCAATGCGGCGATACGCACGCACGCACTCGGCCATGTCATTTTGGCCAGCGTCGTGAAACGCCTCAGTAAAGTCCGTTGCTGTGCCGATTATGTCCCGGAAGTGGACAAAATAGATCCTCTTGGTGCTGCCCACTTGTTCGATCGCCTTCACGACTTCCTTTTCCATCAAGGCAAAGTTGCCTTGGCAAAAGGTAATGCCGTTTGCTTCGCTCGGATGAAGCTCTAGAAGGCGGAAGAAGCTATCGACGGAATTCATGATGCGGTCGATGCCGCGGACCTGGGGCAGCGGCGGATCGTCAGGATGCATCGCCAACTTTACGCCGGCCGCCTCCGCGACGGGAATGACCCGATCTAAGAAGTACTTCAAAGCCTCCCACAGGCGGTCGCCTGAGACGCGGCCGTAGGGCGTCAGCATCGTCTGATCCTGTTCGGTGAAGTTATAGGCGCTAACGCGCGCGCCCCCTCGGCTCGCCGCGACATGGCGGGTGCGCTGCCAACCCAAACCACACCACCAATCATAGACCAGCACACCCACCCGAAGTCGGCCGAGATTTGTAATGAACTTCTTGAATTCATCGATTTCTTCATCGCGTCCCGGCAGCCCTAGGCGAATCTTGGTCATCGGAGGAACATCCTCCATCACGGCCAGGTTCAGACCAAAGCTCTCCAGCGTGTCACGGTATTTAACGAGCGGACCATAGTCCCATGGATTTTCGCACGTGCTATCCCAGTCGACGGTGGAGCGGCTGGGCAGAATACCCGTGGCATGGTTGACGTTGATCTGCTTCAGCTGGGACCAAAAGTCGGACGGCCGACCTTCAAGGATAATCTCTGCGATCCGCATTTTTAGGCTCCTGGTTGTGTGACCACGTAAGGTATCTGTTGGAGGGATGTCGTGCCGTCCGAATGATGACAGGCGACTTGGAGCGCCGCCGTGTACTTTCCGATCAGTCTTGATGGTTGTCTCTTTGGGCGAGATAGCGGGCAACAGGTTCAACACCATCGAGAATGTCTTCTCTGATGGCAGCGGCTATCGCTGACGCGTCTCCGGCCCTGAACGCGTTGAGAATTTGGGCATGACTAGCGCGAAACTGTGAAGCGCGCGACTGGCCGGCCACAAATAGAATTGGACCGATTCGCAACCACAATCGTTCCAACATCGAGAGTAGTTCAGGCATGTCCGCGGCCGCATATATCGAGAAATGAAACTTTCGGTGCAGACGCATATACTGCAAAGTCGAGCTGTGATCGGTGACGTCCATCCGATCTTCCTCGCTCGCCATTGCTTTGTAGGTTGCCGCGGCGCGATCTACCTGGTCGTAGTTGGCACGAACGGCCGCCGCTTCTCCCGCCATGGTTTCCAGCCGGATGCGGATCTGCAGCAATTCTCGAAACGTACCTTCCGAGATGTGCGGGATGCGATAGCCTCTATTGGGTAGCGTCTCGAGAGCGCCCTCGGTGCAAAGTCGGGAAAGTGCCTCTCGGACCGGCATCGGACTGACGCCCAAGTCCTTCGCGAGTGGCCGCATGCTTACTATCGCGCCCGGCAGGAACTCGCCGGACAACAGTGAGCCGCGAAGTATCCGGTAAGCGCGAAGACTCATCGTGTCGTCGCTGCCATTTACGTCGATCTGGTCCTCGTAAACCGATGCAGCATCTGGCTCGTCGCTCAACTCTCTTAGCTTCTGGCGTTCAGACATTTCCTGGCTCCTTAGGCGTCATCAGTGTTTGGATTACTACCACGCTGAGATCACACCTGCAATCCCTTTGAGTGATAGCGCGCAAATCGCCTGTGCGATCACACGCTCGAATGCCCTGTAATTCAAGCCGCATTCTTCGGAATTCCGTTGTGTTCCGCCTGTTAAAAGCCGAGAATGGTGTCGTCTCATTGAATCTTGAAGATTTCAGCCTTGACCAGCCGTCATATGACTGTTATCACAGTGACCATCAAGGAGCGCAGACATCATGTGTGCTGTCGGCGTTATAACAGCAAAGAGGAGGATGTGTCCATGAAAGTCGGTATTGCATCGGTTGTCGTCGGTTGTGCGCTCGGCCTGCCGTCGTTGCGCCCGCGCAGGCAAAGGACGTGTGGCCTGTCTACAAGGTGGAGGGAGATACCCGCACGAAGGTGGATTTTGAGCCGGTGGCCGCGACCACCAAGAAGTGGCACGTGTGCGTGCTCCTGCCGCACGTGAAGGACAGCTACTGGGTGGGCGTTGACTATGGCGTCGTGGGGGAGGCCAAGCGCCTCGGCGCTGCGCTGAGGGTGTACGAAGCCGGCGGCTACGATCAGCTTGCCAAGCAGGTGTCGCAGTACGACGACTGTCTGGCTGCCAAATCGGATGCGATCATCATTGGCGCTATTTCCGAAGTCGGGCTTGCGCAGAAGCTCAAGGAGTCGATGTCGAAGGGAATTCCAACCGTTGCGTTCATCAACCCGGTTCGCGAGACCGAGGTTACCTCGAAGATCTTCGCCGACTACTTCAGCCAGGGCGAGGCCCAGGGCAAGTACATGCTCGAGCTGCTCGGCCCTGCAGGCGGAAAGGTGGCGACATTCCCCGGGGCGCAGGGTTCTGGTTGGGCCGAGACGTTCCAGGCCGGGTTTGAGGCTGGGGTGAAGGACAGTGCGGTCACGATCGTGGGGCCGAAGTTCGGCGACACTGGCGCCGTGACCCAGTTGCGCCTGGTCGAGGACACCCTGCAAGCCGAACCGGATCTTGCGGGTATTTGGGGGCATCCCACCGCGCTGCAGGGTGCCGTGGGCGCTCTGCAAGAGGCGGGCCTCGAAAACGTCAAGACCGTTACCATGGCCGAGAACACCGAAGTCATCCAGTTGGTGAAGGAAGGCTCGCTCGACGGCGTTGCCGTGGAGTCGGCGGTTTTGATGGCGCGGGTTGCCTTTAATAGCGCCATTCGCGCACTGGAAGGCGGCGAGGTCGAGCCGTTCTACCAGCCGGTCCCGGACGTGGTAACGCCGCAGAACGCGGCAACCTATGACTTCTCGATGATCATGGCCCCGGAAGGGTTCCTTCCGGTCTTTACGCTCGAGTAACTGACTGTAGCCGTTCTCAAATTCGAGTCCAGGAGGGTCAAATGGTGTTGCAGGCAAAGCAGATTTGCAAGGCTTACCCCGGCGTTGTTGCCCTACACGAAGTAGACTTCGACCTGGTTCCCGGAGAGGTTCACGTCCTGTTCGGAGAGAATGGTGCAGGGAAGTCGTCTCTGACCGGCATTCTCTCCGGCCTGCGGCCACCAGACGACGGCGTCGTAGTGATTGCGGGTGAAACCATCACGCAGTTTCACCCGCACATCGCGCGACAGCATGGCATCGCTACAGTTTTTCAGGAGTTTAGCCTGGTCCCGTCCCTTAGCGTCCTCGACAACCTTTTTCTCGGGCGTGAGATCACACGCTGGGGGCGTCTCGATCGCAGCGCAATGAAGGCGCGGGCCAGGGAGATATTCCACGACCTCGGCTTCCAGATACCTCTGTCCGAGAAAGTCAGCGCGCTATCGCGCGCGCGCTCCCAAATGGTGGAAATCGCCAAGGCTCTGTTGTTCAAAGCCCGGATACTTATCCTCGATGAACCCACGGCGTCGCTGACCGACAAGGAGGCCGACCACCTTCTGGATGCTGTTCGCCGTCTGCGGGAAGCTGGCGTCGGGATCATTTATGTTTCGCATCGCATTCGAGAAATTCAGTCGATCGCCGACCGCATCACGGTGCTGCGGGCCGGCCGTGTCGTCGCAACGATCAACGCCTCCGAGGCCAGCGAGACGCGACTCGTCGAACTTATGACCGGTCGTCGCATCGACGCGCTGTTCCCGGAACTAGCCCACTCACCTAGAGACGTTCGGCTGGAATTCCGCGATCTCACATTGGCCAACCAGCTAGTGCGTGGCGCGAACATCGTCGCTCGCGCCGGCGAAGTGGTCGGCATTGCCGGGCTCGTCGGGTGCGGCAAGAGCGAGCTCGGACGGGCCGCGTTCGGCCTGGAACGGGTCGCCAAGGGCACTCTGGTTGTCGACGGAAGGACCGTAAGGCCTCGATCGCCGCGCGCAATGCTCAAGCGTCGGCTGTGCTACTTCCCTTCCGATCGCAACGGTGAGGGCCTGGCGATTGATCAGGACATCGTCGCAAATTGCTCAATGGCAGCTCTCGACCAGCGCCACATCACCAGGTTCGGCTTTTTGAAGCGGGAGGCCGAGGAAGACTCGGTAACGGCCTCGATGCGTCGGCTCGAGTTGCGGCCGTTGGAAATTCGCAAGCCGGTAAGTACGCTGTCTGGCGGCAACCGCCAGAAGGTGCTGCTCGGCCGCGGTCTCATGAGAGACATCGGGATCTTCATTTTCGACGAGCCGACGATCGGGATCGATGTGGGCGCTAAGGTCGAAGTCTACCGATTCATTGCGGATCTCGTCGCCCAAGGGGCTGCGGTCATTGTTATCTCGTCTGAACTCTCGGAGGTCCTCGCGATGTCGAACCGCATCTATGTGATGCACGAAGGACGCGTTGTGAGTGACTTACAGGGCGAAGATTGCACTGAAGAAAATGTCCTGACCGGCTTCTTCGGTAACAGGGTCCAACCAATCACTGCAGAAGCCAGGTGACCATTATGTCAACCCTACCGTTTCCCGTCAGCCCCCGCCGAGGATCTACCGCGCTAGCCATACTTGCGCGTGGAGGCATGGTGCCATGCCTGGTTGTACTCGTTGCGGTATGTATGGTGATCCTCGAGCCGAATTATTTCTCAAGGCTGAATCTTTTCAACATCCTGCGAAACTGCTCGCTGCTGCTGATTACATCAATCGGCCAGATGCTGGTGATGGTTGTGGGTGGTTTCGACATGTCCGTTGGCGCCGTTATGGCGCTTGCGTCGATCGTCTCGGCACTGACCATGAGCTACCTGTCCGCGGCCTTCCCGGAGTTGGGCGTTGTCTATGTCTGCCTGGGCGGAGTGATAGCAGCCCTCGCGGCGGGCATCGTGACAGGAACAATTAACGGCTTGATCGTGGTCAAGCTGCGGGTCAACCCATTCATGGTCACTCTCGCGATGATGTCCATCCTCACCGGCCTCGCGCTTTTCGTAACGCGAGGAGTCCCTGTTGGCGGGCTGCCCAAGGACTTTGTGTCCGTAGTCGGACGAGGAACGTTCGCTAGAGTGCCGCTGATCTTCTGTATCGCCGTCGTGGTTCTCGGGCTGAGCTGGGTCTGGACCCAGCACACTGCCGCCGGACGACATGTCTACGCAGTTGGCGGCAACCCGGTAGCGGCCAAGGCCTCAGGAATCGTTGGAGGCAAAGTTCAAATCGGCGTCTACGCGGTTTGTGGCCTGCTTGCTGCGCTGACCGGCGTCCTGATGACTGCACGCGTAGGGTGGGGGCAGCCAACGCTCGGCGCTACCGGTGCGATCGAGTCCATCGCAGCAGCGGTCCTTGGGGGCGTCTCACTGCGGGGTGGCATTGGGCATGTGGAGCGTGTTGCAGGGGCCGCGCTGCTGCTTGCGATGCTGTCCAACGCACTCAATCTCGCGAACATCGACAGCAAGTGGCAGACCTTGATCCTGGGTGTGACGGTCATCGTCGGGGTCCTGATCGAGGTCAAGACACGAAACGAAAGGGATGGGGATGCCTGAAGTGCGCTCACTCAACATCACCACGGGACAGCTATTGTTCCGCAGCGGAACGCTGAAGGAAAGGGCGATCTTTGCTTCGATTACACTCCTACTATTCGCAGGGTTCGGACTGTATCAGCCGGCAGTCTATTCCGCCGACAATATCGGCAACATCCTCGTGCAGGCGAGCTACCTTTGCATCTTCGCGGCTGCCCAATCGCTTGTGATCACCACGCGGGGATTTGACATTTCGCTCGGAGCGACGATTTCGACCGTCTCTGTGCTTACTGCACTCGCGATGACTGGCAGCGCTGGGCCCGGAACGGTCGCAGTCGGACTTGGCGCGGCACTGATCGCCGGCGCGGGTATCGGCAGCTTGAACGGCATACTTGTTTCCTACGGCGGCATCAATCCATTCATTGCCACGCTAGGGGTTATGTACATTCTGCTGACGGTCGCCTCGACGATCAGCAATGGCTTCCCCGTCACAGGGCTGCCTGACGAGTTTCTGTCATTGGCATACGTGCGCGTCGCCGGCCTTCCACTTTCATTCATCTGCGCGATTGTTGTCCTCGTCCTTCTGCAGCTCGCACTGTCGAAGACAGTTTTCGGTCGCACGCTGATGATCATCGGGAGCAATCCGCGAGCCGCGAGAGCGGCCGGCATGGCGCATCGGTTTCATCTGTTCGGTGCCTACCTTATCTGCTCGGTACTCGTCGGCTTGGGTGCCTTCCTTCTAACGGCACGAACCAGCTCCGGCGAACCCAATCTCGGGGGCAACATGACCCTGGAGGCCATTGCCGCGGCAGTTCTGGGCGGGATGCGTCTGCGCGGCGGATCCGGCGACATGTTAGCACCGCTTCTTGGAGCCCTGTTTGTCACCATTCTCTCGAATGGGACCAACCTGGCGGGTGCTGGGGGTTACACCCAGCAAATCCTGCTCGGAGCCATCATTATCGCAGCGCTGTCGATCGACAGTCTGCGAAGCCGCCAACTGGATGGGTCCTGAATGAATACATCAAAAGCGCAGTCCGATTGACCGTCGTTCATTTCGAACTAACAGCCATCTGCCGTCTCACATCGCCACGGGGCGCGGCCGCGCACGCGGATGGACTGGCACTCTCTGCAGACACAACAGACCAATAGGAACTTGAAATGCAGACCAAGATCTTTTCCGGCGTAATTCCGGCGCTGATGACCCCCTGTAAGGAGGACCGCAGCCCCGACTTCGACAATCTTGTCCGCAAGGGCAGCGACTTAATCGCAGCGGGGATGTCTGCGGTCGTCTACTGCGGGTCCATGGGTGACTGGCCGCTATTGACTGACACCCAGCGCATGGAGGGTGTTGAGCGCCTTGTGAAGGCAGGCGTACCGTTAATCGTTGGAACGGGAGCGATCAACACCGCGTCGGCAGTAGCGCATGCTGCACATGCCCAAAAGGTCGGCGCACAAGGCCTCATGGTGATTCCGCGGGTCCTGTCGCGCGGCTCTTCGCTGATTGCACAGAAGGCTCACTTCAAAGCTGTCCTGTCGGCCGCGCCGAATTTGCCGGCGGTGATCTACAACAGCCCCTACTACGGCTTCGCCACACGCGCCGACCTGTTCTTCGAGCTGCAGGCCGCGCATCCAAATCTCGTCGGCTTCAAGGAGTTCGGCGGAAGCGAAGACCTGCGCTATGCGGCTGAGAACATTACCAGCCGTGACCGCGGCGTTACGCTGATGGTCGGCGTCGATACTGCAGTCTTCCACGGTTTCGTCAATTGCGGCGCGACCGGTGCCATTACAGGCCTCGGCAATGTGTTGCCGACGGAAGTCATCCATCTATGCAGCCTGTCCCGGGCGGCAGCAGCAGGCGACGTTGACGCGCGCCAGCGCGCGCAGGAACTGGAGCAGGCAATGGCCGTCCTTTCATCGTTCGACGAGGGGTCCGACCTGGTCCTCTACTTCAAGCACATGTTGGTGATGAACGGGGACAAGGAATACACGCTACACTTTAATGCGACTGACGCCCTTACCGACAGCCAGCGCGGTTATGTGGAGGCGCAATTCAAGCTCTTCAACACCTGGTACGCCGAGTGGAGCAAACTCCTCGGCGCGGTGCAGAAATACAAGAGCTGGCGCGATCTGGTGACAAGTTAATCGATGTTCGCGGGAACGATGGACAATTCAATGGATGTCTACGGTCTGTCAAACTCAGGCAGAGTATCGGGACAAGTAGAAAGGGGAGAGAGGTAATGACCGGGAACTACATAGAGGTAAATATCCCGTGGTACGAGACTCGTATCCTGAATTGCTCGTTCTGCGGCAAGATGATCGCCGGGGAGTACTGGCACGACGACGAGTTCGCGGAGGATAAATTTTGCGAGCCATCATGCGTCAGTTTGAAACGTCGACTGAAGTACACGACATCAAAGGGGACTGAAAATGCTTCGAATCGGGATTGACGCGGGAGGCACTCACACGGATCTCGTCGCACTGGACGCCAAAACGGGCGAGATATCCATCGTCAAGGTCCCCTCGACACCAGCCCAACCAGCTGATGCACCCATTACGGCGATACGCCAGGTCGACGTAAAGCCACACGAAGTCGAGCGCGTGGTCATCGGCACGACGATTGCGCTCAACGCACGACTGCAAAAGCACGGTTCGACGGTGCTTTATGTCGGCACACAGGGGGTGGAGGATTCGCCAATTATTGCGCGCATCGACCGCAAGGAGGGGTACAACCCAGCTTGGCCCAAGCCTGACTCGGGCGTCAAGCGCCGCCACACCTTTGGCATCGCCGAACGGATTGACCATAAGGGGAACGTGCTGGTTTCCCTTGCGCCGAACGAGTTGCAGCGACTTCGAAAATGGATCGCGAACTGGGTCAAGACCGACCCTGCGCGGGATTGGGCAGTCGCTGTCAATTTGCTGTTCTCATACGTGGATCCCTCGCACGAGAGGGCGATTGGCGACTATCTCGACCAGCATTTCCCGGAAATGACGGTTTCCCTGTCGCACGAGGTCGCTCCCGTTTGGCGCGAATACGAGCGTGGCACGACCGTCATCACTGATGCCTTCATCAAGAAGTCCATCCGTGAATTTAGCCGGCGCGTGTCGCACGACGTAAAGGCGCTGGGGATCGAGGCTCCCCTCTCGCTGATGAAATCCAACGGTGGACATGTGGAAGCGAAGTCGGCCGAGGCTGCTCCGGTTCAACTGCTCCTGTCGGGCCTAGCGGGAGGTGTGATCGCCGGCCGTCGCTTCGCACGCGATCATGCACAGGGCAACGGTGTGACGCTGGATATGGGCGGCACAAGCACCGACGTCGGTTTGATCGTCGGGGGGGAATTCGGTTCCACTACCGAATATGAGATCGAATGGGGCGTTCCGGTCAGCGCGTTGTTTATCGACTACACGTCGATCGGCGCCGGCGGTGGGTCTATCGCATATATCGATACCGGTGGCCTGCTACGGGTTGGTCCACGCAGCGCGGGCGCCGAGCCTGGCCCGGCCTGCTATGGGCTGGGCGGTACCGAGCCCACCGTGACTGACGCCAATGTCGTACTCGGCCGCCTCGACCCGAACTTCTTCCTTGGCGGCAAGAAGAAACTGAACGCCGATCTTGCCCGTCAAGCCGTGGCGGGGCTCGCGGCGGGGCTCAAGCTGTCAATCGAAGAAACTGGGCTCGCGATCCTCGACACCGCGGCCGCCAATATGGCCGACGCTACGCGGCTTCTTACAGTCGACCGAGGCTTGGACGCCCGGGACTTTTCCCTTGTCGCGTTTGGTGGGGCGGGTCCGCTTCACGCCGTCGACGTTGCTCGCCATCTCGGTATGGCACAAGTCGTTGTGCCGCCGCATCCGGGGTTGGTATCGGCCCTTGGAACGCTGCTGGCTAGCCTCAGGGTCGACCGGGCCCGCACCGTTGCCCACCGAACTGATCGTATAGATATCGACGACCTAGCAACGGAACTGAGAACTGTTGCAAGCGAAGCCCTGGCCGAAATCAAGCGCGATGGGCACACAGGAGAGGCGCTGCTGGCCGGATATCTCGGCATGCGATACCTCGGTCAGAACTTCGGTGAGTTGATCAAGCTGTCGTCCTCCGAGATTAATCAAGCCGTACTCGACCAAGCCGTTCAGGATATGCATCGCCGGCACGAGGAGCTGTTCGGGTACGCGATGCACGATCGTGCGATTGAAATCACGGAAGTGCGCGTCGTGGCGCTGGGCGAGGAGGACGTGTCGGCCAAGCTGGTCGCGCCAACAGGAGGCGATGGGAAGTCGTACGCCACCCGCAAGATCTATTTCGGCGGTATTGGATATTCCGATACGGCGACTTACCGGCGTGACGTTCTCTCTGAGGGAACAAGGATAATCGGGCCGGCGCTAATAGAGGAAATGGACTCGACGACCCTGCTGCACCCTGGCGACGTCGGGGTGGTGCGAGGTGACGGCACTCTGGTCGTGCAGCTGAGTGAAGCTTCGGAAATCTCGTCCTCGCACGCGGCCGGGAAAGGCAGGCTCGCGCCTGAACAGGATCCCACCACCCTGACCGTCGTCAGTAATGCGCTACGAAACATCAGCGATGAGATGGGCAGCACCATGGTGCGCACGGCCTATTCGCCCATTTTCAGCGAGTCGCATGACTTCTCGTGCCTGCTGTTTGACCGGCACCTACGGATGATCGGTCAGGCCGAAATGAACCCGGCGATTATCTGCGCCGGCTTGCTTACCATCCCGCACTGCGTCCGGGAGGTTGGTGCCGAGAATTTCCATCCGGGCGACATTGTCCTGCACAACGACCCATATCGTGGTCAGTGCCACATGCCAGAGCACCTTCTTCTCAAACCGATTTTCCTCGATAAGACCCTGATTGGGTACGCCGGAAACATTGCCCACATCGGCGAGATCGGCGGCATGGCGGTTGGCTCGTTCGCATCGACTGCGACAGAGGTCTTCCAGGAGGGCCTAAGACTGCCTCCCGTCAAGTTGATGAGTGAGGGCGAGTACTGCAAAGACGTCTGGCGGATCATCATGGCGAACCACAGAACGCCCAATGCAACGTGGGGCGACTTCCACGCCATGATGGGGTCACTTACCACTGCCGAACGTCGAATGCAGGCACTCGTCACGCGTCATGGGCTCGACACCTTCGAACGCATCTGCGACTCGCTGATCGAGCACGCAGAGAAGTGGATGCGGTCCGAAATCAGGAAGATACCCAACGGCGTCTATTCATCGAGCGACTACTTCGAGGATGATGGGGTCTCCACGACGCCATACTATTTCCGTGCCGACGTGCACGTTTACGACGAAGATATCGTCGTTGACCTCTCGGCATCGGACAAGCAGGCAGCCGGGCCAATCAACGTCACCTACGTCGCGACGTCGGCGGCTTGCTCTACGGCCATTCTGCAAAGTGTTTGCGCCAAAGACGTTCCGCTCAACACCGGCACGTTCCGCCCAATCAAGGTCGTCTCTCCCCCTGGTACTGTCGCCAATCCGACGTTCCCGGCGCCGAGTGTCGCGGGGAATACCGAGGGGCAACCTCGAATTATCTCCTGCATTCTTGGTGCTTTGGCGAAGGCAATGCCCGGGCGCGTCGGCGCGAACGAAGTCGGCACTTGCTGCAATATGCTGATGGGCGGCGTCCACCCCGATACGGGAGAATTTTGGACACACTATCAGTTGGAAGGAGGTGGCTGGGGCGGGAGGGCTGACCGTGATGGCAACAGCGCTCAAACCACAGCACACGCTAGCACGATCCGGACCACTCCCATTGAGGTCTTCGAAAGCAGATTTCCTCTGCGGGTTCTCGAGTATTCGCTGCTGCCGGATTCCGGCGGTGCGGGACAGTTCCGCGGCGGCCTTGGAGTGCGTCGCGTGTTCGAGGTCACTGCCCCTTCCGTCACGCTCAGCGCATTGCTCGATCGGGTGAAGGAAGGGCCCTGGGGCTTGAATGGCGGCGAGCGCGGAAGCCCTGCGGGCATATTCATCAAGCACCGAGGACATGAAAAGTTCCGCACGTTCGTCGAAGCTTACGGGACTATCAGCCCGACAAAATTCGTGAACATCCAGCTCGAATGTGGAGATCAGTTCATGGTGCTTTCCCCCGGGGGGGGCGGTTATGGCGATCCTTCCCGCCGCGAGGATGCCGCGTTGCTCGACGACCTTGCAGATCGCTTTGTAACTCACACCGGAATGCAGGCCTATGGCCGGACCCCGAGGTTTGGGGAGCAGGTCGAGGCTACTGTTGATCTGTCCAGGAAGGTCGCGACGCCTAAGGGGCGGGGCTGATGGCGAAGAACCACGGCGCCGAACCCAGTGCCGCATCGGTGGAACAGCGTCAGCCCGGCCTACCTTCTTACGGTCAAAAGGTCGGCAGAAGAACTTGGTGGGTTGCGGATGGCGTGAGGCCAAAACCACGTCCAGCGGCGATGGGTTAAATGACTGCGGAGGAGCGGACTGACGCCTGGCTATCAAGCGATCCACCGCACAGCAGCGGACGTTTCCAACGGAGTTTTTAGGACAAGTTGCGGTTATCGAACCGGATGAGATCGAATGTCCAATAAATAGGACGATGAGGAATGGCTGCTTTCCGAGCCATGTTGCCAAAAGCCGACCGTCTGCAGTCGGCCCCATTTCGGTCTTTTAATGCCACTCGCTCTGACCGCCGCTACTGGCGGTCAGTTCGCGTCATGCGACGCTTTCGACATACAGGTTGGAACTCAATTGCATTCGCCTAGGGAGCGATCCGCCCAACTTCGCACGATCACGAAACCGGTAACCTGTTGAGACTATTGGTATCGAAATCTGTGAACCAAAAGAGCGAGGTTGCCAGGTTCGGAGAATATCGGCCGAGAGAGCGCTCATTCAACGGGGAATAGTCGGCGGTGCGGCTGCCAGCCTTTCTTTGAAACCCCGCAGTTCTGCGGGATCCGTGCACCGGCAAATGTAAGCAGAGAATGTTGGGGCAGGGTGCATTGGCGGAGGGAGTGGGATTCGAACCCACGGTGGGCTTGCACCCACGCCGGTTTTCAAGACCGGTGCCTTAAACCGCTCGGCCATCCCTCCAAGTAGCTGTTTTCTTTGAGCTATCTCGAATTATCAGCGGTTCTGAAAATGCCCTTTGCTACGCGCTTTGCAACTATTTGCCTTTTCGCTCGCTGCTTATAGCCGCCTGCAACGCCGCGTCAACTTGCTCTGCCGCGTCGGCCTGCATGCCGGGCATAACATGCGAATAAAGGTCGAGCGTGATTCCGATTGTTGAGTGCCCAAGGCGTTCGCTGGCGACCTTTGGATGAACGCCGGCCGATAGCAACTGTGTGGCGTGGGTGTGCCGAAGGTCATGAAAGCGGATGCGGGGCAGGGCGGTCTTTCCCAAGACGCGCACCCACTCATGCGTAAGCGACCTTGGCTGCAATGGCGAGCCGTCGACCTGGGCAACCACGAAGCTGTCACCGTCCGGCCGCAGCCCCAACCGGAGCTGTTCCTCGGCTTGCCGAATGCAATGCGCCTTCAGCTCGGCAACGACGCTGGCCGACAGCGCCACGGTCCGCGCCCTGCCGGACTTCGGCTCCTTGTAGCGGACACCCTCTGTAGTCTGTTCGGCGCTCTCCACGACGGATACCTGCCGGCGGTTATCGCCTAGTTCGAGATGGTCCCAGCGCAACGCCAGGATCTCGCCGCGTCGCAATCCGCACGTCACAGCGAGCAGAACCGAGATGAACATGCGCGTCGGTCGGAGCATTTCAAGCAAGATGGCCGTCTGGCCCACGTCATAGGCAAGCATTTTCTTCCGCTCGACCTTCGGCGGTGTCGTCGCCTGCGCCGGATTGCGCGACAGCCTTTCCCAAGTCACCGCCTGGCCCAACGCCTTAATAAGCACGCGGCGGTAGTGGTGGACGGTACGGGACGACAGCGGCGGAAGGGGCGCAGTCGGTTCCCCATCCTTCTTCTTGCGATGGTCGACGCGCGGCGTCGTCAGCGCTGTGGTGAAGGCCGCGTCTATCCGGTCGGTCTTCAGCTTGGACAGAACCACATTGCCGATGAGCGGCGCCAGTCCCTTCCGGCAAATCTCGGCGTACCTCTCATGCGTTTTCGGAGCGACCGATGGTTTGATGAAACCTAGCCATTCGTCAAGAAACTCGGCGACTGTCTGCTTGGTGGGTTCGACATAGAGCCCTTGGTCAAGAATCGTGATTAGGCGAGAGCATTCCTTCTGCGCCTCGCGCTTCGTCCCGCTGAAGCTATGCCATTTGCGTTTCTTCTTGCCGGTCTTCGGGTCGATCTCGCCGACATCGAGTACGATTGCCCAATGGCCGGGGCTGCGCTCGCGGATATGGCCTTTCATTCCGATCCTTCTCCGTATTTGGTCTTATAGAGCCGGCGCAACCGGGTTGCCCATCCCGACTGGTCCCAGAAGGGCGGCGGGATACCATACTGCTCGGCGAAGGCTTGCGGGTCCGCCGCCTCTTCTTCAGCCAATTGCTGGATCTGGGCAGCCAGATAGTTTTCCTGCTCGTCGTCCGAGAGTGCTTCGTAGCGTGCAACTTCCTCTGGCGTGTCCTCGCGGTGGTAGAGGATCCCGAGGAATCGATTTTGGCGTCGTATCTCGTTCCGTCGCTCGATCTCCTCCACGTGTTTACGGGCCGCTTCCACATGCTTTTCAGACTTTCGCAAGCCGCCCTTCAGCGTCCGCGACTGCACGATGTCGCCGATCATGTTGTACAGCGTGACAACCAAGTGTTGGATGGCGAGAACACCCTCCGAGGCGACTTCTGCGTGGTCGCTCGCCAACGTGAAGATGTCCTTTATTTCGTCTTGGCCGAACAGCAGGTCTTTGTTCTCGGGGCTTACGAGCCGCCGGTAAACAGCGTGCAGTTCGACCGACTGGTCTGCTAGGATCTTTATACCGTCGCTCGAAATATCGACGATTTGCTCAAGCTCGATGTCGACTAACAGCCCGAGCTGACAGAGACGCCGGATCGCTTCCGACTTGCTTTGGATGCGGTTCTGATGTTGCCACTCCTCGATGGCCTCCAGCTCTTCGCTGCTGATTACCATCTGCAAACGCTCGCTATCGCCCTTGCCGAGCTTAGGTCTTGCCATGCAATTTTCTCACAGTTTTGTGAGAAAAATACACACAAAACGGTTGCAAGCAAGACGGGGCGGGATTAAAAACGTTTATTACACACATTTGGTATCTTTACAGTGAATGGAAGAGGAACAAATGACACTGGACGAAGCGCTCACCCATGCCACCGTGTCCGTGCAGACGGCCGGCAAGGTCTTCTACCGGCTCGGCCGAAACGCAGCTTACGACGCTGCGAAACGGGGAGACTTCGGAACCATCAGGATCGGCGGCAAGATTGTCGTCCCGGTGGCGCCGATAGCTGCTCAACTCGGGCTTCGAATGCGGGGTAGCCGAACGCGGCAAGGAAACCGCGGCATGAAGAAATTTTCCCTGCTTGTGAGAATCGAGCCCGATGGTCAGACGATGCGCCTTGATGGCCGCGTAGCCTGGGCGATGAAACAGTTGATCGACGCCGGCCAACGAGGCTGCACGCCTATTACGCACCCTGGGCTACGCTGGTCAGATTACGTCTTCAAAGCGAGGGCTCTCGGCTTCGGCATTGAGACTGTCCACGAAGGACCTGGGGGCCAGTTCCCAGGCCATCATGCGCGATATGTGCTCCACTCCAAAGTGTCTATCCTCCAAGACGTGGCGGCAGCCGCATGAGCGCCGCCGCTGAAAAGCTCGCAAACCCCGTCGATCTCGCGGCCAAGTGGCTGGCAACCGGATCGGCGGATCGCGCGAAAGCGATAATTCCGCAGTTGCAGGAACGGTTCGCCTTACCGCTCAAGGATGCTGTCGAGGTCTGTCGGCAAGCGGCCCTGATCCGGGCGAGGGCGCAGTGATGGCCTTGCTCCGCTCTACGTCCAAAGCCCAGGGGCGCGACTACCCGCCTGAGCATGTTTCCGATGAGGGAGAAGTAATCGAGTTCCGGAATGGAAAGCCGGAAACCCTCTATGCGAAGGCGACGCGCGAACTCGCCGCCTTCAAGTTTGAGCTATACGAAACAGCCGCGGCCGACCCAAAACTAACAGATGCCGCCGTACGAGCCATCGTTGCGATGGCTCGCTACGTCACGGTGGATGAGAGGACGCTTAAGCCTACGGTCGCCTATTTATCGAACATTTCGATGATGGCTGAGGCGGGCATTCGCTCGAAGACCACAGTCGGCAACATTCGTCGGTTGATGATCGAACTCAAATACTGGGTCGACGTGGGCCAGACCGCAGACGGTTGCCGGTTGTACCGCATTGAGAATCCCCGCCGGGATGCTGTTCAAATGCACATACGCGAAGCCCGCGAAAAACTTCGTGAGGATGACACGATCCGGAAAGAGAACGAAAGGAGACGTAATGCGGACCGGAAAGCTGGAAGGGTACCAAAAACTGTTACCCCCCAAGCGCTAGAGGGTGCCAAAATTTGGGACGACAGGATACCAATTTCTGACCCCAATTATCTTAGAGCATACCTTGGAGATTTTAGCTCTGAAGGGAAGACTAACCCGATATCTGAGGTCTTTTCTGATTTGGGTCGCGAATGCCCGTTCCCGGTTCCGCGGACTGAAGAGGAAGCGGTCAACCTTTTGGTGTCGCTGTTCGACGGCAAGGAAAACCGCCCAGGTCTGATCAACTATTTCCGAACCAAGCTGATGAGCGGGAATTTGACACCGGCCGACATCGAAAAGCATCGGGAGGCAGTAGCATGAACCGCGAACCGCAGCAGCTAGCGGTTATCGTAGAGCCCGAAACCTCGGCGGCGCCGACCGCCGTTGTGATCAGCGCTCTTCCCTATATCGCTAGGCGCATGTGGCGGGAGCGAATGCTCGCCCTGCCAAACAATCCCGGCGACGTGGTGGCTCTGCAAACCGTGCGGAGGCAGGCATGAAGAAAGGCAACGAAGCCTTAGCAATGACCGGGCGCTGGCAAGATGGCGAACAAGGCTGGGTCATTCTCGATGGTCGGCGGAACGAGCAGGGCGTCCATGCCGATCACCTGAACAAGGAACCGCAAATGCTGTTCCACGGCAAAGTTCCTGTCCTGCAAGGGCAAGATGCCGCTCATTGCATCCGTGAAATATTGGCGGCCTAATCCATGACGGCAAAAACAAAAATCCTTCCCACGCCCGACAACGCGCACCAATCGAGGCCGTCGCGCCTCTTAAAGATCGACGGCAGCAGCGTCACTATCGACCATACGGCAGCCCAGAAAGCCTTCGGATCATCGGATGAGGATTTCATCAATGGCTTCCTGCACCAGCTGGTTAATGTCGGCAGCCACGGTAAAACGCCAGACGATAAGGGCACGGCCTTCGTTGCCTCGATCGTGAGAGGCATTGAACCGCAGGATCAGATCGAAGCTATGTTGGCATCGCAGATGGCTGCTGTGCACATGGCGACAATGACGTTCGCCCGCCGCCTTGCTCACTGCGAAACTATCCCGCAGCAAGACAGCGCCGAACGTGCTTTCAACAAGCTCACCAGGACATTCGCGGCCCAGGTCGAAGCCCTAAAGAAATACCGCACGGGCGGCCAGCAGCACGTCACCGTGAAGCACGTCACGGTGAACGAAGGCGGCCAAGCTATTGTCGGCAACGTCTCGCATGGGGGGCAGGGTGACCGAAAAAAATAACGTCAACCTCATGAACCTAGCGCCTCGGTGTCATGCTCGGTCGAAGCGGACGGGTTGCCAGTGTCGATCGCCAGCGGTGAGGGGCAGCGCAGTCTGTCGCATGCACGGTGCGGGCGGTGGCGCACCTGAAGGCAAGCGGAACGGCAACTATCGCAACGGAGGCAGGACGAAACGCACAATGGCAGCCTTGGCGATTGTTCAGGCAATGGCGCGAATATGTCGGCAGACGATCGATGATCTGTCTGAGAAATAGGAGGGCGGCGGTGCCCGCCTGCACCCCGCGCCATGGACAGAAAGCCGATCCGCACCACCTTGAACGGCGGTTAATCAGCCGTTAAAGGCGGGCCCCTCCTCCAGCGCGATCAGGAATTTGCCCGGCCGCCACGGTTCGTTGTCGGCGGACGTCCCGTGATAGTGCTTGGCCCGCCCAGCGCCAAAGACCAAGCCTTCTTTCTTCGCCTGCTGAACCACTGCCCGTCCCCACCCCTTGAGGCTCTTGGCCGAGGAGTACAGAGGATTCAGGTAATTCAGGTGGTTGCCCACCGAGGACTCGGCGCCGGCAGCACGGTCCGCCAGCCAGCGATCAACCTCGCGGGCGACCGTCGCCTTGATGTGGCGGCCCGGCATTTTCTCGAGCGAGCCGTAGGCCGTCCGCAGGTTCGAGTTGATGCCCGAGAACTGCCAGCGGGCGTTGCCCACCTTGGCGACGGTGTCGCCCCACTTCCCGGAGGCGAGGCGGTTGAGAACCGTATCTATCACGGCATGGGTCTGGCCGGTGAAAGCCTCGCCCTTCAGAGACGCGACGACTTCGGTCGAGGCGATTTTCTTCAGGTTGGGGACGTCCGTCGGGGTGAGAACGATCATATTCCCCGCCGCCACGGGAGCCGGATATGTTGAGCCGGGGCGGCAGACGAGCGCTTGGCGCTCGATCGAAGGAATACTCCCGGCTGCGTTGCCAGCGGGAGATGCCGAGGCGATGATGAAGAGCAAGGTAACAAGGCAGGCAACGAGGGATTTGATAGTCATCAGCGAACCCGTCCTTTTTGTTCGGCGGTGCCCACGATCGCGGGACCTATGACGGGGTCGTCGGCTAGATGCTGCGCCGGGAATTGGGCGGGGAGCGCCCGTAAAGTCTTTTAAATCAATATCTTAAATTGAGATGGGCCGGACTGGGAGGCCTCTTCGGCTACACATGCTTGCGCCGGGAACTGGGTTAACTTGACGAGCGGGGCGCGGTGCCCAACTGGGAAGAGATAACCTTCAGCTAGTAACTTGTAAGTTTTCTAAACAGACGTATAGTGTCCTTACATAACAGAAAGGGACACAGGTAATGAAACGGGCCGTCGCTTATATCCGCGTTTCGACAGCACAGCAGGGCAAGTCGGGTCTTGGCCTCGAAGCGCAGCGGGTTGCGATTGCAAAATTTGCTGAAGCCGAAGACTTAGAGCTGATCGCCGAATTTCAGGAAGTCGAGACGGGCAAAGGCGCGGATGCTTTGAATAAGCGCCCCCAACTCGCAGCTGCCTTGTCTGATGCCAAGCGCAACGATTGCGCGGTTGTCGTCGCCAAGCTCGATCGGCTGTCCCGTGATGTGGCCTTTATCTCGGCTCTTATGGCGAAGCGGACGCCGTTCATCGTCGCAGAGCTGGGCGCGGACGTATCGCCTTTCATGCTGCACATCTATGCAGCCGTTGCGGAACAGGAACGCGCCATGATTTCACAGCGCACGAAAGACGCGCTCGCAGCCGTCAAGGCCCGTGGCGTAAAGCTCGGCAATCCGCAGATCCGCAAGGCCCAGGAAGCCGCTGCAGAGCGCCGTACGGCCATTGCCAACGGCTTCGCATCCAACGTCCTGCCCATTATCAGAGAAATTCAAGCAACGGGCGCATCCATGCGGAATACGGCCGCCGCCCTCAACGCGCGGGGTATCCCGACGGCTCGCGGTGGCACATGGGCGGCAACGCAGATCAGCGATATTTTAAAGCGTAATGTGGTCTGAAGGCGCTGGCCAGGTTCATGCCGCCAGAACATGTAATATCATCAACCATAAGACTGCGAAGCTCTTGCAAGTATGAAGTACTTGGCGCCTGATGGATTCAGGCAAGAGGGGCGCTAATGTGGTACTACGCGAGAGATTTGGATCACATTGGCCCCTTGTCGCATGATGAGATGGCGGCGTTGATTGCAGACGCAAAGATTAGCGTGGGAACGCTGGTCTGGAATTCAGAAATGGACAATTGGGCACGACTTTCGGACGTGCCTTCGCTGCTAGCACTTATTCTCAAGAAACCGCCGCCATTGCCGGGGTCTTCCCCTGTTCCGCCGGTCATCGCGAACTCCGAAAGCGCGAGCCGTCCGATACTGCAAGAGCAGCCGTTGGCCGGGCCTTGGTTGCGATTTTTTGCCAGAACCCTTGATGTTTGGCTCGCCACGATAGTGGTAATGCTTTCTGCCGGCTTAATGCTTGGTCTCTATTTTCCCGCCGCCTTCATCGCCTTGATCAGTGCTAACGACAGCGTCGTTGGGCTGATTTCCCTACCTGTTGCAATGTTCCTTCTTGCGCTTTGTACGGCCACCCTTGGCAACACGATAGGCAAAGCCATATTCGGCATCAAGGTCCGAAACCTTACTCAGCAAGGGTCGTTCAGGTTCTTCCTGAAAAGAGAATTTCAAGTTTGGGCCCAAGGCTTCGCTTTAGGCATTCCCTTCATCGCGCTGTTTACGCAAGTTTCCCAATACAAGAAGGTAGCTGCCGGCCAACCAACTAGCTACGACTTAGGACGAGGCAGGGTTGAAGGGCGGCATATTTCCATCTTCCGCAAATTGCTAGGTGTGCTGGTGCTGCTCGGTCTGGTCGGGGGCACGCTTGCGCTTGTGGCATACTCGGACCAACAGGACCGGGCAGAGCTTGCATCATTCACTTGGCGGAATCCGATAACCCTCCGATCGACGCAACTCTCTGGCAGGTGGAAACCCACCAACATCAAAGCCGAGAGTGGTGAGATTTACTACTTTGTGTCGGACAGCTTGCTTGCAGAAGCGCTATTTGGCCACGAGAACCTAAGCTCTGGCGACATGTCGCCGCTGGTTTACGCGATGGCCATCCAGCAAGCTATCTCGGAAAACTTTACGGTCGCCACAGAGTGGAAACCTGTCACTGTTGGTGGTCGTCCAGCGCTCCGGGCCAACGGGTCGTCAAAGGTGGATACCAACGTTAGCCTCCAAATCACAATCACCATCGACGGGGATGATGCTTGGCGGACGTTGGTTTTCTCACGTGGCAGAAAGGTCGATGATGCGACTTTTGGCAGGGACTTCGTCGAGGCCGCGTTTTCCTCCATTTAAAATGCCGGGCCAGCATGAGGCTTGCCCGTGCCGGCCGGCGTCGACAGCATGTTTTTTAGCAAATCACCCTCCAAGCCCGTGTCGGTGACCTGCCACCGGATTTTCATCCAGCCGCAATTAGAGCCTCGGCCTGATTGAAGGACGGACTCTAATCAAAGCCGGAGGAAATTACCGTGGCAGGTCATCGGCACCAAAGCACCATCGCGCCATCGTCGAGCGGTGCGAAACACGCGACGCGCGGGCGGTTAGCCGGGCGCGGAGCGGCTTCTTTGGCAGGCTGTTCGGTTAGGGCTTGATCGCGACCCGGCCAGTGTAGTCGGAAGGGATGAGGAACGGCATCTCCTTGCCGAAATAATGCTCAACGGCCCTCTTCGCACCTTCCCAATGACCGAAGTCGTCAAGGATCAGGATGCCGCCACTGACGAGCCGTGGATAAAGAATCTCAAGCTCGACAAGCGTCGAATCATAGAAATCGGTATCCAGGCGAAGCACGGAGATCTTCTGGGGTAGGTTACCTTCATCCAATAACGTCTGGCGGACGTCGCCCGGCACGAACTTCACGCCAAGCATATCGCATCCTGCGAGCCTGAAATTGCGCTGCACCTCGGCGAGCGACGCGTCGCACTTGCCCGCGTTCTCCGCGCCGACATCGTTCTCACCGGGCTCGGTCATTCCCTCGAACGTGTCGAAGACGAATGTGCGCTTGTCAGATCCCAAATTTTCGAACGTTCGTTTTGCAGCGATGGCCTGCCCGCCGCGCCACGTTCCACATTCCACGAAATCGCCTTGAAGCCTAACGGCATATCGGCACGCGAGCATCGTTGCCGCCAAGCGCTCCTTACTGCACATGGTGAGCTTATGTTCGCGGACGTGTTCAAAAACCCGCTCGTCTTCTTCGGAGAACTCAACGGGTGGGGGAGTGGCCTTCGGCGTTCGGCGCAGCTCTAACCCAAGCTTGCCGAGCGCAGTCTTTACAACGGCTTTCAACCTTCGCCCCTGCTTTCGACCCAATCGATCAGAACGTTACCAAGCCAGAGCACGCCTGCTCCCAGCGCCGCGATGGCGCCGCCAATGAGCATGATTGCCGCGCCGATTCCGAAAGGAACCCAGAGCAGAGGGTTGGGCCTGCGCTTCGGCGGCTGCGGTGCCGGCACGGCATCCGTTGACATAATACGTCCATGCGAACCGTTCGGCAGTTCCCTAGGGCACTCGGGGCTTCCACGCGACGCAGGACGTCGGCGCGGCCGATCCAGCCGATCTGCGGCCGGTCGCCCCGGTGATCGCGGCTGTGGCCATAATGCGCCAGCGGACAGCAGCGGCCCTCCAAATAGGATGAACTGACGTCATAGAGCATCAGCACCCCGTCCTCCAGATGCCGCCGCGCCAGGCCATTTTCGATCCGCGTCTGACGCGCGAGCAGCCAGTCCAGCGCCTCGTAGGCCGCGCGCTCCTTCACCTCGCCCAAGCCCAGAACCGCGCCCAGACTGGAGGCCGCCGTCTCCTCATCCACCGCCCGCACAAACCCAAGCTTGGAGCGCGGCGCAATCAGCCGGTCGACCATCATCGCAACCACCAGATCGCAATGGCGCCGCGATGCCGCATCCTTCGTCGTGCTCAAAATCAGCCGGTCCAGCGCGATCTTGCGGATCGTCCCAAGCGCCGCCGCAACATGGCCGTGGGGCAGCGAACGCTCGATCTCCAGCGCGTCCGGTCCGGTGCCGATCACCATCCCGCCCTTCAGCAACGCCTTCAGAGCGTCGATCACATCCCCAGGCAGCTTGCTCAGATTGGCCAAGGTCCGCTTCTGCGCGCGGCCCTGCTCGTCGCGATTCCGCTGTGTAGAAGCCATAAAGTGCCCTGGACTGGGTCAATGCGTTGGCTTCTTCCTTTTTTTCGACCAGATTGTCGTCCCGCCCGCCTTTAGTGAGCACCAAACCGCGAAGATATGGCGTTTGCGCATGATGAATTCCCCCTGCGCAGACTGAACTTCAAAAGCTTCGCCCCCGCAAGAGGCGCCCCTGACGTCTCAACGCGAAATTCCCAGTTAGCCCGCTGCCTCATGGTGGCGGGCTTCATCGTTTGGGGAACAGGCTAAGAACGTGCTGCTACGCTTTTTGCAACGCAACGCTACGGTATCGGACGGGACGACGTGGCACAAACGGCGCTGGCGAGTCTTCAAACCCTTGCTAGAGAAGGCTTTGCAGGGACGCTGCGATATGGCTTGGGATGGCTGGCACCGAATTTCAAGACCGGTGCCTTAAACCGCTCGGCCATCCTCCATCGTGATTTTTCAAGCACCTGGATGCTCGTCCTGATCTCAACGCGTACCCTGTGGGCACGCCTCGGAGATCGTTCGCGCTTCATTGCTCTAGTGCGCCCAACGAAGTCCTGTCAACCGGCTGTTGCCGGTTCCTGCCAAGCGCAGGGCACGGGTGCTTGGCGGCGGGCTTGAGCAGGACGAGCAGCGCTGCGCCGAAGCTCGAAACGCCGTGATTTCTCACAGCGATCGCCGGGACGGCTTGTGCCCAATCTCGCCCGGTTCCGACCATAATCGGTTAATACGGTGATAAACAATTCCTGTGCACAAGGGATTGGGAATCAAGGCGGCGCTGGCATTGTCGGGTAGGTTTTGGCCCGGCCGACGGTCAAGTCGCGGCGCCTTTGTTGAGAGGGGACAATCGAAAAATGCCAAGCACGACGCGCCCGCGTCTTCGTCGCGCTTCCGCTTTCGCGTTGTGTGCCTTGTCGGCTGCCTTGCTGGCGGCTTGCGCGGCGCCGCCACAGCCGAAGACAATGGTCAACAAGAAGCCTCGCTCCAAGGAATATTTTTCGGAATCCGAATATGGCGTAAAAGCCAGCCCGCGCGTTACCTTCAAGATGTCGGGCCTGCAGCGTGGCGGCGGACGCGATCAGCTCGGCAAGCCCTATCAAGTGCGCGGCAAGTGGTATTATCCGAAGGAAGACAAGCGCTACGCCAAGAAGGGTCTTGCCTCCTGGTATGGCGAAGCCTTCCACGGCAGGCTGACCGCCAACGGCGAAGTCTACGACATGACACATCTGACCGGCGCGCATCCGACAATGCCGCTGCCGAGCTATGCGCGCGTCACCAATCTGAAGACCGGCAGCTCGGTCGTCGTGCGCGTCAACGATCGCGGTCCTTACCATGACGGGCGCATCATCGATGTGTCGAAGCGGGCCGCCGAAATGCTCGACTACGCCAATATCGGCACGGCCAAGGTGAAGGTCGAATATGTCGGACGGGCGCCGCTTCACGGCAATGACGAACAGTATCTGATGGCCTCCTATAATCCAGGCAACAGAGTGCCGGATCCGTCGGACGGCCTGCCCACCGGCGTCATGATCGCCATGAACGGACCATCGCCGAGCACGGCGTTGGCCGCCGCCGCTGCCTTTCCCGGCCAGTTGACGAATTCCGCATCGGCACAGCCTGTCGTGGCAGCGCAGACGTCGGCCGCTGGCAGTGTGACGCTGCCCGATTTCGGGCCGATCGTACCGGAACGGCCGCAGATCAATCTGCCGCCGCAATCGCCGTTCAGGGTAGCGACGCTGTCTTACGCCAACGAACGCGTGCAGCGCGCCTCCACTGTCTTTGCCGCGATGGATGGCGCCGGGCCCGCCGAAATCCTGCAATCGTGGAAGCGGCAAGTTCCTACGGCCGCTTTGCCCACGGACTATATCGCGGCGGGCTCGTTCGAGGATGCCGCCGAGGCGCAGCAGGTGGCAACCCAGCTTTCCGGCTTCGGCAAGACCGAAATCCAGCGCTCCGAATTCGAGGGCAAGGACTGGTATTCGGTCAATCTCTATCCGGACGGCCATGGCAGCCTGGACGAGATGCTGCAGGCGGCATGGTCGCATGGCGCGCCGGACGCGCTCGTGGTTCGGAATTGACCGGCAAAACCTGAAGTTTTGGCCGGTTGTCCATCGCGCGGTTGCTCGGCCGGGACAAAGCCTGATAATGCATGTCGCGCAAAAGTGTGCAGCGGTTTTGCGACAACGACATGCATGAAACAACAACCTGAAGCGCGTCGCGTGAGGTCGTCGAACGCGACGCGCTTTAGAGCTTGCCCGGAACTACCGGCTGACAGGTCGAACTTCTCATGAAATTTCGCTTCGCCGCGCCTCTCGCCGGGCTTCTGGGTTTTGGCCTCCTGCTGCTTTCGCTGGCTCCGGCCACGGCGCAGCTTTTCGAAACCAAGGCCGCGCAGGCCTTCATGATCGATGCCGAAACCGGAACGGTGCTGCTTTCCAAGGATGCCGACAGGCCGATTCAGCCGGCGTCGCTGGCCAAGCTGATGACGATGGAAGTGGTGTTCAACGCCATCAAATCGGGGCGCGTGACGCTCGACGATACATACGTGGTGAGTGAGAACGCATGGCGCACCGGCGGCGCGCCATCCGGAACGTCGACGATGTTTGCCCAACTCAAGTCGACGATCCGGCTTCAAGACCTGATCCAGGGCGTGACGGTCCAGGCAGCCAATGACGGCTGCATCATCATCGCAGAAGGGTTTGCCGGGTCGGAGGCGAATTTCGCGACTGAGATGACGGAGCGTGCAAGGCAGATTGGCCTCGAGAAATCGGCATTCGTCAATGCAACCGGTCTGCCGGCCGATGGTCAGCAGACGACGGTTCGAGAGCTTGCGCTCCTGGCCCTGCATATCTGGCGCGAGTACCCGGACCTTTATCGCTACTACGGCCAGAAGGACTTCACTTGGAACAAGATCACCCAGAGGAACCGCAACCCGCTGCTGGCGATGGATATCGGCGCCGACGGCCTGGCTATCGGCAGGAGCGAGGCATCCGGCTTCGGCATCGTCGGCTCGGTCAGCCAAGGTGGCAGGCGGGTCATTGCGGCGATGAGCGGCCTGGCAAGCGACCGCGAGCGCGCCGAAGAAGCGCGAAAGCTGCTCGACTGGGGCCTTCGTTCCTTTGAGAAAACCGAGATTTTCGCCAAGGACGAGGTGGTCGGCGAGGCCCAGGTTTTCGGCGGCGCGAAATCCGGCGTGGCGCTGAAGGCAAAAGCGCCCGTGGTCATCTTCCTGCCGATCGCCAACCGCGACAAGCTGACCGCCAGAATCGTCTATGAGGGACCGGTTGCAGCCCCCGTGGAGGAGGGGCAACCGGTGGGTGCGCTGCGGGTCTGGATCGGGGACACGCTGAGCCAGGAAACGCCGCTTTTCGCCGCCGAAACGGTTGGCGTCGGCTCGCTGCCGCAACGCGCGCTCGATGCCGCCAAGGAACTGGCGGTCGGCTGGCTGCGTTAGCGGGCGCGGCGTGGACCTTTTCTCAAGTCAGGACTATTACGGTCCCGCAGCATGGACAAAGGCTTTGGTGAGCGGATTCTTCATCACCTTCGAAGGCGGAGAAGGGGCAGGCAAGTCGACGCAGATCGAGCGCCTGGCCGGCAAGATGCGCGCCAAGCAATACGATGTCCTTGTCACGCGCGAGCCGGGCGGCTCGCCAGGCGCAGAGGCGGTCCGGCATGTACTGCTTTCCGGCGCTGCCGAGCCATTCGGCCCCAGGATGGAGGCGCTGCTGTTCGCCGCCGCGCGTTCCGACCATGTCGAGCAGGTCATCCGGCCGGCGGTCGAGCGGGGCTCGATCGTGCTTTGTGATCGCTTCATGGACTCCTCGCGCGTCTACCAGGGCGTCACCGGCGGCCTCGATCCAGCCTTCATGGACGCGCTGGAAAAGGTCGCCATCAACGGCATGGTGCCCGACATGACGCTGATCTTCGATGTCGACCCGGCCGAAGGACTGCGGCGCGCCACTGCACGGCGGGGCACCGATGCCGGCGCCGACCGCTTCGAAAAGGAAACGCTCGATATCCACCAGCGCCGCCGCGAAGCCTTTCTGGCGATCGCCGCGGCAGAACCCGAGCGCTGCATCGTCATCGACGCGTCCGCCGACCCCGACACGGTGGAGAATGTCGTCACCGGCGCCGTGTTCGCGGCGCTGGAGACGATGACGCCGAGGCACAGGAAGCAGGCGCCGGGATGATTTTCCAACGGATCGCACCAGAACAGCACGACACGCTTGACGGGGTACCGGAGCCATCCGAGACGCCGCGTCTGGTCGGACATGACCAGGCAGCGAACATGCTGGCGTCAGCCTATCGCTCCGGGAAGCTGCCGCATGCGCTGATCTTTGTCGGGCCGGTCGGCATCGGCAAGGCGACGCTCGCCTTTCATCTGGCGCATAATCTGTTGAAGCATCCGGCGTTCGAACAGGCGCCGGAGGTCCTTGCCGTTCCCGATCCGGCGTCATCGCTGTTTCGCCAGATCGCCACCGGCGCGCATCCCTCGGTGCTGCATCTGACCCGCCCGCCGAACGACAAGACCAAGAGTTTCAAGACGGTCGTCACCGTCGACGAGATCCGCAAGGTTAGCCGTTTCCTGTCGCTGACCTCGCATGACGGCAGCTACCGGGTGGTGATCGTCGACCCGGCCGACGACATGAATACCAATGCGGCCAACGCCTTGCTGAAGAATCTTGAAGAACCGCCGGCACGCACCTTGTTCATCCTCATCGTCCATGCGCCGGGCAGCCTGCTGCCGACCATCCGCTCACGCTGCCAGATGGTGCGGCTGACGCCGCTCGATGCCGAGAGCCTGATGACGGTTTTGGAAAGCGTCGAACCACCGCCTCCGGACGATCCCGCGGCGCGCGCGGCACTGGCCAAGCGGGCAGGGGGCAGCGCCCGCACCGCAATCCTGTTGACGCAGTATGGCGGGCTGGAAATCGCCGAGACGCTCGACGCCCTGGCGACAGCGGCAAAGAGCGATGTTGCCGGCGCCTATCGCCTCGCCGAGGCGGTCGCCGGGCGCGACCGGGCGATCCAGTTCGATATTTTCAATCGCCGTGCGCTCGACCTGCTCTCGACCGGCGCAAGCCAGGCCGCGCTGGCGGGCGATCTGGCGCGGGCCAAAACGCTGTCAGACACTTGGCACGAGGCTTTGAACGCTATATCTGAAACCGACACCTACAATCTCGACAAGAAGCAGCATGCCTTGACCATGATCGACCGCCTGAATTCTGCAATGCGAATGTGACGGCCCATCGGGATGGCAATCGCCGTTTCGATGCGATATCCACCGACATCTTTCATTCAGACATTCATGACGGTTCATTCATGTCACGCGAAAAATACTACCTCACGACGCCGATTTTCTATCCGAACGGCAAGCCACATATCGGTCATGCCTACAATGTCATCGCCAGCGACACGCTGGCCCGTTTTCAGCGGCTCGACGGTAAGGACGTCTTCTTCGTCTCGGGAACCGACGAGCACGGTTTGAAGATGCAGCAGACGGCGGACGCCGAAGGCCTGACGCCGAAAGCGCTTGCCGATCGCAATTCGGCGATCTTCCGCTCGATGCTTGAAGCGACCGGCTGTTCGAACGATATTTTCATCCGCACCACCGAGGAGCGCCACTACAAGGCCTGCCAGGCGATCTGGACACGCATGGCGGAAAATGGCGACATTTATCTCGACCGCTATAGCGGTTGGTATTCGGTGCGGCAGGAAGCCTATTTCGACGAGGCCGAAACCAAGGTCGGCGACGACGGCGTCCGTCGCGAACCGCTCGGCTCGCCCGTCGAATGGACCGAGGAAGAGAGCTATTTCTTCCGCCTTTCCGCCTATCAGGATAGGTTGCTCGCGCTCTATGAGAACAGCCCCGAATTTGTCGGACCGGCGGAGCGGCGCAATGAAATCGTCAGCTTCGTCAAATCCGGGCTGAAGGACCTGTCGATCTCGCGCACCACGTTCAAATGGGGCGTGCCGGTGCCGGGCGACGACAAGCATGTGATGTATGTCTGGGTCGATGCACTGACCAACTACATCACGGCTGCCGGTTATCCGGATGCGGCCGATGACAGATGGTCCTTCTGGCCGGCGAACGTCCACGTCATCGGCAAGGACATCGTCCGCTTCCATGCCGTCTACTGGCCGGCCTTCCTGCTGTCGGCAGGGATCGAACTGCCGAAGCGCGTATTCGCGCATGGCTTTCTGTTCAACCGCGGCGAGAAGATGTCGAAGTCGGTCGGCAATGTCGTCGACCCGTTTGCGATGATCGAGCATTACGGCCTCGATCAGGTACGCTATTTCTTCATGCGCGAGGTGCCGTTCGGCCAGGACGGCAGCTACAGCCACGAGGCCATCGTCAACCGCACCAATGCCGACCTCGCCAACGGCCTTGGTAATCTGGCGCAGCGCTCGCTGTCGATGATCGCCAAGAACTGCGGCGGCGTGGTGCCGAAACGCAGCGATCTGGCGGAGGCCGACAGGGCGATCCTCGACCAGACGGTGGAGGCGGTTGCTGCTGCACGCAAGATGATGGCGGAGCAGGCCATCCATCTGGCGCTGGCGGCGATTTTTGGCGTCGTGGCGGAGGCCGATCGCTACTTCGCCTCGCAGGAACCCTGGGCGCTCAGAAAGACCGATCCGGCGCGCATGGAAACGGTGCTGTGGACGACCGCGGAAGTCGTCCGACGCGTGGCGCTGCTGTGCCAGCCCTTCATTCCGGGGTCGGCCGCCAAGCTGCTCGACCTGCTGGCTGTGCCACAGGACCGTCGCGATTTCGCGCATGTCCACGCGGACTATGCGCTGGTATCGGGGGTTGCCTTGCCCGCGCCGGAGGGCGTGTTTCCGCGTTACGTCGAGCAGCCGGACGCGAACATCTGATGTTGGTCGACAGTCACTGCCATCTCGACTTTCCGGATTTCGCTGAGGAGCGGACGGCCATCGTCGCCCGCGCCTTGGCCGCTGGAATCGGTCGCATGGTGACGATCTCGACGCGTGTGAAAAAATTTCAGCAAGTACTTGAGATCGCAGAATCTTTCGACGAAGTCTATTGCTCGGTCGGCACCCATCCGCACAACGCCGCCGAGGAACTGGACGTGACTGTCGAGGCGCTTGCCCGGCTGTCCGCGCATCGCAAAGTGGTGGCGATCGGCGAGGCCGGGCTCGACTATTTCTACGATCATGCGCCGCGCGACGCGCAGGCTCAGGGCTTTCGCACGCACATCGCGGCAGCGCGGGAGACGGGCCTGCCTCTGGTCATCCATGCGCGTGATGCCGACAGCGACATGGCTGATATCCTCGAGGACGAAACAGGGAAGGGCGCCTTCTCCTTCGTCCTGCACTGCTTTTCGTCCGGGCGCAGGCTGGCCGAGATCGGCGTGGCGCTCGGCGGCTATGTTTCCTTTTCCGGCATCGTGACTTTCAAGAATTCGGCCGAGCTGCGCGCCATCGCCGCCGATGTGCCACACGACCGCCTGCTGGTCGAAACCGACGCGCCGTACCTGGCGCCGATCCCGTTTCGCGGCAAGCGCAACGAGCCGGCCTATGTCGCGCATACGGCCAAGGTGCTGGCCGAAACGATCGGCGTCAGCGAGGCTGACATCGCCGCTGTCACCACGGACAATTTCTTCCGGCTGTTCAGCAAGATGCCGCGCCCGACCGCGCTGAGCGTTTGACGCATGAGCGACCGGCTGCGCCTCACCATTCTCGGCTGCGGCTCATCGCCGGGCACGCCGCGCATCACCGGGGACTGGGGCGATTGCGATCCGGCCAACCCGAGGAACCGGCGCATGCGCACCTCAGCGCTCATCGAGCGGATCGCGGCAAACGGCGACAGGACCACAGTCGTCATCGACACCGGGCCGGATTTCCGCGCGCAGATGCTGCTGGCTTCAGTCAGGCGCATAGATGCGGTCGTCTATACGCATCCGCATGCCGACCACATCCACGGCATCGACGATTTGCGCGGCTTCGTGCTCGAGCAGCGTCATCGGATCGATATCCACGCCGACCAGCCGACCATGCTGCGGTTACGGGAAGCATTCGGCTATTGTTTCGAAACACCGTTAGGCAGTTCCTATCCGCCCATTGTCGAGCCCCATATCATCGACCATGCCAGGCCGGTGGTGATCGAAGGCGAGGGGGGTGCCCTGACCCTCGAGCCGCTGCCGCAGATCCATGGCGACATCATATCGCTTGGGTTTCGCATCGGCGGCCTCGCCTATTGCCCCGATGTCAGTGATTTCCCCGACGCCACCGCCGAACGGCTGCGCGATCTCGACGTGCTGGTCATCGATGCGCTGCAATACAGGCCGCATCCGAGCCATCTGTCGCTCGGCCAGGCACTCGGCTGGATCGAAAAACTGGCGCCGAAAAAGGCCGTACTGACGCATATGCATGTGCCGCTCGACTACGCTGCGGTGATGGCCGAGACGCCGGCCGACGTCGACCCGGCCTATGACGGCATGACGATCGAAATCCCTTATGAATCTGCATGATAGGTTCGGTTCTTCATGGCCGGAAGCATTGATCGTGTGACCAGGGCAGCGGCCGATGCCGGCCTCGACATCGAAATCAGGCGCATGGGCGCCTCGACACGCTCCGCCGAGGAAGCCGCCGCGCGATGCGGCTGCACAGTCGCCCAGATCGTCAAATCCCTGGTGTTCCAGGGAGAAACCAGCGGAAAGCTGTTTCTCTTCCTGGTTTCCGGCTCCAACCAGCTCGATCTAGCCAAGGCTGCAGCACTGGCCGGCGAGTTGCTGAAGCGCGCCGACCCGCGGCAGATCCGCGACGAGACTGGATTTGCAATCGGCGGCGTGGCGCCGATCGGCCATCTGATTGCAATCCCGGCGTTCGCCGACGAAACGCTGCTCGGTTTCGATCGTGTTTGGGCAGCGGCCGGCGCGCACGACGCGGTGTTCGCCGCCGAGCCACAGGCAATGATCAGGGCAGCGCAGGCTGTCGTGGCGAAGCTGGCAGTCTGAATCGGACGCGCCTGATACGCAGCCTCGGGGGCTGAAGCGAGCGCCGCCCGGCGCACTCTATTCGGCGGCGATGGCGGTGGGCGGCTGCATGATTTCGGGCGCCGCCGGCGCGAACAACATCTTTACGACGTTGCGGAAGGCGAGGATCTGGCGTTCGAGGACACGCGGGTCGCCGAGCCCGCGCGACATGATGATGCCGCCATCGATCACACAGGAGAACATGATGGCGACGTCGTCGAGGTCCATGCCCTTGCGGGCAGGATAAACGGCCGCGATCTCGTTCAGCGCATCGCGAAACCGCCCGTTCCAGGAGCGGACCGCGGCGGCGGCGATGTCGCGAACGGTGCGGTCAAAGAGGCGCTCCTGATAGGTGAACGTCGCGATCAGGCAGCCGGGGTGGCCGTTCGGCAAGTCACCCATCAGCTCGGCAAGCAGCTTGAGCGTGATCAGGAACGACTGCAACGGATCATCGGACAATTGCCTGCCGCGGTGAAACACATCATCGAAGATGCGATCGTTCTCCGCGACGTAGCGCAGCATCAAGGCGCGGGCGAGTTCGTTCTTGTCCTTGAAATGATAGAAGAAGCCGCTCTTGGTGATGCCGGCTTCGGCGATCACCTCCTCGATGGAAGTCGCGCCGAACCCCTTGGCGAGCACCGAGGCCTCGGCGATCTCCAGAATGCGTTCGCGCGTTTCCGCACCTTTGCGCATGACCGAATGCCCTCAAATCTACTGTACCGGCGGTATGGTTTTCACACCCGCCACCATCGGCACCGATAGCAATATGACCGGCCCAGCGCGGCTATCCGTCTGTAAATGCTGCGGTTTCCGCTTCGGTGGAGTACCGGACCACAAGCCTTCTACCGCACCGGCGGCACGTACTGCTAAAACCTGGCTATTGCGAACCGGCCGCCATCAGGGCGGCACGGTGTCATCTTACCACTGGAGACAAACATGGCCAAGTACCGCCAGAATCTGCCGCAACTCGCCAATAGAACATTCCTGAGCGATGGCGGCATGGAAACGACCCTCATCTTTCACGAAGGCCTCGACCTTCCGCACTTTGCTTCATTCACGCTGATGGCAACGCCTGAAGGCCGGCAGAAGCTGAGGGAATATTTCGTCCGTTATCTGACCATTGCGCGCAGAAGCGGGACCGGCTTCATCCTCGACACGCCGACGTGGCGAGCCAACCCCGATTGGGGAACCTTGCTCGGCTACGGGCCGGAAGCGTTGCGGGCCGTCAACGAGGCCTCGATCGAGCTTCTTCTCGACCTGCGCAATGAGTTCGAGACCGCCGAAACGCCGTGCGTCATCAGCGGCGCGATCGGGCCGCGCGGCGACGGCTACAAAGCCGGCAAGATGGACGCCAGCGAGGCCGAAGCCTATCACGCGGCGCAGATCGAGAGTTTCGCGCGGACCGAGGCCGACATGGTTGCGGCCTATACGCTCACCAATTTCCACGAGGCAATCGGCGTGGCGCGGGCTGCCAAGGCGCATGCCATGCCGTGCATGATCTCGTTCACCGTGGAGACGGACGGCAAGCTGGTGACCGGCATGGCGCTCGGCGAGGCGATCGACAGGGTCGACGACGCGACAGACGGTGCGCCGGCCTACTATATGATCAACTGCGCCCATCCGACGCATTTCATGCAGGCGCTGAACAAGGGCGAGCGCTGGCTCGATCGCGTCTATGGCGTGAAGGCGAACGCTTCAACCAAAAGCCATGCCGAACTGGATGAATCGGAAACGCTCGACGCGGGCGACCCGGACGATCTCGGGCGGCGCTACAGCAGGCTGACAGCTTCGTTTCCGACGATGCGCATCCTGGGCGGTTGCTGCGGCACCGACCACCGGCACGTCGCGGCGATCTGCGAGGCCTGCGTGCCACAGGCGGCGTAGGAACTTGTGTGCGTCGCAGGAGGCGCAACGCCATCAACCGCAGTTCCGCTGGTTCCAAAGGAAACAAGGAACTGCGGTTGGGCCGAAAAGCAACGCAATCACAACGCACATCAGTTCCATAATCTATCTTATGCGACTTTCTGATGGGTGGAATTCTCAGCGTGAACCGACGGAAAGCCTCTCTGATTTTTGCGTCGATCGGCTTAGCGTAGGATTTCGTCCCCTACAGCACCGAAATCCTCAAGACCATCAAAATGACCGCCTCCCTTTCTCGGCTTCCCCGATCGTCTCGCCAATGGCCACACGCCCGTGCGGTGATCTTCGGAGCCGGTCACGGCAGCACCTATCCCGGCACGGCAAGCCGGTCTGCTGCATCGACGCCGGCGACATCCCGACCACCATGCATGCGGCGACTGAGGCCGAGCACAAGGCCCCCAGCCGAACAGGCCGGTGCCTTCCGCTCTGTCGGCAAAACGCGAAACTTCCGCCGAAGCGATCTTCGGGGTTACCGCAACGGCCTTGCATCCGCGTTGATTGGTTGGGTCCCTCGCCCCGCAAGCGCCTGATGTATATGCGTGAGGGCGCTCGACAGCACTGGCCGTGGGCATGCGATGTTGAGGCGAACATGGCAGCCACCGTTCGACACGAACATCTCACCGCCTTCCAGTACGACGCCTGCTTTTTCCAGGAAGAAGCGCGTCAGGTTGATCGGCCGTGGGAAATAGGCCGACAAGTCGACCCAGCGAGATAGGTCGCATCGGGGATCTTGAAGCGGGCTTGTTGCAGATGTTGGCCAAGGAAGGCCGCAACCATCCGAAAGTTTTCGTCGAGATAGGTGCGTAGCGCGTCCAGCCACGCACCTCCATCGGTGTAAACCGCGACCGCCGCGGCAAGGCTGATCGGATTGACGAACGGATAGTGCCGCTCGCGCCACTGCGCGCGAAGCGACGGATCCGGGATGATGACGGTCGCGAGCATCAGTCCAGCGAGGTTGAACGTCTTGCTGACCGCCATACAGGTGACGATGTCCTTGCTGTCCGGAAACAGCTTCGCCAGCGGGAGGTGCCGTTTGCCCCGACGCAACAAATCGGCGTGAATTTCGTCCGACACCACACGAACGGCATTGGCGAAGCAGAATTCGCCCACACGGCGCAGTTCGTGCTCCGTCCAGGCGCGGCCGGTTGGATTGTGTGGGTGGCACAGGAAGAACAGCGTGACAGACGGGTCCTTCACCTTCGCCTCGAAATCGACGAAGTCGATTTCATAAAGCCCATCCTTCAAGACGAGCGCGGATGACACCAGTTCATGGCCGGTCTGAACGGCTGCGCGCTGGAAATAGCCATAGGCGGGCGTGAGGGTCAGAATTTTGTCTCCTGGCGCGCAAAGATACTCCGCAAGCGCATAGAGCGCCGGGATAACGCCCAGCGACACCTGCAAGGCCTCGCGTTCGAAGCGCCAGTCGTATCGCTCGACGCACCAGGGATGGAACGCGTCGTAGAGTTCGTCGCCCATGTTCATCGTGTACCCGAAGATCGGGTGCGCCAGCCGTTCCGTCATTGCATCGAGGGCAGCTTGCGGCGCGGCGAACTGCATGTCCGCGACCCACATCGAGATCAATTCAGATCGAGGGACTGGCAACTTCAAATCGGCGTCGCCGCCGAACAGATAGTTCTCGAAACCGTCCTCGGCCACGGCGTTGGTCGCGGTGCGTGGAATGATGCGGTCGAAGTCGAAGGTCATGGGTGCGCCAGTATCAACAGGACTGCGAGCGACGGCATTGCCGCCATCATGTTCGGAGGGCCGGCCGACATTGGACGGCCAATGACGACGCGATTGGCAAGGGTGGCGCCCGACAGGTCGCAGGAGGTGAATAGCTTGCTCATGGTAGTTGCGGGCGCCCGGTGTCGACAGGAAGGTTGGCTTGGAGGGACCTAGGCCTCGACGATCTCCAGCTTCGAGACCATCCGGATCGCCTTTGAGAAGTTCGCCAGGTTGACCGATGTCCTGGTGACGACGGCGTGAAGTTCTTCCAGCCGGTCGCGCGGGGCGTCGGTCGTCAGGCGAACGACGTAGCTGACCTCGTCGTAGCCGGGATTGACGCTCTCATCGAGCCCGAGGAAACCGCGAAGGTCGAGTTCGCCATCGGTCTCGATCTCGAGGCTGTGTACGGTGATGCCCATCGCCGCGGCATTGACGACGTAACCGACGGTCAGGCAGGCATTAAGCGCCGCCATCAGCAGCTCCTGGGGATTGGGCGCCGAATTCTGGCCGAGCAGTTCGGTCGGCTCGTCCGCGGCGATCTCGAAGTTGCGCTGATGCTCCAAACCGCCCAGCGAATAGTGGCTGACGGTCGCGACGGAGCGGGTCTGGCCGGCCCACTTCGTCTTGACGTTGAACCGCGCGCTGCGCTTCGACGGGTCTTCGGCAACCCCCATTGCGAACTGCTGCAGGGCGGTAACGTCGATGCCATTGGGATTGTCAGTCATGTGAGATGTCCTTGTTTCTGGATGTGGAGTGATGGTGGAAGAGGATCGTTTTCCCAGGCGGCGGGTAGCCGCCTTGTTAAGCCCTTATGGTCACCACAGACTTTGTCGTTGCCGCTCCAACCCGACTAGTTGGTTGGCTTCCATGGGGAAATGAATGCCGCAGTTCACCGAATCCCGGGGCCCGAGCGCGTGCCCGTTCTCAGGTCCCTTCGATGATGAGGCGGATGATGCCGTCGTCGATGACATCGCCGTCTTTGGTTGCCCAGTCGATGAAGCTGGAACCCTCCAGCAAACTTAACAGCATGAAGGCCTTCTGCCTGGCGCCGCACCCGAGCGGAATTTCGCCGCGGCCTATTCCCTGCTCGATAATCCCGCTCAGCCACTTGAGCTGAATGTCGAAGAAGCGTTTGGTCATCTTTTGCAGCCCAGCCGGGAGCGCCGACATTTCCGCGGCCAGCGCACCACACAAGGGCAAAAACCCGCTCTCGGTGCTCTTCCGGAACATTGTAAAGAAGGCTTCGAGACGTGCGATGACGCCACCGTTCTCGGCCTCGATCCGATCGAAGTCACGCCGGACCCGATCAATATAGGCTTCGACGATGGCGGTCCCGAGATCCTCCTTGGCGGGGAAATGATGGTGGATGGTCGGCTTGCTGATGCCCACCGTTTTGGCCAGATCCGCATAACTGAAGGCCGCATACCCTTTGGTCCGTATCAGACCCTCCGCGGTCTTTATCAGTGCATCACGTGTTCCGATTGCCATGGTCTTTCCATCCGCCTCGCCTCTTGGCGCGCGCCGTTCCAATTGCTTCACCTTACCGGTCGGCGCGCAGCCAGCCGATCGCTCGATCAAAGCTGCTCATAGGCTTCGAGCGCGCGGGAGGAATAGACATAGGCCCCTCTCTCGCGTGGCGGCCTCCACCTTATGGAAGGCGCTCGTAACCGGCGGGGTCGCTTTTGCCAATCCGCCGACCCGCTTGACCAGCGCGCCCAGTCTTTCGTTCCAGGTGTTCAATCGGATTGTCCCGCCAGCATGAACTTTGACTCTCTAACCTACCTACTAGTCGGTTGATAGGAGAGCGATCGCCCTCTGTCAAGCCCAAATGAAATTGTTGCCACGAAAGCGATGCCCCCTGAGGTAATGCGTTTGCCGGGCTTGACGAGCTACTGGCGGAATTGGGCGTCGGTGAATTGGTGTTATGCGGCGTCAATACGCACGCCTGCATCCGCATGGCTGCGGTGGACGCCTATCAACGGGATTTCCGGGTGGTCCTGGCCGAAGAATGCGTCGGCTCTTACGACGCAGAGCACGCGCGCCTCCCTGCATTACATGAACGGCTAGATAGCCAAAATAGCGACTGCTTCTGAGATCCTTAAACCTCTCGCGCAATCTAATGAACGTCTGAAAGGCACCGACTGCGGTCATCATCACGAGTACATCCGATAAAGCACAAGCGGGATCAGGCCCACTACAATTGCAATGACGGCGCGTTCCAACCATCGCATAATTTCGACTTCGAACGATTGCCCGATATCAAGTTACCCAGCATGTCACCGAGAAATTGGAGCAAATCACCCATCGTATATCCGGCCCCAAGTCGTCATCGCCCTGCCGCTGTGAATGCACTACATCATTCCCTTTTAGGTTGATGACATGGCGGCTTAGGGCCGCACCCTGCCCTTCGCGTTGTCGTTGCCAGACACTCAAAACCAACGCCGGGAATTCCTGCTCAGACCGCCCTGCGCGCTTGCCGCTCCTTATCAGAAGTCAATATCGCCGAAATCGCCACCGCCATCGGAGCCGGCATCGTCTGCCTGGTCGGAACCGCCCTCCTCTGCCTGTGACGCCGCCGGCTCGGTTGCCTGCGCTTGGCTTCCGCCAAACATGCCGGTGATGGCGTTGCCGAGAAGCACGCCGCCGGCCACGCCCATTGCAGTCTGCGCGGCTCCGGCGAGGAAACCGCCGCCTGCCCTTTGTTGATCATTGCCAGAAAGCGGCTCCTGCGGCGCAGCGGCAGCGGTGCGCCCGACCCGCGGGACCGAACCCGAGCGCCGCCGCCGAAGAGCCCGCCAAGCAATCCGCCGCCGGCAGACTGCTGTGCCTGTTGCTCCAGGTCTTCGATGCGGGACTGCGCCGCGTTCAGCACCTGTTCCTGAACAATGATCGTCTGCGCCATGTAGTATGGCGCGCCGGGCTGCCGGGCAATCTGATCGTTGATAAAGCGTTCCGCTTCGGCGTCGCGTGGCGGCGTCTGCCGCTCGACGTTGCCAAGTTTCTCGAAAAGAGTGGCGATCGCCTGCTGGTCGTTCCTGTCCATGGGAAGCAACTCCGATATCCAGTCGCGCCGCGTCCCGAGAGATTTTCGCGGCGCGTTTTCCAAGTCTCTGTTCATGCATGTCGCTGCTGCAAAAATGCTGCCGCGCGACATGCATGGATTTGACGCGGCTATTCGCGCTCGCCGGTGAAGTTCAACAGCAGCTGGAAGATGTTGATGAAGTTCAGATAGAGTGAGAATGCCCCGAAGACGGCGAGCTTCTGCTGCGATTCAGCACCAAAATTTTCCGCAAACTGCTCCTTGATCGTCTGGGTATCCCAGGCGGTGAGACCGATGAACACGGCGATGCCGATCACCGAGATAGCGAACTGGAGCGCGGTCGAGCCGAGGAAGATGTTGACGATGCTGGCGATCACCACGCCGATCAGACCCATGATCAGGAAGGACGAGAACTGGGTCAGGTCGCGTTTGGTCGTATAGCCGTAAAGGCTGGTCGCGCCGAACATGGTGGCGGCGATGAAGAAGGTGCGCGCGATGCTGGTCCCGGTGAACACCAGGAACACGGAGGCCAGCGACAGGCCCATGACCGCACAGAATGCCCAGAACATCGCCTGAGCGCCGGCTGCGGACATCGTCTGTATCCGGAACGAGAACAACAGCACGAAGGCGAGCGGCGCCAGCATCACCACCCACTTCAACGGAGTGGAAAAGATCGGCACGTAGAGGGCTGGCGTCGAAGCCACGACGAAGGCGATCACGCCGGTAACGACGAGGCCAATTCCCATGTAGTTGTAGACGCGCAGCATGTGCTGGCGCAGGCCCTCGTCATAGACGGCGCCGGTTTGGGCTCCGACCCCGGTGCGGTAACCTAGATTGGGGGTGTTCATGCGGCTTCTCCTTTGTGAAGGTCAGTAAAGCGTGTTGGCGAGCGTTTCTGCGGTGCGATCGAGATCGCGGACACCGCTTCGGGCGACGACTGCGTAAGCAACTTCGCCGATCTGGAAATAGGCCGAGGAAATTTCGCCCGACGGGGCGACGGTCGGCTGGACGACGTCGAACGTTCCGGGCCTGATCGCGAACAGCGAGACCAGTCCCAGGTCTGTTGTTTCGACAGCCATCTCGACGCTCGGGCCGAACTGCGATGGATAGATCTGGACGTCACGGACTTCCCAGTCCTTCGGCAGCGACGGCATGACGATCGCCGTGGCGGCGCGGATTTCGTCCGCATCGTAATCCGGCGCTTCGGGCTGGGATGACATCGCCTCGCGTATGATCGTCGTCCTGTGTGCCCGGATCGCCTCTTCCAGATAGACAGGCGGCTGGGTCGAGGCGACGACTTTCGTCACCGATATCGGCCCGACGATCCCGTTGGCCAACCAGCCCGCAGCCAGCAGGACTGCGACCGCCGCAGCTCGCTGCAACGTGCGCAAGGCGCGCCCTCGAGCCAGTCCCCGTTCCAGCCGCCGTGCCGCATCAGCCGTCGCCGGCCGCGCCATGCCCTTGCATCCGGCAAGCGCCACGCGCAGTTCGTCGCGCGTCCTGAGGTCGGACATGACGCGGGCGGCAGCCTCCGGACGGGCGGAAAGGAACGCCTCGACCTCAATGCGGCGGGCAACGTCCAGCTGGTCGTCGACATAGGCGTCGAGGTCGGCATCGGTCACCGGGTCGCGCAGTTCGCTCATCATGGACATCACGGGCCTCCCACGATCTTGAGGTGGCTTTTCGCATGTGCCGGCAATTTGTCCTCCATCTCGCGAAGCGCTGCGCGCGCCCTACCGATGCGCGACATCAGCGTTCCCAGCGGCACGCCGCTGGCCTCGGCCGCCTGGCTGTAGGTAAGTCCCTCGATGGCGACGAGATGCAGCGCCGAACGCTGCTCATCCGGCAAATTGAAAAAAGCTTCGCGTACCTGTGCCAGGCGGACGGAATGCTCCTGGGGTGCCTGCATGCTGGCGTCGGCAAGATATCCGGCTTGCTCGACCCGCGCCGCTTCGGATTTGCGGGACCGCAAGCCGTCAATGAAAGCGTTGTGGACGATCGACAGCAGCCATGCGCGCAGGTTTCCGCCGGATCGAAAGGTGCCGCGCCGCTCATAGGCACGCACCAGCGCGTCATGCACAAGATCCTCTGCTTCCGCGCTGTCGCGCGTCAGAGAACGCGCGTAGCGTCGCAAAGAACCCAGCTGTCCTACGATATCGAAGCGTGGCATCGACCCTCTCACGTCCTGTTTACGGAGCATGGCAGGCTTTTAATCCCGCTCTTTGAGTTTTTTGAGTTTTTTGCGATCCGGGATGTCAGGCACAGCCGGTACAACGCCACCAGTGCGCGTACGGCTTCCTTGTCCGGGAACGAGCGTCCCTCCCCGCAGCCGCCTCAATTCGCCGCGCGGTTTTAGCGCCACCGGGGATTTCGATGTTTATCCCTGAATTAATTTGTGACGCGAAAAATCGCGAAAGTGTCATCTTTTTCGGGGCACTTGCGAGTTATAGGCAGGAAACATTCACCGTCGAATCTTCCCTTCGCCGACGGCCCTTTGGGCCCGCTTTTGTTCAACGAATTATCGACCCAACATGACAAGCCCCGACATAACAGGCAATGTGCCAGCCCAGCGGGATACCCGCATCGATGTCTTCCGCGCGCTAGCGCTGCTGACGATCTTCGTCAACCACGTGCCGGGGACGATCTTCGAGTATGTCACGCACAAGAATTTCGGCTTTTCCGATTCGGCCGAAGCATTCGTGCTGATTTCGGGGATTGCCGTTGGACTCGCCTACGGACTGAAGTTCCAGCCGGGGAATCGGTTGCTCATCACCCTGAAGGCCTGGCGGCGTGCCGGTGTCCTCTATGTCACCCACGTCATGACCACTGTCGCGACGCTGGCGATCTTCTCGGCGGCTGCATTGCATTTCTCGCGGCCCGATCTTTTGAAGCTGATCAACATCCAGATGATCATTGAGGACACGCCGGAAGCGCTGCTCGGCATCGCGGCGCTCGGGCATCAGATCGGCTATAACAACATTCTTTCCATGTATGCCGTCGTACTTCTGATGATGCCGGTTTTCCTGTGGATCGGCACTTTCAGCCTGCGCCTGGTGCTCGCTGCGTCCGCTCTCCTCTGGCTCATCGTCGGCGTTTTCCAGATCGCGCCTTCAAATTTTCCCGGCGACGGCTTCTGGTTCCTGAACCCGCTCTCCTGGCAGTTTCTCTTCGTCATCGGCATCGCCGGCATGCTGCATATCAAGCGCGGCGGCGAAATCCGCTTCAACTGGATGATGGCGAGCGCGGCAGTCCTGTATCTGGTCGGCGCGCTGATCTGGGTGCGGTTGCCGCTTTGGGGCATCGAGACGGCCTCCGGCCTGCCTACTGTGCTGACTGGCTTCGACAAGACGTTCCTGTCGCTGTCGCGCCTCATGCACATTCTGGCGATCGCCTATTTGATCGTGGCAATCCCGGCGCTTTCCAACCTGGCGAAGACGAGGCCCGGACACCCGCTCGCGGTTCTCGGCAAGCATTCGCTGCCGGTCTTCATCGCCGGAACGATCCTCGCCATGATCGCGCAGGTCATGAAGGTCGTCAGCCCGGGCGGCCTCCTCTACGACGCGATCCTGATCTCGACAGGCATCGCGCTGCAGTTCGGCTTCGCCTACTACCTCGAATGGTTGCCGCGGATCGGTTGGGGCGGCAAGAAGCGGCAATCTGGAGCCGCCTTGCCGTCTGCTGCCCTCAAACCGGCATGATGGAACGGCGCGACGCGCCGTGCGTTCAAGGCCTTTCCCCGGTGCGAGCCTCGCCTCCAGGCCACGCTTTGGATTCCTGTGTCCAGTCTCCCGGTTGGCGGTTTTCAGCCTGGCGCAAATGAAAACCGCTGGCGCAGCACAGCCGATTTGCGTATCACTCCGCCGCCAACGGAGCCGCGCCGATGTTCGAAAACCTCCAGCCTGCCCCAGCCGACAAGATCCTCGCCTTGATCGGCCTCTATCGTGCCGATCCCCGCCCCGGCAAGGTCGACCTCGGCGTTGGCGTCTACAAGGATCGCGATGGCAAGACGCCGGTGATGCGCGCCGTGCGCGAAGCCGAAAAGCGATTGCTGCAGAGCCAGGATACCAAGACCTATCTTGGCCTTGCCGGCGATACCGGCTTCAACACGGCGATGGCGAGGCTGGTTTTTGGCCCTGCGGCCGAGCTGACGCGCATCCGTGCGGCGCAGGCGCCCGGCGGCTCGGGCGCGCTGCGGCTGGTGGCGGAACTGCTCAAGAGGACGCGATCCGACGCGACGATCTGGCTGTCGGACCCGACCTGGCCGAACCACATGCCGGTGATCCGCGCCGCCGGCTTGCAGATACGCGAATATCCCTACTTCGACGCAGCCTCAGGTGCTGTTCGCTTCGCCGACATGATGAGCGCGCTGGCGACCGCCAGGAGCGGCGACGTGGTGCTGCTGCATGGTTGTTGCCACAATCCGACAGGCGCCAATCTGGACACCGCGCAGTGGGCTGAAATAGCAGACCTCGTCGTCGAGCGCGGCCTGCTGCCCTTTGTCGACATTGCCTATCAGGGGTTTGCCGAGGGCCTTGACGCTGACGCCGCCGGCTTGCGCCTGCTGGCAGCGAAAGTCCCGGAAATAGTGGTTGCCTCGAGCTGCTCGAAGAACTTTGCCGTGTATCGCGACCGCGTCGGCGCGGCGATGATCCTGGCAAAAGACAGCGCGCAGGCGGATGTCGCGATGAGCCAGATGCTGTCGGCGGCGCGCGCCATGTACTCGATGCCGCCGGACCACGGCGCGGCCGCGGTGCGCATCGTGCTTGAAGACGCCACGCTGCGCGCCGACTGGGAAGCGGAGCTCGAGGAGATGCGCCTGCGCATGCTGCGGCTTCGGGTGCAGTTCGCCGAAGCGCTGCGGCGGCAGTCCAATTCCGATCGCTTCGATTTCGTCGCCAGCCATCGCGGCATGTTTTCCCGGCTTGGCCTGTCCGAAGCGCAGGTCGAGCGGCTGCGCGCCGAGCACGGCGTCTACATGGTCGGCGACAGCCGCATCAACGTCGCCGGCCTGCCGGAGGACGGCATGGACGCGCTCGCCAAGGCGATCGTCTCTGTGCTCGACTGAGGTTTTGAGCAGCAGCGCTGTGGACAATCGGCCCTCGCCTGCCGACGGCGTTGGCTACACCGTTGGACGCAGGCTAGCATGCGACCGATGAAACCCTCGAAAGACATTTCCCGGCTGATCGAGATCATGGCGGCGCTGCGGGCGCCGGAAACCGGCTGCCCGTGGGACGTCGAGCAGGATTTCTCGAGCATCGCGCCCTACACGATCGAGGAAGCCTACGAGGTGGCGGACGCCATCGCGCGTGGCGACCTGGACGATCTGCGCGACGAGCTCGGCGACCTGCTCCTGCAAGTCGTCTACCATGCGCAGATGGCCGAGGAGGCCGGTGAATTCGCCTTTGGCGACGTGGTCCAGGCCATCACCACAAAAATGATCCGCCGCCATCCGCATGTCTTCGGCGACGATGAGGCGCGCAGCGCCGGCATGGCTAAGGGCATGTGGGAGAAGATCAAGGCCGAGGAAAAAGCCGAAAAGCGAAATGCCCGCCTCGCCCGCGGGCACGATCCGGAGGATCATGGCAAGGGTTTTCTGGACAGCGTACCGGTCGCCCTGCCGGCTTTGACGCGGGCGCTCAAGCTGCAGGAAAAAGCGGCCCGCGTCGGCTTCGACTGGAGCGAGGCCACGCCGATCCTCGACAAGATCGAGGAAGAGATCGGCGAGTTGCGCCAGGCCCTTGCCAAGGGCGATACGGCTTCGATCAAGGACGAGTTCGGCGACATGCTGTTTGCCGTCGTCAATCTCGGGCGTCATCTCAAGGTTGATTCCGAAGCGGCGCTCAGCGGCACCAACGAGAAATTCCGGTCGCGGTTCCACTGGGTCGAGCACGCGCTGGAAAGGTCCGGAAACACCCTGGAAAAGGCGACGCTCGACGAGATGGAGGCGCTTTGGCAGCAAGCTAAAAGCGCGAAGTAACAGAAATTACCCGTTGTTTCTACGGTGCAATCTGGTTTCTATCTCTTCGTGTGCGCTTCGCGTCGCTTTGAGCGACACGGTTATACCGCCATCTTCATTGTCGGTGCGCGAGACCACGTCGCCATTGCGGTAGAGCCAGTCGACGAACCCAAGCTGGTCAGGCTTGAGCGTGACGGTCTGCGTTTCCAGTTCGCCTGAAACTCGTGTCTCGATGATCGCCTTCAGCACATCGATGCCCTCGCCGGTGGCGGCCGATATGGCAATCGGCGGTGCCTTGCTGCCGTCGATGCCGTCGGCGAGCAACCGCTCCCGGTTGCCTGCATCGAGCCGGTCGATCTTGTTCCACACTTCGATGACGCGCCTGCCGTCGCCGGCATCGACGCCGAGATCGGCGAGGATGCGCTCGACATCCTCGGCCTGGGCGGCCGTGTCGGGATCCGAAATATCGCGCAAATGGATGACGAGATCGGCCTCGACCACCTCTTCGAGCGTTGCCCGGAAGGCCGCGATCAGATGCGTCGGCAGGTCCGAAATGAAACCGACCGTGTCCGAAAGGATGACCGGCGTGCCGTGCGGCAGCCGCACCCGACGCAGTGTCGGGTCGAGCGTGGCGAACAGCATGTCCTCGGCCAGCACCCCAGCTCCGGTCAGCCTGTTGAACAGCGTCGACTTGCCGGCGTTGGTATAGCCGACTATGGCCACAACCGGGAACGGCACCTTCTTGCGCTTGGCGCGGTGCAGGTCACGGGTGCGTCGCACTGTTTCCAGCTCGTGCTTGAGCTTGTTGATCTTGTCCTGCAGGACACGGCGGTCCGACTCGATCTGCGTTTCGCCAGGGCCGCCGAGGAAACCGGCACCGCCGCGTTGGCGCTCGAGGTGAGTCCAGCTTCGCACCAGCCGGCCCTTCTGATAGTTGAGGTGCGCCAGATCGACCTGCAGCGTGCCTTCCTTGGTCCGCGCGCGCTCGCCGAAAATTTCCAGGATCAGGCCGGTGCGATCCAGCACCTTGGCGTTCAATTCCTTCTCCAAGTTGCGCTGCTGCACCGGCGTCAGCGGATGGTCGACAATGACCAGTTCGGCACGGCCCTCTTTGACGATCTCGGCGAACTTCGCGACCTTGCCGCTGCCGAGCAGAGTTGCAGGCCGGGGATCGTTGACGGTCACAACAGCGGTATGGATCGGGTCGAGGTTTATGGCTTGGGCAAGGCCGACCGCCTCGTCGTGGCGGGCCTCGGCAGAACGCGTCAGGCGCGGGCGATTGGTGTCTTCGTCGCCGCGCGGCTGGCGGGTAAGCACCGGCACGATGACCACGGCGCGGGTCGGGCCTTCGGCCTCCGCCCCCGGCTGATATGCTGGTTTTTCGCGAACGCTGCGATCCGCGTCTTTCTTACGTGCCAATCAGGCGCCCTGGCTTTCCTCGCCATCGAACATCTGAACCGGCTGGCTCGGCATGATCGTGGAAATGGCGTGCTTGTAGACGAGTTGGGAGTGGCCGTCTCGACGCAGCAGAACACAGAAATTGTCGAAGGAAGTGACCACGCCGGTCAGCTTCACGCCGTTGATGAGGAAGATGGTGAGTGGGTTTTTGCTTTTGCGAACTGAATTCAGGAACAGGTCCTGAAGATTTTGCGATCGTTCCGCCATTGTTCTTGTCTTTCGCCGATCCCCTTCGGTTTGCAGGCCAATGCGCCAAATTAACTGGCACATGTCAAGCGCGCAAACACCGTCTTGCCGTCAATAACGACAAGCAGAACGAGATATATTGATGTTCATTCCACCTGTGCGGTTATCAGGCTGGACTTTTTTCCGCAACGTCAAAAAAGGCGTGCCGCAAGGAAAGTGTTAGCGAGCCCGGATGGCCGTTGGCGACCGGAGCACCGTCGATCGCCACGATCGGCATGGCGATTGTGGTCGCGGAGCTGATGAAAACCTCGCGCGCGGCCTTGGCTTCGGCGACCGAAAAGCCCCGCTCCTCGATCTTCAGGCCGAGCTTGGCGGCCACGTCGAACAGCGTGGTGCGGGTGATGCCGCGCAGGATGCCGTGCTCGGCCGGACGCGTCACCAGCACGCCGTCCCTGGTGACGATCCAGGCGTTCGACGAGCCACCTTCCTTGACGGTGCCGTCGGCATCGACGAACCAGGCTTCCTGGGCGCCGGCTTCCTTGGCCTTCTGCTTGGCGAGCACATTTGGCAGCAGGCCGACCGACTTGATGTCGACCCGGTCCCAACGGTTCTCCGGCACGGTGATGACCTTGATTCCGCTTTCGGCCCTCTTGGCGGCAGCAGCGGGGTCGGCTTTCCTGGCGGTAACCACCAGCGACGGCTTCGTGCCTGCCGGGAAAGCAAAATCACGGCTGGCGACGCCGCGCGTCACCTGAAGATAGACCAGGCCATCGGCGACATGGTTGCGGCGGACCACCTCGCGCAGGATAATCGGCAACACGCCCGGCGTGACCGGCCAGTCGATCGACAATTCGGTCAGCGAGCGGTTCAGCCGTCCGAGATGGCGAGGCATATCGACGATGAAGCCGCGCGCCACCTCGCAGACCTCGTAGACACCGTCGGCGAACTGATAGCCACGGTCCTCGATATGCACGAAAGCGTCGGCGTGAGCGACATAGCGCCCGTTCACATAGGCAATGCGCGGCATGGGTCACCCCTGAAGAAGTCAGCGCATGGCCCCCGAAAATCGGAATCCATTTTTCGGGGAAGACCATGCGCAAAAAACAAAATGCTACAGCGTCCGTTGCGCGTCCCGAAAGACGTGCGGCAGCGTTTCTTATGCGATTCCGCCGCCGCCGTAACCGATAATTGCGTAGGCCACGACCGGATTGGCTGTCAGACGCCCAGCGACTTCAGCTTCCGGTGAAGCGCCGAGCGCTCCATGCCGATGAACTCGGCCGTCTTCGAGATGTTGCCGCCAAAACGGTTGATCTGGGCGATCAGATAGTCCTTCTCGAACTGTTCGCGCGCTTCACGCAACGGCAGTGCCATGATGTGCTGATCGGATTGGTTTGGCGTGCGCGGCATGACATCGCCGATCTCGGCAGGCAAGAGATCGGCGGTGATCGGTGCGTCGATATCGTCGCCGCGCGCCAGGATCATCAGCCGCTCGACGTTGTTGCGCAACTGACGAACGTTGCCTGGCCAGTTGTGCGCCTGCAGCACCGCCAGCGCGTCGTCGCCGATGCGCCGCGGCCGGATGCCGGCCTGGCGGGCGATCTGCTTCATGAAATTGTCGACAAGATAGGGGATGTCCTCACGCCGCTCGGCCAATCCCGGCACCATGACCGGAACCACCGCCAGGCGGTGATAGAGATCCTCGCGGAAACGACCGTCGGCGATCATCGCCTCCAGGTTCTGCGACGTCGACGAAATTATGCGGACATCGACCTTGACGCGTTTGGTGCCCCCTACCCGCTCGAACTGCTGCTCGACCAGCACGCGCAAGATCTTGTTTTGCGTTTCGCGCGGCATGTCGGCCACTTCGTCGATGTAGAGAATGCCGCGATGGGCTTCCTCAAGCGCCCCGACCTTGCGTTCGACCCCGTTTGATTCGGTGCCGAACAGCTCGACCTCCATGCGTTCGGGCGTGATGTTGGCGGCGCTCAGCGTGACAAACGGGGCGCCCTTGCGCGCCGACAGCGTGTGGATGGCGCGTGCCGCGAGTTCCTTGCCCGAGCCGGACGGGCCGATGATCATGACGCGGCTGTTGGTCGGCGCGACGCGCTCGATGGTCTGGCGCAACTGGCTCATCGCCGACGACATGCCGATCAGGTCGAAGGTCTCGCCGCTGCGCAGCTTGAGATCCGAAACCTCGCGTCTCAGCTTCGAAGTTTCAATCGCACGTTCGGCGATGAGGATCAGCCTGTCGGCCTTGAACGGTTTTTCGATGAAGTCGTAGGCGCCGCGGCGAATGGCCGAGACCGCCGTTTCGATGTTGCCGTGGCCCGAGATCATCACCACCGGCAGGCTCGGATGCATCGTCTTGATCTCGTCCAGCAGCGCCAGTCCGTCCAGACGTGAGCCTTGCAGCCAGATGTCGAGGAAAATCAGCCTCGGCGCCCGGTCGGCAATCGCCGCCAGGGCGCTGTCGGCGTCGAATGCCGTGCGGGTTTCGTGACCTTCGTCGCTCAGGATACCGGCGACAAGCTCGCGGATGTCTTCCTCGTCATCGACGATGAGAATGTCAGACGCCATTACCGACCTTTTCAGTTTCTCTTTCGGGTTCCGTCCTGCCTTCGCCGCGCGACGGCACAGTGGCGGCGAGTGGCAGGATGATGCTGATCATCGCGCCTCGCCCGTCGTGGAAATCCGCCGGCGCGTCATTCAATTCGAGCCGGCCGCCATGGTCCTCCACTATCTTCTTGACGATAGCGAGGCCGAGCCCGGTGCCCTTCTCGCGTGTCGTCATGTAAGGCTCGAGCAATCGCTGGCGGTTCTCGCGCGGCAAGCCCTTGCCGTTGTCGATGACATCGATGCGAATCGTACCATCCTGGCGCCCGGCTTGAATCCGGATTATGCCGTGCGAGCGGTCCTTTTGATCAAGTCCGTCAATCGCCTCGGCTGCGTTCTTGATGACGTTGCCAAAGGCCTGCGCCATCAGGCGGCTGTCGAACGTGCCTTTGAGCGGTTCGTTGCCGAATACGCGCTCGAAGGTGATATCGGAGCGGCTCACCTCGACGAGGAACGAGGCTTCGCGCAACGATTCGCGCAAATCGAGGGCCTTCATTTCGGGCTTGGGCATGCGTGCGAAAGCGGAGAACTCGTCGACCATGCGGCCGATGTCCTCCACTTGCCTGATGATCGTATCGGTGCACTGATCGAAAACCTCGCGGTCTTCGGTGATGACCTTGCCGTAGCGGCGCTTGATGCGCTCGGCCGAAAGCTGGATCGGCGTCAGCGGGTTCTTGATCTCGTGGGCGATGCGCCGCGCCACATCCGCCCAGGCCGAGGAACGCTGCGCCTGGACCAGATCGGTGATGTCGTCCACCGTCACGACATAGGATTTCTCCTCCGAACCGTCGTCGCCGGCCTCGACCGTGATCTGCACGTTGAAGGTGCGCTCCGCACCGGCGCGATAGAAGGTCACCTGTTCGCGATGGACAGGCTTGCCCGACTTGCGGCCGATCTCGAAGACGCGGCCGACATGCGGCAGCACGGCGGAGAGGTTTTGCCCGAGTGCGGCGGTGGCGGATATGGCCAGCATCGTTTCGGCCGAGCGGTTGACGATGGTGACGATGCCATACGGATCGACGCCGATAACGCCGGCGGTGACACCGGCAAGCACGGCTTCCGAAAAACGCCGCCGCTCGTCGATCAAATCCTTGGCGGACAGAATCTCGTTACGCTGCGATTTCAGTTCCAGCAGCATCTTGTTGAAGGTGTCGCCGAGCGAGGCGACGTCGCCGTCGGAGGGCCGAACCGGCACGGCAACGTCGAGATTGCCGGTCGCGACCTCGTCGGCCGCGCCGATGAGCTGGCGGATCGGCCGCACCAGGCGGTCGGCCACGGCGATGCCGGTCCAGATGGCGGACAGGATGATGATCAGCGTCAGCGACAAATAGGGAAGTGCAAAGGCCACCTGCGAGGTGCGGCGACTGTCTTCGAGGCCGCGATATTCGTCGCTGTTGGACCTGACAATCTGCCGCGCCTTGATCACCTCGGGATCGACGAGCCGGATGGTGTAGAGATAGAGCCCTTCGATCTCGCGCAGTTTGACGATGGCGCCCATGATGTTGCGCGTCTTCGGCTCGATCAGCACCGGCCTGCCGTCAGCGGCACCGCTCATGGCGCCTTCCGGCGGCTCCGGCATGGCAAAATCGGCGTCGGTCTTGGCGCTCATGACGAACGAACCGTCGGACCTGATCAGTGCGGCATGGGCCAGCGAGCGTCCAACGGCTTCCTTGTTCATCAGATCGAGGAAGCCGGTTCGATCGAGGCCGTAGAGCGTGCGGGAGGCGTCGAGATCGTAAGCCATCGACAGGGTCGTTCCCTGGAGGTTGCGCGCGTTCTCCTGCACATAGGCATCGGCTATCGACAGCGACGAATTGACGATCGTCTTGGTGCGGATTTCGAACCAGCGATCAAGACCGATATCGAGCGTGATCGAGGCGATGATCGCCACCATGATGGCGGGAATCGCGGCGACCAGCGCGAACATCGCGACGATCCGCACATGCAGCCGCGACGCCGCCTTGCCGCGCCGGCGCGCCATCACGATACGATGTACTTCGCGGCCAACCAGCGCGATCAGGAACAGGATGAACGCCGCATTGACGGCGATTAGCGCCAGCGTTGTGCTCTCGTCCGGCGTGATCGGCGTGGCACCGACGAGGATGGCGAAGGAGATCGCCGCCGTAACCAGCGCACCGGCAATTGCCACCACGCCCGGCAGCGCAAGCAGCCGGCGCCCGTCACTTGTGCGGGGTTCGCTGAAAAGCGTTTCGCTCAGTCTCGATGCCCGTGGAGCCATGTCGCCGTCTAGAGCCAGTGATTGCGTCGGATGTATGCAACGCATTGTGGCGATTATGCAACAAGTGTGGCCTGGACGGAACTGTTTCGGCGCTCGATCCCCGGAAAAGGCTTCGCTCTGTCTCACCGGCCCGAAATTCGGGCACGATTTGATGAAAGAAAACGGCGCTCTAAGCTTGCCTGGTCGATTTGTAGACGTTGACGCCGAGTTCGCGAATCTTCTTGCGCAGGGTGTTGCGGTTGAGCCCGAGGAGTTCCGCAGCCTTGATCTGGTTGCCGCGGGTTGCCGTCATCGACGCGAGCACCAGCGGATATTCGACCTCGGAAAGGATGCGCTGATAGAGACCGGCGGGCGGCAAATCGCCGGCGAACGACGCAAAATAGCGCTGCAGGAAATGTTCCACCGCCTGGCCGATGGACAGATCGTCGGGTATGAGGTTGCCGCCGCCGGGAACGACCGGCCGCTCGCCGGTCTTCAGTTCCGCCTCGATGACTTCGGCGGAAATCTCGTCCTGCGAATAGAGCGCGGCAAGTCTGCGGACAAGATTTTCGAGCTCGCGCACGTTGCCTGGCCACGGATAGCGCTTCATCAGCTCGATGCCGCCCGTGGAAATGCGCTTGGTCTGCAGGCCTTCGCTGGCGCCAAGCTTGAAGAAGTGCCGGACGAGATCCGGAACGTCCTCGGACCGCTCGCGCAGCGCCGGCAGCCTTAGCGGCACGACATTCAGGCGATAGAACAGATCCTCGCGGAAAAGCCCCTGATTGATCAGCGTGCGCAGATCCTTGTTGGTGGCGGCGACGATCCGCACGTCGGTCTTGATCGGCGTGCGGCCGCCGACGGTGGTGTATTCGCCCTGTTGCAGGACACGCAGCAGGCGGGTCTGCGCCTCCATCGGCATGTCGCCGATCTCGTCAAGGAAGAGCGTGCCGCCTTCGGCCTGCTCGAAACGGCCGGTGGAGCGGTTCTGCGCGCCGGTGAAGGCGCCTTTCTCGTGCCCGAACAGTTCCGATTCGATCAGGTCGCGCGGGATCGCAGCCATGTTGATCGCAACGAAGGGGCCGCCGCGGCGGCGGCCATACTCGTGCAGCGCGCGCGCCACCAGTTCCTTGCCGGTGCCCGATTCGCCTGAAATCATTACCGTCAGGTCGGTCTGCATCATGCGCGCCAGCATGCGGTAGATATCCTGCATGGCGGCCGAGCGGCCGACCAGCGGCATCGTTTCCGGCGGCTCGTCCGCCCGTGCATCGATCTTCGGCCGTCGGGGCTCGGAAAGCGCCCGGTTGACGATGTTGAGAAGCTCGGTCAGGTCGAACGGTTTCGGCAGATATTCGTAGGCGCCGGTTTCGGAAGCGCGAATCGCGGTCATGAACGTGTTCTGGGCGCTCATGACGATGACGGGCAGTTCCGGTCGCGCCTTCTTGATGCGCGGCAGCATGTCGAAGGCGTTTTCGTCGGGCATAACCACGTCGGTGATGACGAGATCGCCCTCGCCCGCCGCCACCCAGCGCCACAGCGTCGAGGCGTTGGACGTCACGCGCACCTCGTGGCCGACGCGCGAAAGCGCCTGATTGAGGACGGTGCGGATGGCCGCATCGTCGTCGGCGACGAGAATATTGCCGCGAACCGTCATTTGCGGTCTCCTTCGCCATCGTCGTCTGTGCCGAACGGCGTTTCTTTCCAGGCTGGCATCAGGATGCGGAAGGTGGTTGCGCGCGGCGTCGAATCGCATTCGATGATGCCGCCATGCTCGCCGACGATTTTCGCGACCAGCGCCAGACCAAGCCCCGACCCGTTCGGCTTGGTGGTGATGAAGGGGTCGAACAGGATCGGCAGGATATCTTCGGAGACGCCAGAACCGTTGTCGCGCACGCAAAATTCCAGCGGCAGCGACACGCGGCCCTGCGATCCTGGAACGGAAACACGGATGCCCGGCCGGAACGCGGTCGACAGGGTGATCTCGCCTTGCGGATCGCCGCCAATGGCCTCGGCCGCATTCTTGACCAGGTTGAGGAACACCTGGATGAGCTGGTCGCGGTTGGCGAAAACCGGAGGCAATGATGGATCATAATCCTCCAATATCTTGATCCGCTTGGCAAAACCGTTCTTGGCAATCGCCTTCACATGGTCGAGCACGACATGGATGTTGACCGGATAGCGATCGACGGGCCGCTCGTCGGAAAACACCTCCATGCGATCGACCAGCGAGACGATGCGGTCGGTCTCGTCGGTGATCAGCCGGGTCAGCGCGCGATCCTCGTCGGAAGCCGACAGTTCGAGCAGTTGGGCGGCGCCCCGGATGCCGGATAGCGGGTTCTTGATCTCGTGGGCAAGCATCGCGGCAAGGCCGGTCACCGAGCGTGCCGCACCGCGGTGCGTCATCTGCCGGTCGATCTTGTCGGCCATCGACCGTTCCTGGAACATCACCACGACGGAGCCCGGGAATTCCGACACCGGCGCGACATAGAGGTCGACGACCTTCTCGATGCCGAGGCGCGGCGACGATACGTCGACCCGGTATTCGTTGACGGGTGCCCGGCGCTCGCGCACCTGGTCGACAAGCGTCAGCAACGGACTGCCGAAGGGAATGAGCTTGGGTAATGTGTTGCGGGCAAGCATGGTCGCGCTCGAGCGGAAGAAATCCTCGGCATCGGCATTGGCGAAGGTGATGAACCCTTCCGCATCGAGCATGATCACCGGGCGGCGGATGGTGTTGAGCACGATGTGTGCGGCGTCCGCCATGTCCATATTCTGTGCAACGGTGGCATTCATGCTGCGCTCCGCAGGTTCATCGCCTCGGCAGCGCTTGAAAACACCTCGCGCAACGCGGCGATGACGCGGACGGGCTCGAAGCAGGTAAGGATGGCCTTTCGCTGCTCATCGACGATGCCAGCGGCGTGGCGGTCGAGATACCAGCCAAGATGCTTGCGCGCCTGTCGCACGCCGCTTTCGATGCCGTAGAGCGATAGCATGTCGTGGTAGTGAGCAACGACGTAGTCGGCCAGCGCTTGCGTGCTTTCCGGCACACCGGGCGTCATCTCTTTTGCCGCGGCTGCCGCGATGCTGCCTGCCGTCCAGGGTGCGCCGTAGTGGGCGCGGCCGATCATCACCGCGTCGGCGCCCGACTGGTCGAGGATCATTGCTGCCTCCGCCGGCGAGCCGACATCGCCATTGGCAACGACCGGGATCGAAACAGCCTGCTTTATGCGTGCGATGGCGCGCCAGTCGGCCTTGCCCTGGTAGAACTGGCAGCGCGTGCGGCCATGTACCGTCACCATCTGAACCCCCGCCTGCTCGGCGCGGCGCGCCAGTATCGGCGCATTGAGCGCGCTTTCGTCCCAGCCGAGTCGCATCTTGACCGTGACCGGCACCTCGACGGCGCCGACCACCGCCCCGATCAGCGACAAAGCGTGATCGAGATCGCGCATCAGCGCCGAACCGGCATAGCCGCCCGTCACCTTCTTGGCCGGGCAGCCCATGTTGATGTCGATGATGTCGGCGCCCTCGCCCGCGGCTATACGGGCGCCCTCTGCCATATGCACCGCCTCACGGCCGGCAAGCTGGACCATGTGCACCGGCAGCCCGGAATGGCGGATGCGCAGGCCGCAACCGGCTCTGCCCCTGGCAAGTTCGCCGCTCGCCACCATCTCCGACACCACCAACCCGGCGCCATGCGCATAGGCACGCTGCCGGAACGGCTCATCGGTTATGCCCGACATGGGGGCGAGAAAAGCGCGATTGCGGATTCTCACACGACCCACATCCAGCGGAGATGCCAATTTGGTCAGGTCAAGCATGCACAAAAACCAAGCATTTTTAATAGCTGCACATTCACTAGCCAGAATGGCGGCAATGTGCAACGCGCAATGACGTCGCATTAAGGCGCATTTGGGAAAATGCTGGCACTAGCCAAAGTGCGATGCGTGTTGGGGACGCTATTGGCACTTTGCATCTGCGCATGATCTGTTCCGAAAAGCGATTCCACTTTTTGGGATGATGCGCTAAGCGTCTCGGCATGACAGACGCAAGCGAAAAGCAGGCTTTGGCTGCGGACGACAAGGTTGCCGTCGTTATCGTCGCCGCCGGCCGCGGCGCGCGCGCCGGTCAGGCCGACGGGCCGAAGCAATACCAAAGGATCGGCGGCCGTGCCGTCATCGCGCGCACATTGGACGTGTTTTTGGCGCATCCGCGAATCGGTCCTGTCGTCGTCGCCATTCATGCCGACGACAGCGAGCTTTTTCGCAGCGCCGCCGGCGCCAACGCCGATCGGGTCGTCACGGTGACTGGTGGCGCGTCCAGGCAGGACTCCGTGCGGCTCGGATTGCTTGCGCTGAGAAGCCATGCGCCGCGCCGGGTTCTGGTCCATGATGCCGTCCGCCCGTTCGTCGACGCGGAATTGATAGACCGCACGGTCGCCGCCATCGGCGAGCGCCAGGGAGCGCTGCCTGCCCTGCCCGTCGCCGATACGCTGAAACGTGAATCGGCCGCCGGCATGATCGGCGAGACGGTTTCCAGGAACGGGCTTCATGCCGCGCAGACGCCGCAGGGCTTCCCGTTCTGGCCGATCCTGGCTGCCCACGAAAAGGCCCATCATCTGGGCAAGGCGGACTTCACCGACGACGCCGCGATTGCCGAATGGGCGAATATTCCAGTGAAAATCGTCCCGGGCTCGCCGGAAAATGTCAAACTCACCTGGGCAAGGGATATCTCGATGGCGGATCAGCGGCTTTCCGGCGAACGGCCGCGTTTTCCGGACATCCGCACCGGCAATGGCTACGACGTCCATGCCTTCGAGCCCGGCGACCATGTCGTCCTGTGCGGCGTCTCCATCCCGCACGACAAGAAGCTGTCCGGCCATTCGGACGCCGATGTCGGCCTGCACGCCTTGACCGACGCGCTGCTCGCCACTTGCGGCGCCGGCGACATCGGCACGCATTTCCCGCCATCGGACCCGCAGTGGAAAGGCGTGGACTCGCGGATCTTCGTCGAGCATGCGGCAGAACTGGTACGCGCGCGCGGCGGGCGCATCGCCAATGCCGACATCACGCTGATCTGCGAGGCGCCGCGCGTCGGCCCGCATCGCGAAGCGATGACCGAAATCCTTTCGGCAATGCTGGCGATTTCCCGGGACCGCATCTCGATCAAGGCGACAACCAACGAAAAGCTCGGCTTTGTCGGACGCGAGGAAGGCATAGCCGCCATCGCGACCGCCAGCGTCGTGTTTCCAGGTGATGTCCCCGAATGAGCAACAGCGATCTCGCAGATGCCCTGCTTCAAGCCTGCCAACAGCGCGGCATCATGCTGGCGACGGCCGAGAGCTGCACCGGCGGCATGATCATCGCCGCCTTGACCGACATCGCCGGCTCTTCGACAGTGGTTGACCGCGGTTTCATCACCTATTCCAACGAGGCCAAGACTGAGATGCTCGGCGTTTCCGCCGCCACGCTCGAGGCGCACGGCGCGGTCTCACGGGAAACGGCGGTCGAGATGGCGGCCGGCGCCTTGGACCATTCGCGCGCCGGGCTAACCCTTGCCGTCACCGGCATTGCCGGTCCGGGCGGCGGCTCGACGGAAAAGCCCGTCGGCCTGGTCTGGTTCGGTATCGCCTTGACCGGCCGGCCGGTCGTCAGCGAATGCCAGTTGTTTGCCGACAAAGGCCGCAAGTTCATCCGCCGGGAGACGGTCAGGCACGCGCTTGAACTGGGCTTGCGCGCGCTCGCTGCGGATCAGGCTGCCGGCGCTGCGCCATAGATGACGTCGGCGCGCTTCTCGAACGCCTCGGAAAACATGCGGAAGGCGCGATCGAACATCGCTCCCATCACCGCACCCAGAATACGACTCTTGAATTCGTAGTCGATGAAGAAGCAGACATTGCAGCCGCCGTCGGCCGGCTCGAAACGCCAGGCATTGCTCAGATATTTGAACGGACCGTCGATATATTTGACGTCGATGGCCTTCTCGTCAGGCTTTAGCAACACCTGCGTGGTGAAAGTCTCGCGGATCGCCTTGTAGCCAATGCTCATGTCGGCGACGAGGAGGGTGCGTCCGTCGCGTTCCTTGCGCGAGCGAACCGTCAGCGCCTCGCAAAGCGGCAGGAATTGCGGATAGGATTCGACATCGGCGACCAGAGCGAACATCTGTTCCGGCGTATGCGCAACGCGGCGATGGGCTTCGAATTGTGGCATGAAACCAGTGTGTTAGGCGGACTTCTTGAGAAACGCTTCCCGTGCCGCGCGCAGCTTGGCGAAATCGTCCCCGGCGTGATGCGACGAACGCGTCAGCGGGTTCGATGCCACCAGCAGGAAGCCCTTGGTCTTGCCGATCGTCTCGAAGGACTTGAATTCCTCCGGCGTGACGAAACGGATCACCGGATGGTGCTTTTTCGATGGCTGCAGATACTGACCGATGGTCATGAAGTCGACATTGGCCGAACGCAGATCGTCCATCAATTGCAGGATCTCGTTCCGCTCCTCGCCAAGGCCAACCATGATGCCGGATTTGGTGAAGATCGAGGGATCGAGTTCCTTGACCCGCTGCAGCAGCCTGATCGAATGGAAATAGCGGGCGCCCGGCCGGACCGTCAGATAGTTCGACGGAACGGTCTCCAGATTGTGGTTGAACACATCAGGCTTGGCCGCCACCACGATCTCCAGCGCGCCGTCCTTGCGCAGGAAGTCGGGCGTCAGGATTTCGATCGTCGTCGAAGGCGTTGCCGCCCTGATGGCGCGGATGACCTCGGCAAAGTGCTGAGCGCCGCCATCGGCGAGATCGTCGCGGTCGACCGAGGTGATGACGACATGGGTTAGACCCATTTGCTTGACGGCGTGGGCGATGCGCGCCGGTTCATCGGGATCGAGTGCGGTCGGAATGCCGGTAGCGACGTTGCAGAAGGCGCAGGCGCGCGTGCAGATCTCGCCCATGATCATGAAGGTGGCGTGCTTCTTCTCCCAGCACTCACCGATATTGGGGCACCCGGCCTCTTCGCACACCGTCACCAGCCTGTGCGACTTCACGATGTCGCGCGTCTCGGCATAGCCTTTCGACATCGGCGCCTTGACGCGGATCCAGTCGGGCTTGCGCAGCACATCCTGGTCAGGCTTGTGCGCCTTTTCAGGATGCCGCAGGCGCGGCGCATTGGCGATCGTGTCGAGGACGGTGACCATCAGAAATCCAGTTCATTCGCGATCGCTTCCGGCGTTCGCTTATAGCAAGCCATCTAGGACTTTTCGCTGCAAAGAAAAAGGCCGCGGCGGCGCATGCCGCCACAGCCGTTTTCGCATGGCAAGAGTTCAGCAACTAACGGCGCACCATGCGCCCTGCCAAGATCAGCAGGCAGGCGCCAACGAAACCGGTGATCAGATAGGCGATCCAGCCGGTGCCGAAGGCGCCGATGTTGAGCGCCTGCAGGATGGCATTCAGCACGATCGCGCCGACGATGCCCAGAACGATGTTCATCAAGATGCCCATGTTGCTTTTCATGAACATCTCGGCAAGCCAGCCCGCCAGCCCGCCGATGATGATGGCTGCGATCCAGCCCACGCCATTCACGTCCATATGCCCTCTCCTTGTGTGACGAATGCATCCGGAAACGAATTACCTTGCGGTTGAGTTCCTTGGCTCTCACGTGCCGAGTCTCACGCACTCAATTTATCATGCGTTCAGCGCGCGGCCATAGGCGTCGAGCACGCTTTCCTTCATCATCTCCGACAGCGTCGGATGCGGGAAGATCGTGTGCATCAGCTCTTCCTCGGTGGTCTCCAGGTTCATCGCCACGACAAAGCCCTGGATCAGCTCGGTCACTTCGGCGCCGACCATATGCGCGCCGAGCAACTGCCCGGTCTTCTTGTCGAAGATGGTCTTGACGAAACCCTGGTCCTCGCCGAGCGCGATGGCTTTGCCGTTGGCGGCGAACTGAAAGCGGCCGACGCGGATGTCCTTGCCTTCGGCCTTGGCTTTCGCTTCGGTCAACCCGACGGAGGCAACCTGCGGGTTGCAATAGGTGCAGCCCGGAATCTTCAGCTTGTCAGTGGCGTGCACGCCGGGGACGTTGGCGATCTTTTCCACGCAGACCACGCCTTCATGCTCGGCCTTGTGGGCGAGCATAGGCGGGCCGGCAACGTCGCCGATGGCATAGATGCCGGGCACATTGGTGTTGCCGTAACCGTCGACGACGACGCAGCCGCGCTCGGTCTTCACGCCGAGCGCCTCGAGGCCGAGATTCTCGATATTGCCCTGCACGCCGACGGCCGAGATCATCCGGTCGGCGGTGATCTTCTCGACCTTGCCGTCCTTCATCTCGACATGCGCGGTTACCGAGTTCGCAGCTTTTTCGACCTTGGTGACCTTGGCATCGAGGATGATCTTCATGCCTTGCTTCTCGAACTGCTTTTGCGCGAACTTCGAGACCTCTGCGTCCTCGACCGGCATCACCGCCGGCAACAGCTCGACCACCGTCACCTCCGCGCCCATGGTGCGGTAGAATGAGGCGAATTCGATGCCGATTGCGCCCGAACCCATCACCAGCAGTGATTTCGGCATCTCCTTCGGCACCATTGCTTCGAAATAGGTCCAGATCAGCTTGCCGTCGGGCTCGATGCCGGGCAACGCCCGCGGCCTGGCGCCGGTCGCCAGGATGATGTGCTTGGCAGTGTATGTGCCCTCCCCCTTGACGCCCTTGGGCGCAGGTGGCTGTGGCTCCATCGGCTTCTTCGACGATTTCGACACGACGATCTCGCCCGGTCTGTCGCCGGAAGCCGGTTTGGACAGCTTGGCTTCGCCCCAGATGACATCGACCTTGTTCTTCTTCATCAGGAAGGCGACGCCGCCGTTCAGCCGCAGCGAGACCTTTCGCGAGCGGTCGACCACGGCAGCGGTATCGACGCTGACCTTGCCGTCGATCTTCAAGCCGTAGTCCTTCAAATGATCCGAGTAGTGCATGATCTCGGCCGAACGCAGCAGTGCCTTGGTCGGGATGCAACCCCAGTTGAGGCAGATGCCGCCGAGATGCTCGCGCTCGACGATCGCTGTCTTGAATCCGAGTTGGGCGGAACGCACCGCCGTGACATAGCCGCCGGGGCCGGAGCCGATGATGATGACGTCGTAGTTCTCAGCCACGGATTTCTCCCCTGATTCTTTAGAGTTCCAGCATGACGCGCACGATTGGCGCCAATGCCTGCCCGACTTTCCGCGTGTTCTCTGCGTCGAGATGGACGCCGTCGAGTGGCGTGGTCTCGGCCACCGAGCCGGCATCGAAGAAGCCGCAGCCGACCTCGTCGGCAAGGACAGAATATTGCGGCGCCAGCCGCTTCGACGCTTCATCGCCGCCGGCGAACATTTCTTTGAATTCGGCGTTTTCCGTGCGGCTGACAGCGGGCGGCGCGACGATCAGGACCTGCGGCGACGGCCAATCGAACGGGTAGTCGTGACCGCGCACGATATCGATCAGGCGCTGCATGCCTTGCTTGGCGGCGACCGGATTGCCGTGAATCCACGGCTTCATGTCGTTGGCGCCGAGCATGATGATGACCAGGTCGATCGGCGCATGCGTCATCAGGATCGTCGGCAGCACTCTTGCGCCGTTACGGTCGGCGCCGGCCAGATGGTCGTCGAAAGCCGTTGTGCGGCCGTTCAAGCCTTCGGCGATGACCTCGATACCGCCTCCCAACGTCGCCTGCAGCACACTCGGCCAGCGGTCGTTGAGCGGGTGACGATCCAGACTTGCCGCATCATAGCCCCAGGTGAGCGAATCGCCGTAGCAAAGGACTGTTTTCATGCGTTTGCCCCACTCCGGTCGAAATTCGCCTGCGCGCGCCTCACCCGCCAACCCACGAACAGCCAATGCACGACGATCGTTGCAACGCTGGAAAGGCTGAAGGCAAAAAGGCTGGTGAAGAGTTTTTCCGCACCCCCTCCTTCCTTTCTAGACCAGCATGCCCATCGGGTTTTCGATCATGCGTTTGAAGGCGACGAGGAGTTCGGCGCCGAGCGCGCCGTCGACGGCGCGGTGATCGGTCGACAATGTCACCGACATGATTGTCGCTGTTCTGATCTCACCGTTCTTGACCACCGCGCGCTCCTCGCCGGCGCCGACCGCCAGGATCGTCGCATGCGGCGGGTTGATGACGGCGGCAAAGTCCTTGATGCCGAACATGCCGAGATTGGACACCGCCGTGGTGCCGCCCTGGTATTCTTCCGGCTTCAGCTTGCGGCTGCGCGCGCGGCTGGCAAGATCCTTCATCTCGTTGGAGATGACCGACAGCGTCTTTTCGTCGGCGCGCCGGATGATCGGCGTGATCAGCCCGCCGGGGATCGACACGGCGACACCGACGTCGGCATGCTTGTGCTTGACCATGGCGCTCTCGGTCCATGACGCATTGGCATCCGGCACCGCCATCAGCGCCATTGCCATCGCTTTGATGACCATGTCGTTGACCGACAGCTTGTAGGCCGGCGCCTCACCCTTGTCGGTCTTCTTCACCGGGGCGGCCGCATTGAGCTGCGCGCGCAGGGCCAGAAGCGCATCAAGCTCGCAGTCGAGCGTCAGGTAGAAGTGCGGGATGGTGGTCGTGGCCTCGACCAGCCGGCGCGCAATGGTCTTGCGCATGTTGTCATGCGGAACAAGCTCGTAAGAGCCGTCGGCAAACAGTTTCAGCACCTGGTCGTCCGACATTGGCTTGGCTGCGGCCGCCGGAGCCGGAGCGCCGGCAGGTGCCGCTTTCGCGGCGGGTGCCGCCTTGGCGCCGCCGCTGGAAATCGCTGCGTCGACATCGGCCTTGACCACGCGGCCATGCGGGCCGGAGCTGATCACGGCGGAGACATCGACACCGGCTTCCCGGGCGATGCGACGGGCCAGCGGCGAGGCGAAGATACGTTCGCCGCTTGCATGGCCATTGGCACTCGGAGCCGCCTGGGGCGCCGGTGCGGCCGCAGGTTTCGGCGCTTCCGGCTTTGGGGTTTCCGCCTTTGGTGCTTCAGTTTTGGGGGCTTCTGTTTTTGGTGCCTCGGCCTTTGCCGGAGCGGCAGCGCCGTCACCGCTCTTGGCGGCCGCCGCATCTTCACCTTCGGCGGCGAGCACGGCGATCAGCGCGTTGACCTTGACGCCTTCGGTGCCGGCTGGAACCACCAGCTTGGCCACAGTGCCCTCATCGACGGCTTCGACTTCCATCGTCGCCTTGTCGGTCTCGATCTCGGCGATCACATCGCCCGGCGAAACCTTGTCGCCCTCCTTGACCAGCCACTTGGCAAGATTGCCCTCTTCCATCGTGGGCGACAGGGCCGGCATGGTGATGTTGATCGGCATAGGTATTCTTCTCCCAAGCGAAATGCGTTCACCGTGTCAGCGCTATACAGATAGCGAAAGAGTCTTTTCACCGATCGGTCTGCCGATCGACCAAGCGAGGAAATAGTTGAATGCCAGGAAAGAAGCGACCAGTCCGAGAATACCGCCACCCCACGCACTTATTTGGTAAAGAAGTTGCCGATCAACGCCAGCGATCGTTCCAACAAAATTAATGACAAATCCGAATATAAAGCCAGAGACAAAGCCGAGGACAATGCCTGTAAGGCCCGCGCGCCAAAAAATCGCCCAAGCAATCCGTCGTGTCTCTCTCGCAGTCGCCACCGGATCCTCCCCATTCATCAGCGATATGTGACGGCTTTGACCGCCTCGACGACCTCGCCGACATTGGGTAGCGCCAGCTTTTCGAGGTTTGCCGCATAGGGCATCGGCACGTCCTTGCCGGCAATGGTGATGACCGGCGCGTCGAGGAAATCGAAGGCGCGCTGCGACACCTGGCTGGCGATGTGGTCGCCGACCGAGTTCTGCGGAAATCCTTCCTCCACCACCACGAGACGATTGGTCTTCTTGACCGAGGCGATGATGGTGTCGAAATCGAGAGGGCGGATGGTCCTGAGGTCGATGATCTCGGCATCGATGCCCATGCCGCGCAATTCGGCCTCGGCCTTCACCGTGTAGCTCATGCCGATGCCGAAGGAGACGATGGTGACATCCGTGCCCGACTTGTGGATGCGCGCCTTGCCGATCGGCAGCACGAAATCGTCGATCTTCGGCACATCGAAGGACTGGCCGTAGAGGATTTCGTTCTCGAGGAAGATGACCGGGTTCGGGTCGCGGATCGCGGCCTTCAGCAATCCCTTGGCGTCGGCGGCGGTGTAGGGCATCACCACTTTCAGGCCGGGAATGTGGCTGTACCAGGCGGCATAGCACTGCGAATGCTGGGCGGCGACGCGGGCGGCCGCACCGTTTGGCCCGCGGAAGACGATGGGCGCGCCCATCTGGCCGCCGGACATGTAGAGCGTCTTGGCGGCGGAGTTGATGATATGGTCGATCGCCTGCATGGCGAAGTTGAAGGTCATGAACTCGACGATCGGCCTCAGGCCGGCCATCGCCGCGCCAACGCCGACGCCGGCAAAACCGTGCTCGGTGATCGGTGTGTCGACGACGCGACGCGGCCCGAATTCCTGCAGCAGCCCTTGCGTGATCTTGTAAGCGCCCTGGTACTCGGCGACCTCCTCGCCCATCACGAAGACGTCTCCGTCACGGCGCATTTCCTCGGCCATCGCGTCACGCAGCGCTTCGCGCACCGTGGTCGAGACCATTTCCGTGCCGGCCGGGATGTCGGGATCGGCGGCTGCCTTCATCGCAGGGGCAGCGGGTACGGACGCCTTCGGCGCCTCGCCGGCATCCTGCGGCGCGGCCTTCGAGCCTTCCTCGGCTGCGTCGGTGCGCTGCCCGCCGTCTGAAATCGCATCCTGGGTGGAGGCCGGTGCAGCCTTGGCCTCCTTGCCGATATCGGCGGCGCTCTCGCCGTCCTGCAGCAGCACCGCGATCGGCGTGTTGACCTTTACGCCCTCGGTGCCCTCGGCAACCAGGATCTTGCCGAGCGTGCCTTCGTCGACCGCTTCGACCTCCATCGTCGCCTTGTCGGTCTCGATCTCGGCGATGACATCACCAGCGACAACCTTGTCGCCCTCTTTCTTCAACCATTTGGAAACATTGCCCTCTTCCATCGTCGGCGAGAGAGCGGGCATGAGAATTTCGATCGGCATGGCCTTGCCCTCTCGTTACAGTACGATATCGGTCCAGAGCTCGGACGGATCCGGCTCTGCGTCGTTCTGGGCAAATTCGGCGGCGTCGGCGACAATGTCGCGGACCTCCTTGTCGACGGCCTTGAGCTCGTCCTCATCAGCCCACTTCTTGTCGAGCAGGCGCGCCTTGACCTGCTCGATCGGGTCGCGCTCGGAGCGCATCTTCTGCACTTCTTCCTTGGAACGGTATTTTGCCGGATCGGACATCGAGTGGCCGCGGTAGCGGTAGGTCTGCATTTCGAGAATTAGCGGCCCCTTGCCGTCACGGCACCATTCGGTGGCGAGATCGCCGGCTGCCTTGACCGCGCGGACGTCCATGCCATCGACCTGGATGCCGGGGATCTTGAAGGAGGCGCCGCGGTGCGAAAAATCCGTCTCGGCCGACGAACGCGTTACCGAGGTGCCCATGGCATAGCGGTTGTTCTCGATGATGAAAATCACCGGCAGCTTCCACAGCGAGGCCATGTTGAAGCTTTCATAGACCTGGCCCTGATTGGCGGCGCCGTCGCCGAAATAGGTCAGTGTCACATTGTTGTTGCCACGATAGCGATTGGCGAAGGCGAGGCCGGTGCCGAGCGAAACCTGCGCGCCGACAATGCCGTGGCCGCCGTAAAAATGCTTCTCCTTGGAGAACATGTGCATGGAGCCGCCCTTGCCCCTGGACAGGCCGCCGCGGCGCCCGGTCAATTCGGCCATGACGCCGCGCGGCGACAGTTCCATCGCCAGCATGTGACCATGGTCGCGGTAGGCGGTGATCATCTGGTCGCCGTCGATCAGCGCCATCTTCATGCCGGTGACAACTGCTTCCTGGCCGATATAGAGGTGGCAGAAGCCGCCGATGAAGCCCATGCCGTAGAGTTGGCCGGCCTTTTCCTCGAACCGGCGGATCAGCAGCATGCGCCGGTAGGCGTCAAGCTCCTCATCCTTGGTGAAGTCGAGAGGTTTGGGGGCTGAAAGCCCCGCCGATTTGCCGTCGGATTTGGGTTTGGTTTTGGCAGGCGCTTTTCTGGCGGCGGTGGCCATGCATCACTCCCTGTTGGCGTCTCTTGCGGACACTGAGGGAGATCAGTTCTCCCCACCGATTTGGCAAAGGCTAACACGCAAGAAAGCGTTTCGCCATGCCGAAAAATGCATGGCTGACATGCGTCTAAGCGATTAAAATCGTTGAAAATATCGGCGATTAACTTGAATTCGGTTATCTTGCCGTAGCCGGCAACATGATGGTGATTTCGTCGGCGTGGGATACATTGAGCGCCTTGCGCGCCTGCTCGTCGAGCATGTCCTTCTCCAGCGTGCCCTGATGCATGAGCTGAACACGCCGCTGCAGATCGAGCCGGCGCGCCTTGACGGCATCGAGCTTACCTTGCAGGTCGACGGCTTCGGCTTCCAACCGGTATTTGGAATAGATGCCGAATTCGCCGTGGTAGGCGTGAAAGCCGAAATAGGCGAGGAACGCCACGCAGAGCGAGGGGATGATCAGTCGACCGGTATTTCTCTGCTTGTGCTGACGTGTCCACATGATCCAAATCCCTTAGAGCGCCGCGCGCCCGCCTGGACGCGCAAAGGCGCTCTAACCTCTCTGCGACCGAGCCCTTTCTCGCCCGATTGTGCTTAATGGACGGTTACGGACGACCGGATCTGGCGGTGTTGAAACAAAAAAGGCGAGAATGCCCCGCCCTTTCGTTTTCGGATTTTCTGGGTTTTCGGATTTTCTGCGGCTCAGCCCTTCACGATCGACTTGCCAGCGTAGAGCGCCTGCTTGCCGAGCTCTTCCTCGATGCGGATGAGCTGGTTGTACTTGGCCATGCGATCCGAGCGCGACAGCGAACCCGTCTTGATCTGCCCGCAATTGGTGGCGACGGCGAGATCGGCGATGGTCGAATCTTCGGTTTCGCCCGAGCGGTGCGACATGACCGCGGTGTAGCCGGCTTTGTGCGCGGTCTCGACGGCATCGAGCGTTTCGGTCAGTGAGCCGATCTGGTTGACCTTGACCAGGATAGAATTGGCGACGCCCATGCGGATACCGTCGCGCAGCCGGGCCGTATTGGTGACGAACAGATCGTCGCCGACCAGCTGGGTCTTGTTGCCGATGAGGTCGGTCAGCGTTTTCCAGCCGTCCCAGTCGTCTTCGGCCAGCCCATCCTCGATGGTGATAATCGGATAGTCCGCGGCGAGCTTGGCCAGATACTTGGCCTGGGTCTTCGGATCGCGGGTCTTTTTCTCGCCTTCATAGACGTAGTTGCCGTCCTTGAAGAATTCGGTCGCGGCGCAGTCGAGGCCGAGCGCAACCTCTTCGCCCGGCTTGAAGCCGGCCTTCTCGATCGATTCCATGATGAAATCGAGCGCTGCGGGCGCGCTTTTCAAGTTAGGAGCGAAGCCACCCTCGTCGCCGACATTGGTGTTGTGGCCGGCGTCCTTCAGCCGCTTCCTCAGCGTATGGAAAATTTCCGAACCCCAGCGCAAGCCGTCACGCAGTGTCGGCGCACCGATCGGCAGGATCATGAATTCCTGGAAATCGATCGGGTTGTCGGCATGGGCGCCACCGTTGATGATGTTCATCATCGGCACCGGAAGCACATGCGCCTTGGTGCCGCCGACATAGCGGTAGAGCGGCAGGCCAGCCGCTTCCGCCGCAGCCTTGGCCACCGCCAGCGACACGCCAAGGATCGCATTGGCGCCGAGGCGGCTCTTGTTGGGTGTGCCGTCGAGCTCGATCATGGTCTGGTCGATGTGGATCTGGTTCTCGGCTTCCATCCCGCCGATCGCCTCGAACAGCTCGCCATTGACGGCCTCTACCGCCCGCAGGACGCCCTTGCCGAGGTAGCGGGCGCCGCCGTCGCGCAGCTCGACCGCCTCATGCGCGCCGGTCGAGGCGCCGGAAGGCACCGCAGCGCGGCCCATCGAGCCGTCTTCGAGCACGACGTCGACCTCGACGGTCGGGTTTCCGCGGCTGTCCAGGATTTCGCGCCCGACAATGTCGATGATGGCAGTCATTGCGATGTCCCCGATTGATCTGACGAAGCGTCGCGCACGTCTTAGCCAAAGTGCCGCAAAACGCAATCGGGGCGTCCGCAAATAGTGCCGCCACTTCCGCCACATCGAATCACGAAGCACAAATTGCTGTCATCATAAGTCATGTCAGTCATAGGCCTTGGCGGCATGCGGCTTTCTGGTTTATGCTCACAGCTGCGCGGGGCGAAACAGGAGGAGTTTCGCCATGTCTCAGTTGAGCGGTATTGTGAGTTTGTTCCTGATCGCGGCGGCGTTTTTGACGTCGTGTGACACTCAGCAGCCTCAACAGGGCGCGGTAGAGTTGTCCACCCTTGCAGCGGAGTAGATATCCCAGAGAAAAGGCCCCCGGTTCAACCGGGGGCCTTTTGATTCCGGCAGAGCAAGATCAATGCCAATAAGGCTCGACCCTGTAGTAACTGTATGAAGCATCACGCGCGGCCTCGCCGTCGGCGCCCGTCAATTCGTTGATCGAATAGGCGGGAGCTGCCTTCAGTTGCTCCTTGGTGAACGGCACGACATAGCCGCCCTTGTTCTCGTCATAGTCGAGGCTCGCCCACGGAATGGCGTGGTATTTCTCGCCGATGCCGAGAAATCCGCCAAAGCCGATCACGGCAAACATGATTCCATTCGACAATTTGTCGAGCATGACATCCTCGATGTCGCCGATGTGCGTGCCTTCCGTGTTGTAGACGGAAGTGCCGATCACCCGCGAGGCAGCGATGGCTTCAGTGTGTCCTGTCTGGGTTGTCATGATGTGCTCCTCTTGTCGTTCACTTCAGCTTCGACAATGAGGAGAGGGCTGCGAAGGTTCCAGACTTTTATGGACGCGGTCATACGTACAGGGCTGATCACTCAGCGAGGATGAAGGTGACCTTCATGTTGACGCGGTAGGCGGAGATCGTGCCGTTCTCGACGACGACCTTCTGGTCCTGGATCCAGGCGCCTTCGACGTTCTTCAATGTCTTTGCGGCGCGGGCAATCCCCTGTTCGATGGCGTCCTGAAAACTCTTATTCGACGATGATGTGATTTCGGTGACGCGGGCGACGGACATGGCTTCCTCCTCCAAGGCACTCGGTTGCCTGGGCAGCGTACAACTGGCGCCTGTTGATCACAAGTTTCGGGTCGGACTTAGGGCTGGGCCGCTGAACTTGCTCAGCCCTTGGCGACGCGATCGAATGCCATCAGCCTTTCAAGCAGCGCCCGAAGGTCCTTCAGCGGCACCATGTTGGGACCGTCGGAGGGGGCGTTGTCGGGATCCTGATGCGTCTCGATGAAGACGCCGGCGACACCGACCGCAACCGCGGCGCGCGCCAGCGTCTCGACGAAGCGCCGATCGCCGCCTGACGAGCCGCCCTGCCCGCCCGGCTGCTGCACCGAATGCGTGGCGTCGAAAATCACCGGCGCGCCGATCTCGGCCATGATCGGCAGGGCGCGCATATCGGACACCAGCGTGTTGTAGCCGAAGGACGCGCCGCGCTCGGTGACCAGCACATTGGCGTTGCCGGAACCGGTGACCTTGGCGACGACGTTCTTCATGTCCCACGGCGCGAGGAACTGGCCCTTCTTCACATTGACGACCTTGCCGGTTCTTGCCGCCGCGATCAGCAGATCGGTCTGGCGGCTGAGGAAAGCCGGAATCTGCAGGATATCGACATGCGGCGCCACGAGCGCGCACTGTTCCTCGGTGTGGATATCGGTCAGGATCGGCAGCGAAAACGCCTTGCGCAAATCGTCGAAGACGGGCAGCGCCGCATCGAGCCCGGCGCCGCGCGTGCCGCCAAGCGAGGTGCGGTTGGCCTTGTCGTAGCTGGTCTTGTAGACGAGGCCCAGCCCGAGCTTCTCGGTCAGTTCCTTCAGCGCGCCAGCCATGTCGAAGGCGTGCTGGCGCGATTCAAGCTGGCACGGGCCGGCAATCAGCGACAGCGGCGCGCTGTTGCCAAAGACGACATTGCCGACGGTTACGGACGAATTGGGCTTGCTCATGCTTTCTCCTGGAAAACGAAGGCCGCACCCTGCCCGGATGCCGGCCGCACGACAATATCATCGCCGCGTATGTCATGTTCGACGGAACTTGCTGCAAGCAGCCTGGCGACCGTGTCGGCGGAACCAACTGAAAAGACGATCGCCGCGAAGCGGAGGTCCGATGGCGCGCCGGCAGGTATGCCGAAGCGCGTTTCGAAGGCGGCGGGGTCAAGCAGGGTCAAGGTCGCGTTCGGCAGGTCAAGCGCGGTGCTGCTCCCCTGCCCGGTCGCCGGACTGCGCGTCGCGATCGAAATCAATCGGTGCTGTTCGGCTGGCTCGGTGCTGACCGCCACGACTTCGATGATGCCGGTTGCGCCACTGGCGTGGACCTGCAGCGCGCTCCGGTCCACTTTCGGCGCATTGATCCGCTCGCAGGCAAACAGGAATGCATCCGTCGCCCCGGTGCCGGAGGCGAAGGCCAGTTTGAACGATGCCGTGTCGCTGTTTCCCGCCGAGTCGGTGAAGGCGCGCGAAAAGCTCAGCATGTCTCCAGCCGACAGGCCGGCTTCGACATAGCGTGCGTGGTCGGCATCGGCATTCTGGGTGCCCAGGACAAGGGCGGAAAATCCCTCATTGCCGCAGCTGTCGCGATAGGCACGATCGCGCGCGACGAAGACGTTGCCGTCAGCGACCGCTTTCGCCGCCGCTTGCGCATTGCCCACTGCCAGCAGCTCGAGATAGGTGCCGTCCTCAAGGAAGACGCAGCAGTTTTCCGTGCCGAAAGGATGGATGCCGGTCGGCGCCACAACAAAGCCAAGCGAAACCAGCCGCGCCCGCGCCACGTCGAGGCTCGCGGTCGGCAGCACAAGATGGTCAAGCGGACAAGCGCCAGGCGGATAAGCGCCGGGCGAATGAGGGCGTGCTGGCATCGTCTCGGTCATGCCGGCGCGGTGTGCATCATTCCGGAAGTTGGTTCAAGGGCCCTCGCCTGACGCGCAGGGATTTCATGGCGGCAGCGGACGTCGCGATGGCTGTTCTTGGCCACGCTGCCTTGGCGACGCGCGAAAGCGGCAGGGCGCTGATCCGACCGAACCAATGGCCGCAGACGGGTGCGCTCCTGCTTCGGTCAGTTTCCCTTCAAGTCGCAGCCACAATGTCCGCCGAATAGCGCAATTCGCGCAGCGGTTTGACCTGGCTGGTTGTCTCGGCATAGAGCGGATGCGCCTTGTAGGCGGCCAGAGCGGCGTCATCCTCGAACTCGGCATAGACGACCACGTCGATCTCGTCCGAAAGCGGGTCGACCTTGCTGTTGAGCGTCACCTCGAACTGACGGGAATGGGGGATGTTGCCCAGCGCCAGCAAGCCCGTGCGTACGGCCTCGACATCCTCTTTGTGCCGTGCGCTGAAGAAAACGATATGCCGGATCAACCCCAGCCTCCTCGATCGATGTGCAGGCATGTTTTGTGTGGGCGACACGATCGCGTCAATCGGCAACGATGTCGCGGCACCAACGCGTTGGGGCGAAGGCGAGGAAACCTACATCATGCTGGTGATGTAGCGCACGATGCGGTTAATCTCCCTGACCGTGGTGTCGAGATAGCTGCCCTGATTGTAGAGCCCGTCCCAGATCAGGAAGAACGTGACGGCGCAGATGACGATGACATAACGCATGGCTAAAACTACTGCATCCGGGTGGCTGCAACCATAGTGATTCCGGCGTTGATCAGCGCCCTCCCCCAAAATCTTTCCATGATCCGTGCTCGCTTGCCTTGGCTCTTGAAGTTCCCCTTGATGACGTGAAAGATTGCTGCGGGGATTCATCGGGAAGCGGCGTTCGCGCCCTGCCGATGAACTGCGAGAGAGTTGGAAACCGGCGATTTTGCGCCGGCGCCGCAGAAATCCCGGGGGCGTGACATGGCTCACAAGGAAGACACCGGCGTTGCGTCGGGCGACGCGGTCAGATTGGACGAATTCAATTTCGCCGAGACCGTCAAAGGCCTGCCGGCCAAGGCGCGCATGGTGCTGTCGGCGGCGATGAACCTGCAGCGTGGCTCGCTCATGGTGAGGATGCCGGACGGCCGCGCCGTCCTCGTCGGCGGCAAGGGCCCGGGTCCGGACGCCGAACTGGTGCTCAAGAACTGGCGCTTGCCCGGCCGCGCCTTCACCGGCGGCACCATCGGCATCGCCGAATCCTACATCGACGGCGATTGGGACAGCCCCGATGTGACCAGTTTCCTCGAACTGTTCGTAGTCAATTCAGAAATCGGAGAGCGCATCGCCGGCGGCGCCAGTTGGTTGATCAACGCCGTCCAGCGTGTCCGCCACTGGTTCAACCAAAACACCCGCACCGGCTCGAAGCGCAACATTTCGGCGCATTACGATCTCGGCAACGCCTTTTACAAGGAATGGCTGGATCCGAGCATGACCTATTCGTCGGCGCTCTATGCGGCTGGCGCCAACGATCTGGAAAGCGCGCAAGCCGCCAAATATCGCGCGCTGGCCAAGGACACGGGCATCGGCGCGAACGACCACGTGCTTGAAATCGGTTGCGGCTGGGGCGGTTTTGCCGAATTCGCCGCGCGCGAGATCGGCTGCCGCGTCACCGGGCTGACGATCAGCCGCGAGCAGCATGACTTCGCCAGAGCACGCGTCCAGAAGGCTGGATTTGCCGACAAGATCGACATCAAGCTGCAGGACTACCGCGACGAAACCGGTTCCTACGACCGCATCGCCTCGATCGAGATGTTCGAGGCGGTCGGCGAAAAGTACTGGCCCGTGTTTTTCGGCAAGATGAAGGATTGCCTGCGGCCTGGCGGCACCGCCGGCCTGCAGATCATCACCATCAACGAGAAAGCCTACGATACCTATCGCGCCCGGCCGGATTTCATCCAGCGTTACGTCTTCCCGGGCGGCATGCTGCCGACGCCGTCGATCCTGAAAACGCTCGGCAAAGACCATGGCCTTGCTCATCTGCGCGAGCGCATTTTCCCGGACGACTATGCCCGCACGCTCGCCGAATGGCGCCACCGTTTTTGTGGGTCATGGGAAAAGATCGTCCCGCTCGGTTTCGACGACCGCTTCAAGAAGCTCTGGGAGTTTTACCTGCATTATTGCGAAGCCGGCTTCCGCGCCAGCTACATCGATGTCCGCCAGGTGGTTTACAGGGCTTAGGGTGGCGACGACTAATTTCCGCATGGGATCAATTGGTTCTCCGTCGAACATCAAGTCGATGATGCGGTTCGAGGCGGCTGCTGTTCAACGACGTGCCAGCCTTCAACAGCGTGCCAAGTCCTGACCGAAGCAGAGCTTCGCGCCTGAATCCGGTCGAGTCCATAAGGGAACAGATGACGTGCGGATGCATGTGCGCGGGCGGAGACGTCAGTTCCTGTCGTCGTCGCCTTGGGTGATCAGCCGCGCGCTGCGCTGCCCTGTCAGGTAGATCCATAGCCAGCTCAGCGAAACCGCAAGCCGGTTACGGAAGCCGATCAGGAAATAGATGTGCGCCAGGCCCCAAAGCCACCAGGCCAGCCGGCCGGTGAGCTTGATCCAGCCGAAATCGATCGCGGCGGCGCGCTTGCCGATCGTCGCCAGATCGCCGTCATGCCTGTAGCGGAAAGGCCGCGGGGCTGCGTCGCCGGCAAGCCGGGCCTTGATCGTCGCGGCGACATGCCGGCCCTGCTGCTTGGCGGCGGGTGCTACGCCGGGCACCATGCGGCCATCCGGCCGCAGGACGTGTGCAGCGTCACCGACGACGAAAATCTCCGGGTTGCCCGGCACGGTCAGATCAGGCTCGACCAGCACCCTGCCCGCGCGGTCCGCTGCCGCCCCCAGCCATTCGGCGGCCGGCGAAGCGGCGACGCCTGCTGCCCACAGGATAGTCCTGGCCGGCAGATGCGTTTCACCGAAGACGACACCCTCCGCGTCGCAACGTGTCACGGGCCGACCGAGTTCGACCGTCACGCCAAGCCGCTCGAGCGCCTTGCTGGCATAGTCGGAGAGTTCCGGCGCGAAATTGGGAAGGATACGGTCGCCGGCCTCGATCAGCACCACGCGCGTCTGCCGCGTATCGATGTTGCGGAACTCGCCGCGCAGCATCTCGTGCGCCAGTTCGACAATGGTGCCGGCCAGTTCCACGCCGGTCGGTCCGCCACCGACGATCGCCAGTGTCAGCAGCGCCTGGCGCCTGGCGGGATCACTTTCCCGCTCGGCCTGCTCGAAGGCGAGCAGAATGCGCCGTCGAATGGTGGTGGCGTCCTCCAGCGTCTTTAGCCCCGGTGCGAAAGGCTCCCATTCGTCATGGCCGAAATAGGCGTGGCGGGCGCCGGTGGCCAGCAGCAGCGTGTCGTAGGCGATCGCGTCGCCATCATCGAGCAGCACATTTTTGCCGGCGCGGTCGACGCCGCTGACAGTGGCGAGCAGTGTCGTCACATCCTTGCGCTTGCGCAGAAGATGGCGGATCGGCCAGGCGACTTCCGAGGTCGCCAGCGCCGTAGTCGCCACCTGATAGAGCAGCGGCTGGAAAAGATGATGGTTGCGCTTGTCGATCATGGTGATGCGCACCGGCGCACCGTCAAGCGCGCGGGTGAATTCGAGACCCCCAAAGCCCGCCCCGACGACGACGACATGATGTCTGGTTTCGTTCATCTCATTCACTCCGGGAGCAGGCTGGCCGGGAGCAGGTTGGCCGGGAGAGCAGGTGGGCCGTGAGGGCAGTTGGCCGTGAGGGCAGACTGGGGAGCAATTTCGCCAAGGCTGATGTAGCTACTTTTGTGCACCGCAACAACATCCGACTTTGCCTACTGCCGGCCCTAACATGTCGCTGTTGTACATGCCCCATCCTGCCGCCGAGTATAATTTCATCGAAAGCAGACGAAAGGAGAGGAACTTGGCTAGCGATCATGACGACGGTCCGGGGCGATATTCCTCGCCGCCTTGCTTCATGCACGAGTTCGACCCGGAATTCCGGCCGCCCCTATCCGATTGGAACGACGTGAAACGATGGCGCAAGGCCGAGCGCGAGCGGCTGATTGCGGCCCGCCTCGCTGTCCCGGCTGACGTGCGGACGGCAATGTCGCAGCGCATCGGCGAAAGCCTCGACGCGATGATCGGCGACATTGCCGGCCGCATGGTCAGCCTCTACTGGCCGTTCCGCGGCGAGCCGGATTTGCGGGCCTGGATGGCTTCCGTCAATGAGCGCGGCGGCCGTACCGCGCTGCCTGTTGTCGTCGAAAAAGCCCGCCCGCTTATCTTTCGCGCCTACGTTCCGGGCGACCGGCTTGAGAAGGGTGTCTGGAACATCCCGATCCCGGCTGGAGGCGATCCGGTGCTGCCCGACATCGTCATCTCGCCTGTCGTCGGCATCGATCCGAGACAGTATCGGCTGGGCTATGGCGGCGGCTTCTTCGACCGTACGCTGGCGGCGATGCCGTTCAAGCCGCTGGTCATCGGTGTCGGCTACGAACTGCAGCGCATCGCCACCATCTACCCGCAGCCGCATGATATCCCGATGGACCGGGTGGTAACGGAGGCCTTCAAAGCCTAGGCAAGTTCCGGCTTCATCCCGACCGCCGTCCGGTCGACGATCTCGCGCAAGGCGAACGACGAATTGATCTTCGTCACATGCGGCATCGCCGACAGCCATTCCTTGTGGATGCGCTCATAGTCGACGAGGTCCTTTGCCGCGATGCGCAGGATATAATCGTATTCGCCCGACATCAGGTGGCAGGACAACACATTCGGGCAGCGCTTTATCGCCGCCTCGAAATCCGACAGTGTCTTCTCGAATTGCCCCGACAGCGATATATGCACAATCGCCGTCATCTGGTGGCCAAGAGCGGCATTGGAAAGCCGGGCGTGGTAGCCGCGGATGGTTCCGGATTTCTCCAGATTGTCGAGCCGCCGCGAGCAGGCCGACTGCGACAGGCCGACCTTCTCGGCAAGCGCCGCGTTGGGTATGCGCCCATCCCGTTGCAACGTTTCGAGGATGGCGATATCAATCCTGTCGAGCGGCATTTTTCGGGATTCCTGCGACAATCCGGCTGTTTTGCGCAACGATTATCGAACCGTGCCATCTTGCGCAAGCGCATTCGCAAACACCTGCGCGACGATTCGTGGTTCACTGTCCCTCAACAGCGAACATGCCCCAAAAGGCTGGATCAGGAGGAGAAGAAGATGCGCGTCGGCTGCCCCCGGGAAATCAAGAACCACGAATACCGTGTCGGCCTGACGCCGGGATCGGTCCGCGAATATGTCGCGCATGGCCACGAAGTGCTGGTCGAGACCGGCGCCGGCGCCGGCATCGGCGCCGACGACAACGCCTATCGCGCCGCCGGCGCCACCATCGCCAAGACGGCCGCCGACGTGTTTGCCAAGTCCGACATGATCGTCAAGGTCAAGGAGCCGCAGCCCAACGAATGGGTCCAGCTCCGTGACGGCCAGATCCTCTACACCTATCTCCATCTCGCTCCGGATCCGGAGCAGACCAAGGGCCTGCTGGCCTCGGGCGTGACGGCCATCGCCTACGAGACGGTCACCGACGACCGCGGCGGCCTGCCGCTGCTGGCGCCGATGTCGGAAGTCGCGGGCCGCCTGTCGATCCAGGCGGGCGCTACCGCGCTGCAGAAGGCCAATGGCGGCCGCGGCGTTCTGCTCGGCGGCGTGCCAGGCGTGCTGCCCGGCAAGGTCACTGTGCTCGGCGGCGGCGTCGTCGGCCTGCATGCCGCGCGGATGGCGGCCGGCCTTGGCGCCGACGTCACCATCATCGACCGCTCGATCCCGCGGCTGCGCCAGCTCGACGATATCTTCGGCGGCCGCGTCCACACCCGCTACTCGACGGTCGAGGCGCTGGAAGAGGAATGTTTTTCGGCCGACATCGTCGTCGGCGCCGTGCTGATCCCGGGTGCCGCCGCGCCAAAACTCGTTTCGCGCGAAATGCTGTCGGGAATGAAGAAAGGCTCGGTGCTGGTCGATGTCGCCATCGACCAGGGCGGCTGCTTCGAGACCTCGCACGCCACAACTCATGCCGACCCGACCTATGAGGTCGACGGCGTCGTTCACTATTGCGTCGCCAACATGCCGGGCGCGGTGCCGGTCACCTCGGCCCAGGCGTTGAACAACGCGACGCTGCATTACGGCCTGCAGCTTGCCGACAAAGGCCTGAAGGCGCTGGTCGACGATCATCATTTGCGCAACGGCCTCAATGTCCACAAGGGCAAGATCACCAACCGCGCGGTGGCCGAATCACTCGGCTATGAGTTGGTCGAGCCGAAGGCCGTTCTCGCCGCCTGAGCCCGCCGCCGATTTCCTCTCCCGACAAAGCCGCCGACGCCCCCCGGCGGCTTTTTCCACAAGTAAATTTCACGAATTGCGCTAGGCTGGCCGGTTTTACCCGCCATGCTTGCAATGTGTCATTGTTGTGGCTTTTTTGTTACATCCGCCGGCATGGGCAGGTGCTAGACGGGTGCCGGGTTTTCAAAAGGTAGGGGCAATGATCAACAAACGACTTGCAAAATCTCTTCTTCTTGGCGCGGTTTCCGTACTGGCGCTCGGATCGGCTTCTCAGGCCGCCGACGCGCTTGTGCCGGTGGTCGAGACGTCGGCCTTCAACTGGAGTGGCATTTATGTCGGCTTCGGCGTCGGCGCCGGCGCCAATGTCCACGAACTCAGCAGCGATTTCCTTCCCGGCTTCTCGTTGAACGGCATTGGTGGTGAAGGCGTATATGGTGAACTGACCGTCGGGTACGACTATATGGTGTCGCCGCGCTTCCTAATCGGCGGAGTCCTGGACGCCCATATCGGCAACATTGAAACCACGCTCGATGTAGCTGGACTAGAGGCTTCGGTCCGCGAGACCTACGGTTTCGACGCTGGTCTGCGGGCCGGTTACCTGTTCACGCCGAACACTTTGGGCTATGTGCTCGGCGGCTATTCCTGGCAGAAATACAAGCTCGACACCAACGCCGGTTTTGACCTGGATTGGGACCAGAGCGGCTACTTCGTCGGAGCCGGCGTTGAAACGGCCATCAACAGCAACTGGACCATCAAGACAGAATATCGCTATACCCGCTTCGGCACCAATGATGATCTGCTTTCCGATTTCGGTTTGCCGGATGGGGCCCTCAATCTCGACACGTCGCGGCATACGTTCCAGGTAGGGGCCAACTATCGCTTTGGCGCCCAGAATGGCGGCGTCGCCTCTTTTGAAGCGCCTGCCTACAACTGGACCGGCTTCTACGTCGGCGGCGCCGCCGGCGCGGGTGCGTCGGTGCATCAGATCGAAGTTCCGCCGCTTGGCGGGCTCGAGTTCAACGGGCTCGGCGGCGAAGGTGTGTTCGGCGAATTGAACGTCGGCTATGACCATGATTTCGGCAGCTGGGTCGCAGGTGTCATGGTGGATGCCCGCTACTCCGGCATGACTTCCGAGTTGGAAGTTCCGGGCGGATCGATCAATCTGGATACCGATTACGGCTTCGATGTGCTTGCCCGCGTCGGCATGAAAGTCAACGAATCGACACTCGCCTATGTGCTCGGCGGTTACAGCTGGCAGCATTTCGATCTGAATGCGTCTTCGCCCATAGGCGACATCCTCGATTGGGACTCCAGCGGCTTCTCGGTGGGTGGTGGTCTGGAAACGGCCATGTCCAGCAACGTGACCGTCGGCCTCGAGTACCGCTACTCGCAGTTCTCGGAGAAGGATTTTTCGTCCGAAATTGGGGCGCCGGACGACACTCTCACCTCTACGCCTTCGTTCCACACCGTCCGCATTGGTGCGAAGTACAAGTTCAACTAATTTTCGAGCCGTCCAGACAACAGTCAAAGCCCGTCGGTCATTCCGGCGGGCTTTTTCTTTAGGTAAAGAAATATAATGCAGGCAGCAAAAAAGCGGAGCCAAAGCCCCGCTTCCTCTGATATCGAGATCTCCCGCCGGTTCATCCGCGGTCGGCAAATCGATCGACAATCATTCCATAACGCGACATTGCGACAGGCGTACGACAGCAGCGACCGATGAATACGGCCCGGATCGTCACGCGCGCTCGATCCGGCACTGATAGCAGTTGTTGCGTGCCGAGCGAACATGCACATAGGCGATATCGTCGCGCTCGAACAAACTCTCGGCCCGCGCCGCGATAGCGCCCGTCGGGATGACACCGCCGCTGCCGTAGACGATGCGATCGTCGCTGCCGTAACCGCGCACGATGTAGTCGCTGCCTTCGAGAATTTCGGGAAGCGCCTCGGCCCCGGCAGCGCGCTCGCAAGGCTCGGCATGCAGGAAGATCGGACCGGTCTCGGCATAAGGCTGCAATTGCGGGAATGGCCGATAAGCCAGGACAAGGTAGGCTTCTCCAGCGGCGACGTTCTTCAGGCAGTGGCGGCAAGGCACGCCGTCACCGTCGGATATTTTCCGCTCTGGGATCAGGCCATAGGCGTCCGGCCCGCCGCGCTGCAAAGCTCTGACGCCTTCCGTGGGCAAGGCCTTGAACTGGATGGTCATGGTGAAATCTCCGATGTCGTCGACCGGAAATTACGTCGCTGCGCCAGCGCTTCCCACCCGATTCCTGCCAATCTGGATCAGTCCATCAGCGCGTCGAGACCGCGCACCAGCCCTGTGATCTCCTGTACCCGCCGGATGGCGAGCAGCGTCCCGGCCACATAAGGGGCAGCGGACGAGCCGGCGTCGTGGCGGATGGTCAGCCGCTCGTCGGGCAGGCCGAACAGCGCTTCGCAGGACAGGATGTAGGAAGGCAGGCGAAGCGCATGCACCTGCACCCCCTCACCCGTGCCAACCGCCGCACCACGCGTTCCCGGCACACCGGAGACCTCCGAGACCGGCCGCGCGGTCGAAGCCTTGCGGACATCGGCCAGCGCTTCGGCAAGCTCGCGCGCCGTGCCGGACGGCGCGTCGGGTTTCCTGGCGCTGGCATAGTCGATGACCTCGACATCCGGCACGTATTTCGCCGCCATCAGGGCAAACCGCTTCATCAGCGTGGCGGTGATCGAAAAATTGCCGGCGGCAATGACGCCGACACGATTGGCGCGGGCAGCAGCATCGATCTCGGCGAAATCGGTCGAACCCAGCCCCGAGGTGCCGATCACCACGTGCCGTCCGTTTTCGATGGCCAGCAGCGCATGGTCCTTCACCACATGCGGTTTGGTGTAGTCGACCAGCACGTCCGACGGCACCTCCATTGCCTCGGCCAGCGAGGCGGCAACGATGATGCCGTTTGCCGGCAGGCCGACCAGCAGGCCGGAATCCTGCCCAGCGCCGCTGCGTGACACGGCCGCGGCCAGCGCCATGTCGCTTTGCGCCCCGATCGCCGGAACCAGTGCCTTACCGACCCAGCCGGTCGCACCGGCCATCACCACCCGAATCATCATTGATCCTCCCATCGCCATTTCGAGCGCCACGCGTTCCCTTGGATGCGTGGCGAACGCTTCAACAGTTTGCCTCCGAGCTGAAGCATCGATGAAATTCAGTCTGCGGAGAAAATCATGGCCGCATGACGCTGGCCGCACGTTCGGCGAAGGTCATTGGATGCACCATCTCCTTCTTTTGCGCGACCGGTTCAAAGCCGAGCTTCTGATAGAGCGGCAATGCCGCTGGATGGTCGAGCGTGCAGGTCTGCACCGTCACCCGCCTTGGTCCGTGCGACCAGGCGGCGTCGATCGCCGCACCCAGGAACCAGCGGCCAATGCCTTGGCCGGTGGCGTGCTCCATCATGCCGAAATAGGCAAGTTCCACTTCTCCCGGCAGATGCGGCTTGAGGTCGAAAAAGCCGGCCGGCGAGCCGTCGAGATACAGCACCCTGATATCCCGGTCCTCGCGATGGATCCCGGCAGAAAGCTCCTCGTCGCTCAGCCTCAGCACGTTGACCCAGTGCCATTTGCGGCCCACCCGATCCATCAAATAGCGGTAGAAATGCAGCGGAATGTCCTTGGTTTTCAGCAATGCGATCTGGCGGTTGTACGGCAGCGGCGGCGAATAGGCCGGCGGCGCATGCATTTCGAGAAACGTCACCGTGACCTCAATGTCTTCAAGCGCGCCGTTTTCCATCACAGTCAGTCCTTGCCTGTCACGACGGGCGTATCGACAAGCCCACCCCATTCGGTCCATGAACCGTCGTAGAGCCTGTTGTCGGTGTGGCCTAGCGTCTCGAGCGCCAGGGTGATCGCCGCCGCCGTAACGCCTGAGCCGCAAGAGGTGACGACCGGCTTTGACAGGTCGATGCCGGCGTCCTCGATCACCTTGCGCAACCGGTCTTTCGACAGCAACTCGCCATCCTCGGCAAGTGCCGAAAACGGCGCATTGCGCGCGCCGGGCATATGGCCCGAGCGGACGCCGGCGCGAGGCTCCGGCTCGGTACCGGCAAACCGGCCAGGCGAACGCGCGTCGGCGATCTGGCTTTCTCCGGTCTCGACGATCCGGCGCATGTCGGCCAGGCTGGCGACGCGAGCGGCATCGAAGTCGGCATGGAACACGCAAGGCGCGATCTTCGTCGGCTCCGCCGTCACCGGCCGTCCAGCCGCTTTCCAGCGATCGAAGCCGCCGTCCAATATGTAGACCTGGAACACCCCCATGACACGGAACATCCACCAGGCGCGCGGCGCCGAGAAGAAGCCCGGGCCGTCATAGACAACGATGGTGTCGTCGGCCGAAATGCCCATGGCGCCGACATATTGGGCGAAATGCTGCGGCGACGGCAGTGTGTGCGGCAGTGGGGAATCAGGATCCGAGATCGCATCGTGATCCAGGAAACGGGCGCCCGGAATGTGCGCTGCGTCATATTCGGCGCGCGCGTCGCGTTTCTGCGCCGGCAAATACCAGGACGCGTCGACGATGGTCAGGCCAGGCTCGCCGAGGCGCTTCTGCAACCAGTCCGCATCGACGGTGAAAGGGCTGTCTTCGGCCATTGTTCTTCTCCTGCCCGCCTTCGACAATCTGTTTATCAGGCCGGCTGTTTATCAGGCCGGCGGCATTGGTCCAAAGCGTATTCGGAAGCGCCGGTTCTCGCGACCCTTCTTCTCGATCTTGCCGATATGGATCTCGCCGACTTCTCCAGTGCCCTTCACATGAGTGCCGCCGCAAGGCTGGCTGTCGATCGAGGCGTTCTCGCCAATGCAGACCAAGCGGATCTTGCCCGTGCCGACCGGCGGCCGAACATTCTTCGATTTCACCAGTCCCGGATTGGCCGCCAGTTCCTCGTCGGTGATCAGCTTGACAATGACCGGGTGGTCGGCCCGCACCAATTCCATCAGCCGGGCCGTCACGTCTTCCCTGGTGAAGCCGGCATCCGGAATATCGAAATCGATACGGCTGTCGTCCTCGGAAACCGAGGCACCGGTGATCGGGAACGGGCAGACGACGGTAAGCAAGTGGCAGGCTGTGTGCATGCGCATCAGCAGATGCCGCCTCTCCCAATTGAGGGCAAGCTTTACCGGCTCGCCGACCTCAGGCACCGCCTGCTCAGGCGGCGGCACATGGATGATGTCATCCTTGGTCTCACCGGTGATGGTGGCGGCAACAGCGATCAGGCTGCCGTCGGCGCGTTCGAGGGTGCCCGTATCGCCAGGCTGCCCGCCCGACGTGGCATAGAAGATCGTCCGGTCCAGAATGATGCCGCCACGGTCGTTGACGGCGACAACCACGGCATCAGCCGTCCTGAGATAGGGGTCGTCGCGAAACAGGGCATCCGTCCTGTAAGCCATCACGCAACCTTTTCGAACGGCACCGAGATTGTGCTCGGCTGTTCCATCCAGCCCGGCACCGGCAGCTGCTTTTGACGCAGGAATTCCGGGTTGAACAATTTCGACTGATAGCGCGTACCGTAGTCGCAAAGCACGGTCACGATGGTGTGGCCTGGACCCATCTCACGTGCCAGCCGGATCGCGCCGGCAATGTTGATGCCGGTCGAGCCGCCGACGCACAGGCCTTCCTCCTGGATCAGGTCGAAGACGATCGGCAGCGCGTCCTCATCCTTGATCTGAAAGGAGAAATCCGGCGTGAACCCTTCCAGATTGGCGGTGACCCGCCCCTGCCCGATGCCTTCGGTGATCGAACTGCCTTCGGATTTCAGCTCACCGCTGGTGTAGAAGCTATAGAGCGCCGCACCGAGCGGATCGGCGAGCGCGATCTTGACGTCCTTGCTCCTGGCCTTGAGCCCGAAGGCGACCCCTGCCAGCGTTCCGCCGGAGCCGACCGCCGAGACGAAACCGTCGACCTTGCCGCCGGTCTGGGCCCAGATTTCTTCCGCCGTGGTGCGGGTATGGCCATCACGGTTGGCGACGTTGTCGAACTGATTGGCCCAGATCGCGCCGTTCGGCTCGGACCGGGCCATCTGCTCGGCCAGACGGCCCGACAGTTTCACATAATTGTTGGGGTTCTTGTAGGGAACGGCAGGCACCTCGATCAGCTCGGCGCCGAGCAATCTGATCGTGTCCTTCTTCTCCTGGCTTTGCGTCTCCGGGATGACGATTACGGTGCGGTAGCCAAGCGCCTTGGCGACCAGCGTCAATCCGATGCCGGTGTTGCCGGCCGTCCCCTCGACGATCACCCCGCCCGGCCTCAAGAGTCCGCGCTGCTCGGCGTCGCGGATGATGAACAGCGCGGCACGGTCCTTGACCGACTGGCCCGGATTCATGAATTCGGCCTTGCCCAGGATCTCGCAGCCGGTTTCTTCCGAGGCTTTGTTGAGGCGGATCAGAGGCGTATTGCCGATCGCTTCGATCACAGAACGGGGCATGGAGATTCCTTTATGCTTGCGGCCGAACCCTAGAAACCCGAAGCTTGGGTTTCAAGGCAAGAATTTGCCTGGTCCAGCGGCATTTCCGGGCTGCAATTTCCTAAAACAGATGTTGCGTTCCGCCAATCATTGAAGCTCACCATTGAAAAGCGCTCTTTTCATCCGATTTCTTCACCGCTAGAGCACAGGCCAAGAAAAAGTCGCAGGGCATAGCATGACACTCTATCGGGCCGACCCGAAGCACGGCGTCGCCTGGATTACCGGCGGCAGCAGCGGTATTGGACGCTCACTGGCCAAGGACCTTGCGGCGCAAGGCTATGTCGTCGCGGTGACGGCGCTCGACGACGATCCGATCGATACGCTTGTTGTCGAGACGGCGCAGATGCCGGGCCACGTCACGGCCTATCCTTGCGACGTCATCGACGAGAACCGCATGGCAAGGACGGTCGCGGCGATCGAGAAGGATCTCGGCCCGATCGTCTTGGCCGTGTTCAATGCCGGGAGCTATATTGCGACCGCCGGCGAAGACCTCACCGTCCGTGGATTTCGCCAGTCCTTCGATGTCAATTATTTCGGCATCATCCACGGCCTGGTGCCGGTCATCGAGCGCATGCGCGTCCGCGCGCGCGGCCATATCGTCCTGGTCGGTTCGGTCACTGCCTATTTCGGCTGGCCGACCACGGCCGCCTACGGCGGCACCAAGGCGGCGATCAATATCCTCGCCGAATCGCTGAAGTACGATTTCGACAAGATGAACGTCCGCATCCAGGTGATAAATCCGGGCTTCGTCGACACCCCGCTGACCGAGAAGAATTTGCTGCCGATGCCCGGGCTGATGCCCGTCAATCGCGCCTCGCGCCGCATGGCGCGCGGCATCAAGTCCGGCGGCTTCGAAGTCACCTTCCCGCGGCGCTTGAGCTGGGGCCTGAAGCTGCTCAGAATCCTGCCGAGACCGTTCTGCCGATGGGTCATCAGCACCGCGACCCGCTGGAAGGCACGTCCGCTTAATTTCGACCGCAAGCCGCCGAGCGAATAGACCGGCCATCAAAGTTGGCGATCCCGCCGCCGGCGGGACGTCGTTGCCTGTTTGCCATCGTGGCCATAGGTTGAGATTTATTGCGTGGAGTCTGCGATGGGGCGACGGATCGTGCTTGCGGTATCGGGTCTCGCCGTCATTCTCGTCCTTGCCTACGTCTTTGGCCCGCGCGTCCCAGCCGACACCACGATCCGTTTCGATCCTTCGGTAATCGGCGATGACCCGCAAGCCTATCTGGCACGCAAGGAGGCGGCCGTACCTGATATCCACGACGGGCTGGAAAAGGAAATCATCTGGGCCAATCCGATGGTTCACGCCAGGACGCCGCTGTCGATCGTCTATATCCACGGCTTTTCGGCGTCGAAGGGCGAGGTTCGTCCACTTCCCGACGAGGTGGCCGAAGGGCTCGACGCCAATCTTTACTACACCCGTCTCACCGGCCACGGACAGGGCGGTGCCGCAATGGCGGACGGCAGCGTCAACGCCTGGATCAACGACTATGAGGAAGCGCTCGCCATCGGCCGAGCGATCGGCGACAAGATGATCGTCATCGCCACCTCGACCGGCGGCTCGCTGGCAGCCTGGGCTGCGACGCAGCCGGGCGCATCGGACGGGGTGGCGGCAATAGCGTTCATCTCGCCGAATTTCGGCGTCAAGGCTTCCGGCGCCGAACTTCTGACCATGCCGTGGGGCAGAGAGATCGCCGAGCTGGTTGCCGGCAAGGAGCGCAGCTTCGTGCCGCGCAATGCGCTGCACGAGAAATTCTGGACCTGGCGCTATCCGATCGCGGCGACGCTGCCGATGGTGGCGCTGACCGAGCTGGCCTATGGCGCGCCGGTGGAGAAGGCGACCATCCCTGCCCTGTTCATCTTTTCCGATTCGGACAAGGTCGTGCGGCCGGACCGCACCCGCGACATCGCCGGGCGCTGGGGCGCGGCGCACGAACTGGTGCCGGTCGACGATACCGGCGATCGGGACAACCATGTCATTGCCGGAGACGCGCTGTCGCCAGCAACCACAGCTTTCCTCGCGCAGCGCATTATTGTGTGGGTACAGGCGGTGGTGAAGTAGATCTCAGGCGAAAAAGGCGACCGAAGCATCGCTCCGATCGCCTTTTCAATTGTGAGGAGCCGAGCCGACGCGACAGGCGCGGGCCCGATGCACTATCCGGTTACGCAGCCCGCGCTGCTGGCCGCTTGCCGCCGAAACGACGCTTGTTGTTGCCCTTGAACGCCTTGGCACCCTCCGGCTTGCGCTCACCGGCGAAGGCCGGCTTGTCGCCGAAGCGCTTGTTGCCGTTGTTCTGGCCGCCCGGCCGCCTGCCGTCGCGACGACCATTGCGGTCGTTGGCCGGCTCGAAGCTGCGCTCGTTCTTTTCGGCAGGATTGCGCTGCGGGTCGGGACTGCCGAGATGGTCGGCAACGATCGGCAGCTTGGTGCGGATGATGCGCTCGACCTGGCGCAGCTTGCTGTTCTCGGACGGGTCGCAAAGCGTGATCGCGATGCCATCCATGCCGTTACGACCGGTGCGGCCGATGCGGTGGACATAGCTCTCCGCCTCGTCCGGCAGATCGAAATTCACCACGTGGCTGATGCCGGGCACGTCGATGCCGCGCGCCGCGATATCGGTCGCAACAAGAATGCGCACCGAACCCTCGCGGAAATCGTTCAGCGCCTTCTGACGGGCGTTCTGCGACTTGTTGCCGTGGATGACGGCGGCCTTGAAGCCATCGCGCTCGAGATCCTTGGTCACCCTGTCGGCGCCATGCTTGGTGCGCGAAAAGATGATGACGGACTTCATCGCCTGGTCGGCGAGCATCGTCGCCAGAACCTGGCGCTTCTGCTTGGTGCGGGCAAAGACGACGCCCTGTACGATCTCGGCCGCCGCAGTGCTGTGCGGCGCCACTTCGACGCGGATCGGGTTCTTCAGCAGGCCTTTCGCCAGCTCGGCGATTTCGGCCGGCATGGTCGCCGAGAACAGCACCGTCTGACGGTCCGGCGCGGTCGCCCTGGCGATGCGCTTGACGTCGTTGATGAAGCCCATGTCGAGCATGCGGTCGCCTTCATCGAGCACCAGCCATTTGGTGTCGGCAAGCACGAGGTCGCCCTCACGCACCAGATCGGTCAGCCGGCCGGGCGTGGCAATCAAAATGTCGACGCCGGGAGCGATCTTCTTCACCTGGCTGAAGCGCGAGACGCCGCCAAGCACGAGTGCTGTCGAGACATGCGCGCCCTTGGCGAGCAGCTTGATCATCTCTTCGATCTGCACGGCGAGCTCACGCGTCGGCGCCAGGATCAGCGCACGAGCGGTCTTCGGCCGGCGCTTGGTGCCGAGCGCGATGATCTTCGACAGGATCGGCAGCGCGAACGCCGCGGTCTTGCCCGAACCGGTCTGGGCGATGCCGAAAATGTCACAGCCTTCCAGCTGCGGCGGGATCGCCTGGGCCTGGATCGGCTTCGGCTCGGTGAAGCCTGCGCCATGGGTCGCCTTGAGCAGCGCGCCCGTAATGCCAAGTGCTGCGAAACCCGAAAGTTCCCCAGTGTCTTTACCGGGCAGAGTGTTCTTGCCGGTCAGAGTGTTTTCGTTGGTCAAAATATTCTTCTTTCACGCGGCTCCTGGCCGCAAACATCGATGGCGGCAGGGCGCAACCTGCCGTCGAAAAAACTGTCATGAAAACGACAAGGCGGGCGGACGTTATCGTCCGCACGGCTGCGCTGTCGTGCCCGCAGGCATCATGCCACGGGGCTTTTTCGCCGCCTTGCCGATATGTCGGAAAGAGGGAAAACAGACGCAACCAGTCTCATTCGTCGAGAAGACCGGATAGTCCGGCCCAAGCGCCTATGCCGCCGCATATGGCCCAGTTCGCCGCGAAATGCAAGGGCCGTCATGTTGCAGCGCAGCGAACCAGTCAAGAAGAGCAGCCGTGAACGTCTGCTCAAACTTCACCCGGCCATTCCCTCGCCCCATGCTGGACGAACAGAACTTCTATTTGAGTGTCTTTCACCCGATACGCTGGCGATTGGCCAGATCCAATCCGCGCCTTCGTCATCCTAGGGCGAAGCAAGGAGCGAAGCGACGCGGCGCAGACCCTAGGATCCATGCCGTTACCCAGGCCGAAAAATGCAGCGGCTCAGAATGGCGCTTGCGTCCGCAACGGTGCCAGCTAACCTTCTACCATGACCGGCTATGCCTACATGACCGCGAGCCAAAAGCGTGGCACGATCTACATCGGCGTCACCAACGACCTAGGCCGCCGCATGCCGGAGCATAAATCCGGCCAAGGCTCGCGCTTCACCAGCCGCTACGGCGCGCAGCGTCTGGTCTGGTACGAGGAGCACTTCGATATTCGAGACGCCATCCAGCGGGAGAAGTCGCTGAAGCGCTGGCCGCGCCAGTGGAAGATCGAGCTGATCGAGAAGGCCAATCCGGAGTGGTTCGAGCTTTTTCGCGGAACCGGGTGGTAGCGTTCGGTTCAGAGCCGCTGCATTCTTCGGCTGATGTCACGGAATGGATCCTAGGGTCTGCGCCGCGTCGCTTCGCTCCTTGCTCCGCCCTAGGATGACGAAGTGGAGGGATGCTTCGGCTAATCTCGAAGGTCAGTGATTTGCCGCTGAGATCGGCCCGTTTGCGGCGGACGCTGCCCCAGCAAGCGAAGCGAGAGCGGTTGGTAAGCCGCACCTAACAGACGGCCAGCTATGCCCGCCAGCGTATCGAGATCGGCGGCGAAAGCACGCCAGCGTTGCGAAAACAAAGCAGGCCGAAAAGCGGCGCTTGCGCTCGCTTACCGCCATGATTACCACAAATCAGCTTCTTTTGGGGATCGAGCGATGAAGGACGTGCTGAAGGAACTCGAGCGCCGCCGCGCCATGGCACGCATGGGCGGCGGCAAGGCCCGTATCGACGCTCAGCACAAGAAGGGCAAACTCACCGCGCGCGAACGCATCGACGTCTTTCTCGACGAAGGCTCGTTCGAGGAGTTCGACATGTATGTCGAGCATCGGTCGACCGATTTCGGCATGGAGAAAACCAAGATCGCCGGCGACGGCGTCGTCACCGGTTGGGGCACCGTCAATGGCCGGCCGGTCTATGTCTTTGCCAAGGACTTTACCGTGTTCGGCGGCTCGCTGTCCGAGGCCCACGCCGAAAAGGTGGTCAAGGTGCAGGAGATGGCGCTGCGCAACCGCGCACCGATCATCGGCCTCTACGACGCCGGCGGCGCCCGCATCCAGGAAGGCGTGGCAGCACTTGGCGGCTATGCCGAGATCTTCCAGCGCAATGTGCTCGCCTCCGGCGTCATCCCGCAGATTTCAGTGATCATGGGCCCTTGCGCCGGCGGCGACGTCTATTCGCCGGCAATGACCGACTTCATCTTCATGGTGCGCGGCACCTCCTACATGTTCGTCACCGGCCCGGACGTGGTGAAGACCGTCACCAACGAGACGGTAACCGCCGAGAGCCTCGGCGGCGCCTTCGTCCACACGACGAAGTCGTCGATCGCCGATGGCGCTTACGACAATGACGTCGAGGCGCTGCTGCAGATGCGCCGGCTGGTCGATCTGCTGCCTGCCTCCAACACGGCTGAAATCCCCGAGATCGAATGTTATCAGTCGGTCACCGATCATGATCTGTCGCTCGACCGACTGATCCCCGACAATGCCAACAAACCTTACGACATCAAGGAGTTGATCCTTAAAGTTGCCGATGAGGGTGACTTCTTCGAGATCCAGCAGGATTTTGCAAAAAACATCGTAACCGGCTTCGGGCGCGTCGAAGGGCGCACGGTCGGCTTCGTCGCCAACCAGCCGATGGTGCTGGCCGGCGTGCTCGATTCGGACGCCAGCCGCAAAGCGGCGCGGTTCGTACGCTTCTGCGACTGTTTTTCGATTCCGATCGTCACCTTCGTCGACGTTCCAGGGTTCCTGCCCGGCACCGCGCAGGAATATGGCGGGCTGATCAAGCACGGCGCCAAGCTCTTGTTCGCCTATGCCGAAGCGACCGTCCCGAAGATCACCGTGATCACCCGAAAAGCCTATGGCGGCGCTTATGACGTGATGGCGTCGAAGCATCTGCGCGGCGACATGAACTATGCCTGGCCGACGGCGCAGATCGCAGTGATGGGCGCCAGGGGCGCGGTCGAGATCATCTATCGCAAGGACATCGGCGATGCAGAGAAGATCGCAGCACATACAAAGGCTTACGAGGATCGCTTCCTGTCGCCCTTCGTCGCCGCCGAGCGCGGCTATGTCGACGAGGTGATCATGCCGCATTCGACCCGCCGCCGCATTGCGCGTGCGCTGCGCATGCTGCGCAACAAGGACATGCAAAACCCCTGGAAGAAGCACGACAACATTCCGTTGTGAGGCGCTGATGTCGCGAAAGCGACCACAGCAAAGCTCACTCCGCTTCCGCGGCGCCGAACCCTGCGCCCATCGTCGCGCGGACGGCGCCCGACCACGGCGTGGCATGATTGTCGATGCGCATCTGGAAGATAAAATAGGTCGGCGAGCAGAAGCCGACACCTTTCACCTTGCCGATACCAGGCGTGTCGGGCGGCAGCGATTGGCACATGTAATCTTCGCGGCAGAAATGATCGGCCGAGCAAGCCGGCCGGTTGCCGCGATTGACGGCGCCGCCCAAGCACTGGTCGAAATTATTGGTCGCCACGCAGATGTCGAATTTTTTGCCGCCGACCAGCCCGCAGATCTCGTTCGGCATCGGCTTGCCCGGCTTGAAGCCGGCAAAGGCACGGTCCTTGTCATTGCATCCGCGATAGGCGATGCCGGCCGGCACACCGATCTTCGGCGGCCGGCAGGTGTAGGCGGTGCGCGACATGTCGGTGGCGAAGGCAGAGAACTGGCCGGTAATGCTGTAGCGGTCATTGAAAGGCTGCGTGCCGTTGCTGGCGATCGAGCCGGTCAGGCATGGATGGCCGGAAAACATCTTTTCGCTGTCCTTGGGCAGCAGGCATTGCGCCAGTTTCGTCCGCACCCCCGATGCCGTCGCCAGCGCCGTGCAGACGGTGCCGCCGCCGCATTGCCAGGTCGTGCCGAAGCGGGCCGCATCCTCCGGCATCAAACACGGCATCGCCATCTCGGCCGGTGCGTAAGCGACCTCGCGGGCGTCTTTCCATGCGGCCGGCGGCGCGAAGGACAGCGGGCGGAGGCGGTTCGGCTCCTTGCCGTCGGCGGTCGCACGCAGCCAGGCTTCGCGCCGCGGCATCTCCGCATGAAGATGCGGCGAGATGCCGACCTCGATGCGGTTCAGCGGCGATGTCGTCTTGTCGTCGAGGCCGATGAAATGGAAACCGGCGGTCGAACCAGCCTGATGACAACCCTGGCAGGCGCCATTGTCGAGCCGCTCGACCAGCGCTTCCGGCGTGCGCAGCAGCTTCAGCGCGGAATAGTCCAGCCCGGAAAAATCCGCGGGCTGGAACAGCGGCGTGAACGGGTGATTGGCCTGCCTTGCGCTGCCGAAAGTCGACCACGAGACGACTTTTTTGGCCAGGAATTCATCCGGGATTTCGTAGACGCCGAGATCGACCGCCGCGACATTGGCGCTGATATAGTCGGAAAGTTTTGCTTTCAGCGCGGCGTCGTCGGCAAGCCGCGCCAAGTCGGGCGTGTTTTCCAGCGGCTTTTCGCTGACCGTCTCTCCACCGACGCCAAAAATCCGCATGAGGTAGGCAGCCTGGCCGCCAAATTCGGTCTCCTGGCCGGAGGGAAAGCGCACAATCTGGGCGTTGAGCTCGAGCTGCTTGAAGCTCAGCCCGGCCCTTTCAAGCGGCCCGCCGATGAGCCAGCCGATATCGACGGTCTCGTCGAGCTGCGGCGTCCAGCGTCCGGCAACGCCGACGCAGCCGCCATCGGCGTCCGGCGCGGCGCTATAGATGGCATTGAAATTGAACGGCAAGCGCGAGGCCAGAACCTTGCCGTTTTTCTTGAAGCTGTAGGCAAGGCGGTAGATGAAACGGACCTCGCCGCAGCCCCCATCGCCTCCTATTTCGGCGAAATCACGCCGATCGAGCCGGTTGACGACACCGACCAGCCGAAAGCGCGCGGCGTCGGTCTTCAGCCAGCGCATGTCGATGATGCGGCCGACATTGCCGTCGGTGACTTCGTAGAGCGACCGCCCGCCAGCCTTCATCTCGGCGCGCAGCGCGGCGACATCGCCGGCAATCGTTTCGATGATCCGATGATAGGCCGGCGCCCTGTCGTAGAGCGTCTTCAGGTCGCCCTTGCCGTCGACATCGAAAATGCCGGCGAAATCAAAACCCCTGGCGTCGAGAGCGGCCAGCACGGCCGGATCGTCGACGATCATCACCGGACCTTCGGCGCGCGCCAGGCTGGCCAAGAAAAAATTGGCGAGAATCACGGCGATCAGGGCGAGCCGACGGTTCATTCAGCGGTTATCCTGTTGCGATTTTCGGCAAGCTCGCGCAGCACCGGCACCAGCGCCAGCGGCAAGTCTTCAGCGATCAGCCCAGGTCCGAAACGGCTGCCGGCCTCAGCATGAATCCAGACCGCCGCGCAGGCGGCTTCGAAAGCCGGCATGCCTTGTGCCAGGAGGCCGGCGATGATGCCCGACAGCACGTCGCCCGAACCGGCGGTGGCCAGCCATGGCGCGCCGTTGCCGTTGATCGCCGCCCTGCCATCGGGCGCCGCGATCACCGTGTCCGCGCCCTTGTAGACGACGATGGCGCCGGCGCGCGCGGCGGCAGTGCGCGCCTTGGCCAGCTTGGACAGGGTCTTGTCTCCGGCGATGTCCGCAAACAGCCTGGCGAATTCGCCCTCATGCGGCGTCAGCACCAACGCTGGCGCGTTCGGGCGACGGGCGGCGACGAACAGAACGTCGGGCTTATCGCGAAACGCGGTGATGCCATCGGCATCGAGCACCAGCCCGTCGACCTTGCCGTCTTGCCGGTCTCCGGCGGCCAGCACGCCGAGGGCAAAATCGCGTGTTTTTTCGCCGACGCCAAATCCGGGTCCGAGGACGAACGCCGATGGCCGGCGGCCGTCGATGAATTCCTGCACGTCCGCGATGCTGTCGGCCTTTTTCAGCATGATCGAAGTCAGATGCGCGGCATTCACCTGCACGGCGTTCGCCGGCGACAGCACGGTCACCGCCCCTGCCCCGCTTCTGGCCGCGGCAAGCGCCGATAGCCGTGCGGCACCCGTCGCCGATGGCCCGCCGGAAAAGACGCCGACATGGCCGCGCCTGTATTTATGCGCGTCGACGGCTGGGATCGGGAAATTTTCGAGCCAAAGCGGCGGGATGTTCTCGAAGGTGAGCGGTTCAAGCTGCGCAACGATATCGTCGCTAATGCCGATGTCGGCAAGCACCAGCTCGCCGCACATCCCGCGCCCAGGCAACAACAGATGGCCGGGCTTTTTTCGCGCAAACGTCACCGTGATTCGGGCGCGGAATGCCCGGCCGAAAATCTGGCCGCTCTCGCCTGACACGCCCGAGGGCAGATCGACCGCTACGACAGGCAGGTTCAGTTCTGTCGCAACCTCGACCGCCCTGGCGGCATCACCGGACAGCGGCTTCGACAGCCCCGCCCCATAAAGCGCATCGACCAGGATCGAACCTTTATCGGCAGCAAATTCCGACAGTGGCCGGGGCCTGACCGGGCATTCCGACGCGGCGAGCGCCGCGTCGCTGCCGGCTTTGGGAGAGCCGGATGCCCACAGCAAGACGTCGACGGCGCTGTCCCTTAGAATGCGGGCGACGACATAGCCATCGCCGCCATTGTTGCCGGGCCCGCACAGCACGTGGACGCGCCTGGCAGCCGGGAAATGGGCGAGCACCACCGCAGCGACTGCGGAACCTGCATTGCGCATCAGGCCAATGCCGTCGCGTGGTCCGGCGGAAATCGTCAACCGGTCGGCCTCAGCCATTTCGGCCGGAGACAGAATTTCATTGCTCATGGATGCCGATCCGCATTGGCTCAAGCCCGATCCTGTGGTCAAACCCGATCCCTGTGGTCAAACCCCGATCCTTGTGGTCAAACCCCGATCCTTGTGGTCAAACCCCGATCCCTGTGGTCAAACATTGTCCAGTTTTCGGTTCGAAGCAAACGGCGATGAAATGGCACACTCTGTAAGCACATCGTTAGGGACAATGGCGTCGTCGAAGCACAATTGCCCGCGAAATGCTCTATCTGCCCAATTATTGTGCGGACGGTAGCGCCGACAATGTGTAGGTTCCCAGTATCCATGGCGCATCCAACGCAGCGAATGACGCGAATTTAGCCCTCAACGCGGCATGGCATCGAAATCGCGTGATACCGCTTCGAATCCCCTCAAATTGGCACAGTTCGTGCTTGAAAGAGGCGCAAGCGGGGCTCACAACCCGTCTTTTTTGACAGTGGAGGCCACTTTTTACATGAAAAAGATCGAAGCGATCATCAAGCCGTTCAAGCTAGACGAAGTGAAGGAAGCGCTTCAGGAGGCCGGGCTGCAAGGCATCACCGTAACGGAGGCCAAGGGTTTTGGCCGGCAGAAGGGCCATACCGAACTCTATCGCGGCGCTGAATATGTCGTGGATTTTCTGCCCAAGGTGAAGATCGAGGTCGTGCTCGGCGACGACGCGGTCGAAGGCGCGATCGAAGCCATTCGCAAGGCGGCCCAGACCGGCCGCATCGGCGACGGCAAGATCTTCGTCTCCAACATCGAGGAAGTCGTGCGCATCCGCACCGGCGAAACAGGGATGGACGCGGTCTGAGGATTCTGATTTCAGATCATCTCCTCGAAACGTCATCAGACAGGGAAACATGACATGACGACAGCCAAAGACATCATGAAGCAGATCAAGGACAACGACGTGAAATTCGTTGACCTGCGCTTCACAGATCCGAAGGGCAAGCTGCAGCACGTGACGATGGATGTCGTTGAGGTCGAGGAAGACATGTTTGCCGACGGCGTCATGTTCGACGGGTCCTCCATCGCCGGCTGGAAGGCGATCAACGAGTCCGACATGGTGCTGATGCCCGACACCGAGACGGTGCATATGGACCCGTTCTTCGCGCAGTCGACCATGGTCATCCTGTGCGATATCCTCGATCCGATCTCCGGAGAATCCTACAACCGCGACCCGCGCGGCACCGCCAAGAAAGCTGAAGCCTATATGAAGGCGGAAGGCATCGGCGATCAGATCTTCGTCGGCCCGGAAGCTGAGTTCTTCGTGTTCGACGACGTCAAGTACAAGGCCGATCCGTACAACACCGGCTTCAAGCTCGACTCCACCGAATTGCCGTCCAACGACGACACTGACTACGAGACCGGCAATCTGGGCCACCGCCCGCGCATCAAGGGCGGCTATTTCCCGGTGCCGCCGATCGACTCGGCGCAGGACATGCGCTCCGAAATGCTGACCGTGCTCGCCGAAATGGGCGTGCGTGTCGAAAAGCACCACCACGAAGTGGCCGCTGCCCAGCACGAGCTCGGCATCAAGTTCGACACGCTAGTCCGCAACGCCGACAAGATGCTGATCTACAAATATGTCGTGCACCAGGTCGCCAATGCCTACGGCAAGACGGCCACCTTCATGCCGAAGCCGGTGTTCGGCGACAACGGCTCGGGCATGCACGTCCACCAGTCGATCTGGAAGGAAGGCAAGCCGACCTTCGCCGGCAATGAATATGCCGGCCTCTCGGAGAGCTGCCTGTTTTACATCGGCGGCATCATCAAGCACGCCAAGGCGATCAATGCCTTCACCAACCCGCTGACCAACTCCTACAAGCGCCTGGTGCCGGGCTATGAAGCGCCGGTGCTGCTCGCCTATTCGGCGCGCAACCGCTCCGCCTCCTGCCGCATCCCGTTCGGCTCGTCGCCGAAATCCAAGCGCGTCGAGGTCCGCTTCCCCGATCCGGGCGCGAACCCCTACCTCGCCTTTGCCGCCATGCTGATGGCCGGGCTCGACGGCATCAAGAACAAGATCCATCCCGGCCAGCCAATGGACAAGGACCTCTACGACCTGCCGCCGAAGGAACTGAAGAAGATCCCGACCGTGTGCGGCTCGCTGCGCGAAGCGCTGCAGAGCCTCGACAAGGACCGCGGCTTCCTGAAGGCCGGCGGCGTCTTCGACGACGACCAGATCGACAGCTATATCGAGCTCAAGATGGCCGAAGTGATGCGCTTCGAAATGACCCCGCACCCGGTCGAGTATGACATGTATTACTCGGTCTGAGCGGACGAGCTAAGCGACAAACAAAACCCCGCCGGAGCGATCCGGCGGGGTTTTTGTTTGGGATGGCGAACACTCAATCCAGCAGTTGGTGTTGTCGCCCTGACAAAAGGCCGACGCGACGGAGAGCAGTCACGGCGCAGACACTCAGTTCCGCGCCGTGACGCGTGCTCAAGCGGCAGCCGAAACCTCGGCGCTGGTCGGGACGGAGGCGATCGTCTTCAGGATCTGCGAAGCGATCTGGTAGGGGTCGCCCTGCGAGTTCGGGCGGCGATCCTCGAGATAGCCCTTGTAGCCATTGTTGATGAAGGAATGCGGCACGCGGATCGAGGCGCCGCGGTCGGCGATGCCATAGCTGAACCTGTTCCATGGCGCGGTCTCATGCTTGCCGGTCAGACGCTTGTCGTTGTCCGGCCCGTAGACGGCGATGTGATCCATCAGGTTCTTGTCGAAGGCGGCCATCAGTGCCTCGAAATAGTCCTTGCCGCCGACTTCCCGCATGTAAGCGGTCGAGAAGTTGGCGTGCATGCCGGAACCGTTCCAGTCGGTGTCGCCGAGCGGCTTGCAGTGATATTCGATATCGATGCCGTATTTCTCGGTGAGGCGCTGCATCAGGTAGCGGGCCATCCACATCTGGTCGGCGGCCTTCTTGGAGCCCTTGCCAAAAATCTGGAATTCCCACTGGCCCTTGGCCACCTCGGCGTTGATGCCTTCATGGTTGATGCCGGCGGCAAGGCAGAAGTCGAGATGCTCCTCGACGATCTGCCTGGCGACGCTGCCGACGTTGCTGTAGCCGACGCCGGTGTAGTACGGGCCTTGCGGCGCGGGGTAGCCGCTCTCGGGGAAGCCGAGCGGGCGGCCATCCTTGTAGAAGAAATACTCCTGCTCGAAGCCGAACCAGGCGCCCTCGTCGTCGAGGATGGTGGCGCGCTTGTTGGATGCATGCGGCGTCACGCCGTCCGGCATCATGACTTCGCACATGACGAGCACGCCATTGCTGCGCGCGGGGTCGGGATAGATGGCGACCGGCTTCAGCACGCAGTCGGACGAGTGGCCTTCGGCCTGCATGGTCGAGGAACCGTCGAAGCCCCACAGCGGAAGCTGGTCGAGCGTCGGGAATTCGGCATATTCCTTGATCTGCGTCTTTCCACGAAGGTTGGGAACCGGGGTGTATCCATCGAGCCAAATGTACTCGAGCTTGTATTTCGTCATTCTAGCCTCTCGTTGCTTTGATCACCGAACCTTGGACGGCGCCGGCATGCCAGCCACCCTGCAGCCGACCTGCCGGATTATCAGAAAGCAATTCGTGTGCCATTTTCACCGGCCAAGGATGCGACAAAACTGACGCCGCATCCCGACAAATCCGCTGCCGCGTAATCGCAATGCGTCCGGATCAATCACAAGCATGTTCTGCATAAATAACAGGCAGATACTGATCTTTTTATAATCATATTGCCTAACCGGATTGCAGAACCTATCTTCGGGAAAGATTGAATCGGCAAGGCTCTGCAGAAGAAGGGAGACCGACAATGGAAATCACTCCTACCCGTCAGTCGGCCAAAATCCTGATGTTCCCGGTGGCAGCGCGCGCTTCTGCCTCAAATTTAAGCGGAAAGGCTAAGTTCGCGGCAGAACTTGCTTCATTGCGCAACCGTACGGATTTCGGAAGCGGCTGGTATCACGAAGCGGCCATCGAGGAAGAAAAACAGGGCCGGAAGAGCTAAACCATTCCTCCGCATCGCTTTTGACGAATTGCAAAGCAAAGCCCGGCGCGATCACTCGCGCCGGGCTTTTCATTTTTGCTGTCAGGCGAGGATCAGGTCTTGGCGTGCAAGTCCGTTCCCAGCGTATCCCTAACAAAGATCGTACCGATGACCAGCGACATCGCAGCGATCACCACCGGATACCAGAGGCCGTAATAGATATCGCCGCTGTAGGCGCTGAGCGCGAACACCGTCGCCGGCAGCAGGCCGCCGAACCAGCCATTGCCGATGTGATAGGGCAACGACATGCCGGTATAGCGGATGCGGGTCGGGAACATTTCTACCAGGATCGCGGCGATCGGTCCGTAGACCATGGTCACGTAAAGGACCAGGATGAACAGGATGCCGATGACCCTTGCCCAGCTGACCTGTTCAGGGTCGGCAAACATCGCAAAGGCGCCTGCTCCCGGGACGCTGTAGACCGTGATCTCGGGCGCTCCCGCCGCGGCCTCATCGGCCGTCAGCAGCTTGTCCTTGATCGCCTTGTCGGCCGCAACCGTCGTCTTGTCGCCGGCACGGATTGCGGCGGCGTCGAGCTTCAGCTCCGGATTGGCCGCGACGAAGGCTTCAAGCTTCTGGTCTGCGACCTTGGCCGCACCACGCTTCAACGGATAGCCGCCGTCCCGCAAGGCAATGTTGATTGCCTTCTTGAACGCGGCATCGCTTGAAGTTGCCTTGTCTGCGGCTGCCACGGCGTCATAGGACGCCACCGTTGCGGTGCCGATCTTGACACTGGCCGCGGTCCCCGGCGCCGCCGTGGTGACGATGTCATAGGGCACCGAGCTCTTGGCAAGGAAATCCGTCGCAATATCGCACGATGTCAGAGGCTTGCGCGTTCCGGTCGGATTGAACTGGAACTTGCAGTCGCCAGGCGCAGCGGTGATCGTGGCACGGGTGTTTTGCTGCGCGGTGGCGAGCGCCGGGTTGGCTGCCCAGGTCAGCGCCTTGAACAGCGGGAAGGTGGTGACGATCGCCAGCGCCAGGCCCGCCATGATGATCGGCTTGCGGCCGATCTTGTCGGAGAGCCAGCCGAACACGACAAAGAAGATCGTGCCGAGCGCCAGCGCGATGGCGATCATGATGTTGACCGACTGGCCGTCGACCTTGAGCACGTTCTGCAGGAAAAACAGCGCGTAGAATTGGCCGTTGTACCAAACCACGGCCTGGCCGGCAGTAAGGCCGAAAAGCGCCAAAATGGCGATCTTGGCATTTTTCCACTGTCCGAAGGCTTCCGTCAGCGGCGCCTTGGAGCCCTTACCCTCGTCCTTCATGCGCTGGAAGGTCGGCGATTCGGCAAGCGACAGGCGAATCCAGACCGATATGCCGAGCAGAATGGCTGAGAGCAGGAATGGAACACGCCAGCCCCAAGCCTCGAAATCCTCCTTACTCAGCGAATTTTGCACGATAAGGATGACGACCAGCGACAGGAACAGGCCGAGCGTCGCCGTCGTCTGGATCCACGATGTGTAGAAGCCGCGGCGGTCGTCGGGCGCATGCTCGGCCACATAGGTCGCCGCACCGCCATATTCACCACCGAGCGCCAGGCCCTGCAGCATGCGCAGCGCAATCAGGATAATAGGCGCTGCAATGCCCCAGCTTGCCGAACCAGGCAGCAGGCCGACCAGGAAGGTCGACAGGCCCATGATCATGATAGTGACGAGAAAGGTGTATTTGCGACCTACGAGATCACCGATGCGGCCAAACACCAGCGCGCCGAACGGGCGCACGAGGAAGCCAGCGGCGAAAACCAGCAGCGTAAAGATGTTGCGCGTCGCTTCCGGATACGAGTTGAAGAATGTCGAGCCGATCGCTGCCGCCAATGCGCCGTAGAGATAGAAATCGTACCATTCGAAAACGGTGCCGAGCGAGGAGGCGAAGATGACTTTCTTCTCTTCCCGCGTCATTCCGCGGCTTGCTCTGCCGGCGGTCGCTGCCATTGCCATGAATTCGTCCTCCCGTGACATCTCGCTGTGCTTGATGCTGCGCGGTGTCGCCTCTGGACACGAACTCGGGCAGCTATCGCCGCGAGAAGTGACAGAAAGCGCCGCCCAGAGGCAGCCCGTCTTTGGGATTATGACTTTGGTCCAATGCATCGGCCCGAACATCGGAAGCGATGTTCGGAAAGCACGATGCATAGATTCAAAGTGTTAGAGCGTATTTTGCACGTCCAACTGGAACGCACGTCGCTCTAATAGGGCAAGGCGAAACGAATGAGGGCGGCGATTGCCGTCAGCCCTTGAGCGCCTCGAGGAGACCGACGGCGGCCATCATGTCGCGCTTGCGGTGGGCACGGCGGGCGACGGCTTCCGCGTCATGGCCCCAGTGCTCGGCCTGCCAGTCCTCGTCGACATGGCCGGCGGCCCAGGCTGCCTCGCCGTCGATCTCGCCGAAATCGACGGCCAGCGCCAGCAGTGCCGATCCCGTCAGCGACGTCATGACGTGGATGGCGGCAAGCCGGAGCGGGTCGGCACGCTGGGCAAGATGAACGCCGAGCACCGCGATGCTCTCGCGCGGCTGCTCGACATGGATCACCCCTTCGGCGAGTTGAAACCGGGCGCCGAGCGCGCTCCGCGCCCAATCGATGACGGGGTCCCAATATTCGTTCTGCCGATCGACGAGCCCTTGGGGGGCGTCGGCGCGATAGCAGAGCAGGTCGGACGAGGCAAAGCGCAGGATGTCTTCCAAAACCGCCTGCGGGTCGCTGGCGACGCCGTCGATGGCCGTGTTGACCAGACGCATGACCGGCATCGTCATCGGGTCGATCGTCTCGCCTTGCGCGGCGAACTCGCCGGCGACCAGAGCGGCGGCTTTTTCGGTCGGCAGGATCAGAAGCGCTTTGCCCGGCGTACGGACCGGCTTGCCATCGAGATGAACCGCAAAACCAGCTTCGGCCGGTGCGACCGAGACGGTTTTGTAAAAGCGTTTCGGCAGGTGCGTCTTCATCTGGATCTGGGCACGGCGCACCGGATCCGGATCGGAAAGCTGCTTTCCCGCTTCGAGGTCGTTGAGAATATCGCGCATGCCGGAGCCTTTCATCCGGGGATCTGTTTTCGGGCCGGCCGATTCACAATGATCAGACCGGCTGCGATGAGGCCGAGTGCCAGGAAAATACGGATGGTCAGAGGCTCGTTCAAGAAGATGGCGCCGCACAGGACGCCGAACACCGGCGAAAGGAAGGTGAAGCTCGACAGGCCCGATGCCGGATAGCGCCGCAGCAACCAGAACCAGAGCACATAGGTGAAGGCGACGATGTAGATCGCCTGGAAAAGCAAGGCCAAGGTCGGCAAAGCGGCGAAGTCGCGGACGGGCGGCCCGGCGAAAGGCAGCACCAAGGCGCCGACCATCGCAGCGCCGGCCAGTTGGTAGAGCAGCAACTTCTCGGCGCTCGTTTCCGCCAGTTTCGTGCGCTTGATGACGATGTAGGTCAAGGCCCACAGAATGCCGGCGCCGAGACTGAGCAGATCACCAATCAGGGTCGCACCGTTATCGGCGCTCAACTGGTCGGAGAACACCGCGACCAATCCGGCGAAAGCGAGCAGAAGGCCGACGAGCCGGCGCGCGGTGATGCGTTCGTTGAGCAGGAAATGCCCGCCGACCAGCACCCAGAACGGCATGGTGTTGACCAGCAAGGTGTTGCGCGCGACGGTCGTCTGTTCGAGCCCGACATAGAGAAACAGGAACTCGAGACCAAAAAGCGCGCCTGCCAGAATGCCGGCGACAAGGGTTCCGTCGCGGGTAAAAAGCGCAATGCCGCGCCAGCGGCACCAGACGAGAACGCACAGCCCGCCGATGACCGACCGTGCGATCGACAGGAAAACGGGATCGTAGCCGGCATAGGAGATCTTGGCGGCGACGTAGTTCAGCCCCCAGGAAAAGGTCAGCCCGACCATGATGGCGGCGGCGGCCATGTCGACCCTGTCGCGACGGTCGAGCGTATCTGTGGCCATGCCCACTGGACCTAGTCCTCCGCGCTGGCGTCGTCGAAGCCGATCAGGTTCCAGCTCTGGCGCATATGCGGCGGCATCGGTGCGGTGACGTCGATGAAACCCTTGTCGGGATGCGGGATGACGATGCGGCGCGCGTGCAGATGCAAGCGGTTCTGCATGCCGCCGGGAAAATCCCAATTGGTATCGGCCTCGAAATATTTGGGATCGCCGATGATCGGGCAGCCGATGTGAGCGGCATGGACGCGAAGCTGGTGGGTTCGGCCGGTATAGGGTTCCATCTCCAGCCAGGACAGGGTCTGCGCCGCCTGCTCGACGATCCGGTAATAAGACACTGCGTGGTCGGCGCCCTTTTCGCCATGCTTGGCCACGCGCACCCGATCGCCGTCGGGCGTCGGTTCCTTGATCAGCCAGGTCGAGATCTTGTCCTCGCGCTTCGGCGGCACGCCCTTGACCAGCGCCCAGTAGGTCTTCTTGGTCTCACGCGCCCGGAACGCCTCGGCAAGCTTCATGGCGGCGAGCCTGGTGCGGGCGACGACCAGCACGCCAGACGTGTCGCGGTCGAGCCGGTGCACCAGACGCGGTTTCTCGCCCTTCTGGCTGCGCCAGGCTTCCAGCATGTCGTCGACATTGCGGGTGACACCTGAGCCACCCTGGACGGCGAGGCCGGCCGGCTTGTTGAAGACGAACACTTTCGGATCTTCATGGATCAGCATCTTGGCCAGAACGTCGGCGTCGCCCTGGTTGCGGATCGAGTGACCGGTGAGCGGGCTCTCGCCCTTCTTGTCCACTTCGAGCGGTGGGATGCGAACCGTCTGGCCCGGCTCGACGCGGGTATCGGCCTTAACCCTGCCGCCATCGACACGGATCTGGCCGGAGCGCAGCAGTTTTTGCAGATGGCCGAAGCCAAGGCCCGGAAAATGGGTCTTGAACCAGCGGTCGAGCCGCATGCCCGCCTCGCCGGCCTCCACCGTGATCTGTTCAACGCCTGCCATAATTCCAATCGCCGTTTCGCGAGCATGCAACGGCATTCACCGGCACCCGCAACCTCACACTCGATCATTCGTTATCGGTTCCATATTGCAGAACCTGAACTTTCTCCAGTGTGATCAAACCACTTGTCATGATTGTTTCAAGGACGGGCAGGAAAGCGGCTATCTTTTCCTCGTCATCGACGATCTCGATCACAAGGGGAAGATCCTCCGACAGACGGAGGATCTTCGACGTGTGAAGCCGGCTGGAATGGCCGAACCCCATAGCCCCGCGCAGGACGGTCGCGCCGGCAATCTGCATTTCGCGGGCCTTCAGTACAATCGCCTCATACAGCGGACGACCGTCTGCCCTGTCGTTCTCGCCGATGAATATGCGCAGCAACTGCGCCCGTCTTGGTATCTTCATTGCGTGGATCCTCTCAGCCGGTTGAGGCGCACTGCAAGGATGTGGCCAAGCCAGACGGCGGTAAGCCACGTTACCACGGAGATCGCGATATTAAGCGCAGCCGCCATAAGCTTCCCGCTTTGCGCGAGGGTGAGCGTTTCAAGGCTAAAGGCGGAGAAGGTCGTCAGGCCACCGCAGAAGCCGGCCATGAAGAACTGGCGCTGCAACGGGCTGGCGAAGACGCGGCCATCCGGCCCCGTCAATGTCGCGTAGAAGCCGATGAGGAATGAGCCGACAATATTCACGAGGAGCGTGCCGAATGGGAATCCATTGCCCCACAGGGCAGTGCTCGTCAGCGAGGCAAGCGCCCGCAGCACGCCGCCAATCATGCTGCCTGCGGCCACGGTCGCATAGATCCGAACCGCTTCGTTCGTTTTGCGCCAGCTAATAAGGCGCGCCGCATGCTCTGCTGCGGCGGTGTCCGTCCCGCCGGAGCGGAGCTTCCGCGGGCTGCTCATGGCGCCCCACTGCCAATCAGAAGACTTCCTGCGGCAAAGCCCAGCGTCACACCACCGAGGCTCAGAAAGACCGAAAGCAGCACATTGCCACCGGCGCGCAGCCATTCGCCCTCACGCGCCAGTGCCAGCGTCTGCAGGCTAAAGGAGGAAACCGTGGTGTAGCAGCCGAGGCCGCCGGTTGCGGCAAAGGCCCAGATGGCGGGCATGCTGTCGCGCGCCACCGCATGCGCAACGACACCGATCGCAAATGCCCCCGAAACGTTGACGACCATTGTGCCCCAGGGAAAGGTCTCGCCGACCCGGCGGGCGACGAAGCCGGACAGGAAGAAGCGGGCCATCGCGCCGATCGCGCCGCCAAGACAGACAAGCAACAGATGATACATCATGCTCCCTCTTGCCGGTCAAGCTGCGGTGTCAGGCAGATCCGGCCTTCTTGGTCTCAAGAGACCGCAGGGCCGCGCGAGCCTACTTTTCCCGCTCGCAGCGCAGCTTCGCCCAATAGTCGAGCCGTTTCCTGATATCGCGTTCGAAGCCGCGCTCCGGCGGATCATAGAATTTACGGCGGCCCATCTTTTCCGGAAAATAATCCTGTCCGGAAAAAGCGTCCGGCTCGTCGTGGTCGTAACGGTAGCCGGCGCCGTAATCTTCTTCCTTCATCAGCTTGGTCGGGGCGTTGAGGATGTGTTTGGGCGGCAGCAATGAGCCGAACTCCTTAGCCGCCTGTGTGGCAGCCTTGAAGGCGGTGTAGACGGCGTTGGATTTGGGCGCGCTGGCGAGATAGACCGTGGCCTCGGCGAAGGCGAGCTCGCCCTCTGGCGAGCCCAGATAGTCGTAGGCATCCTTGGCGGCATTGGCGACGACCAGCGCCTGCGGGTCTGCCAGCCCGATATCCTCCATCGCCATGCGCACCAGGCGGCGGCCGAGATAGAGCGGATCCTCGCCGGCATCGAACATGCGGGCGAGATAATAGAGGGCGGCGTCGGGGTCGGAGCCGCGCACCGATTTGTGTAGCGCCGAGATCAGATTGTAATGGCCGTCCTGGCCCTTGTCGTAGATCGGCGCGCGGCGCTGGACGATGCGCTGCAGGCCTTCGGCGCTGAACACCTCGCCTGACTTGGCGGCGCGCCAGACCTCTTCGGCCAGCGTCAGCGCCGCACGACCATCGCCATCGCTCATGCGGACGAGCATCGCCCTCGCCTCGTCGTCGAGCGGCAGCGCCCTGCCCTCGGTCTCCTCGGCACGGGCCAGCAGTTTTGCGATGCTGTCCTCACCGAGCGAATGAAAGACCAGCACGCGCGCGCGGGACAGTAGCGCGGCATTCAGCTCGAAGGACGGGTTTTCGGTGGTGGCGCCAACCAACACGACGGTGCCGTCTTCCATCACAGGCAGAAAACTGTCCTGCTGGGCGCGGTTGAAGCGATGGATCTCGTCGACGAAGAGCAGCGTCTGACGGCCGTTGGTGCGGCGCAGCTTCGCCGCCTCGAACACTCTCTTCAGGTCGGCGACTCCGGAAAACACCGCCGATATCTGTTGGAACGCAAGGCTGGTTTCGCCGGCAAGCAGCCGCGCGACCGTGGTCTTGCCCGTCCCGGGCGGCCCCCAGAAGATCATCGAGCCGAGCGAGCCGGAGCCGATCAGCCGCGTTAGCGCGCCGTCGGGTCCGGTCAGATGCTCCTGGCCGACGACCTCGCTGAGGTTCTGCGGGCGCAGCCGGTCGGCCAGCGGCCTGCCGGGCGGCGCCTTTTCCGGTTCATCGACACTGAACAGATCGGCCATGCACGTCTTTTCGTTGGAGCGCGATCTCGTCCGAAGGATCGACGCTCGGGCTCAGTAACGCAACACCTGGCGCAGTATCTGCCCGCCGCGCTCGACGGTAAAGCGCCACCAGCGCGTCTCCTGCATGGCTGCCTGCTCCAGGGTCGCCGCGGTATCGATGGTCAAGCCGTTGACCTCGCGAACGATGTCGCCCGGCTGGAAGCCGAAACCGGCTGCGGGCGAACCGCGATTGATGTCGATCACCGTAACACCCTTGACGTCCGTGCGAATGCCGAGCCGCTGGGCGAGCCGCGGCGACAGTTCCGCAACCTTGGCACCGGAGAACGGGCTGCGACCGCGCAGCGTCACTTCCGCGAGTTTCGCACCTTCCGGCGCACGCTCCAGCGCGATGTCCATCGCCGCTTGCTGGCCTTTGCTCAGAACGGCGAAGCCGGCATTGGTGCCGATCGACAGCGTCGCCATCCGGTAATCCAGCGCCTCGATGCTCTCGACCGGCGTGCCATTGAGCGACAGCACGACGTCACCGGCCTTGAGCCCCGCCTTGGCCGCCGGCCCGGCTTCGTCGATGGACGAAACCAGTGCCCCGGTCGGCGTCTCGAGACCGAGCGATTCGGCGATTTGCGGCGTCACGCGCTCGAATTCGGCGCCGATATACGGCCTCTCGAAGAAGTCGCGCCCGGCCTTGGCCGCATCGGCAAATGCGCGAACCATATTGGAGGGAATAGCAAAGCCGATGCCGATCGAGCCACCGCTGCGGCTGTAGATCGCCGTGTTGATGCCGACCAGTTGGCCACCCATGTTGATCAGCGCACCGCCGGAATTGCCGGGATTGATCGCAGCGTCGGTCTGGATGAAGAAACTGGAATCGGAAACGCCGATGTGGCTGCGGGCAAGTGCCGAAACGATGCCGCTGGTGGTGGTCTGGCCGACACCGAAGGGGTTGCCGATGGCCAACAACAGGTCGCCGACCTCAAGCGCGTCGGAATCGCCGATGGCGACGACCGGAAATGGCTTGTCGGCGGAGATCTTGAGCACGGCGAGGTCAAGCGTCTCGTCCTTGAGCAGCACCTTGCTGTCGAATTCACGCCCGTCCGCGGTGGCGACCTTGACCTGATCGGCGTCCTTGATGACGTGGAAATTGGTGACCACTATGCCTGTCGGGTCGACCAGCACGCCGGAGCCGAGCGAAGACTGCGCGCGCGGCTGCGAACGACCGAAGAACTCTTCGAAGAACGGATCGCCGTCGAAGGGCGACCTCAGCCTGGCCGTTTGCGAGGCATAGACATTGACCACGGCCGGCGCCGTCTGCTTGACCAGCGGCGCAAACGACAGTTGCATCTCCTCGCGGCCGAACGGCACGCGCTTGTCTGGACCGGAGGTGGCATTTTCGCCTTCGGCGCCGCGCAACATGTCGGTCAGCACGTCGGACAGACCGGGATCGGCCTTGGTGTCCTGAGCCAGCGCCTGCCTGGCGGCCGGCACGACTGCCGCCGCCGTCAAGGCGCAGAGTAGAACAAGGGACATCCGTTTTACGCGCATTCCGAATCCTCCGGGGTCGGGCGCCATTGTCCCGACGATTGTGCAAAATGAAAGGCTAAGTCGATGTAATCGAATTATTCTCGAGGAAAAGACATGGGCTTAAGTCAAGACAGTCCCCGCAATGCTCCCTACCGCGTCCAGAACGCACAAAAGGGCCCGCAGGCCCTTTTGAACTCCTTGAGGGAAAACCGAAGCTTATGCGGCTGCGGCTTCCTCGTCAGTGCCTTCTGCCTCGATGCGGGCACGGTCGCCGGCGCCCTTGGCCGAGGTGTCGCGATCGACGAACTCGATGACCGCCATGGCGGCATTGTCGCCGTGGCGGAAGCCCGCCTTCATGATGCGCAGATAGCCGCCGTTGCGGGTGGCGTAGCGCGGCGCGATCGTGTCGAATAAGCGCTTGACGACGCCTTCATTGCCGATCTGGGCAATCACCTGGCGGCGGGCATGCAGGTCGCCGCGCTTGCCTAGCGTCACCAGCTTCTCGACGATCGGACGCAGATCCTTCGCCTTCGGCAAGGTGGTGAGGATCTGCTCATGCTCGATGAGCGACACGGCAAGATTGGCAAACATCGACTTGCGGTGGCTTATGCTGCGGGCGAACCGGCGGCCTTTAAATCCGTGGCGCATGGCTCTTCTCCTGGTGTTGTGGGCGGTTGGCCCGGCTGTTTCGTTTTGTGACTGGTCAATAGTGAATGGTGAATGGAAGGGCTCTACCTCTCCGAAGTCGCCGACCGACGACCATTCACCATTTCACCATTCTCAATTCACCGGTCAGTATTGATCTTCGTAACGCTTGGCGAGGTCTTCGATGTTTTCCGGCGGCCAATCCGGCACTTCCATGCCGAGGTGCAGGCCCATCGCCGCCAGGACTTCCTTGATCTCGTTCAGCGACTTGCGGCCGAAGTTCGGGGTGCGCAGCATCTCGGCTTCGGTCTTCTGGATCAAGTCGCCGATATAGACGATGTTGTCGTTCTTCAGGCAGTTGGCCGAACGCACCGAAAGCTCGAGCTCGTCGACCTTCTTGAGCAGCGCCGGGTTGAAGGCAAGCTCGGTCACCTGCTCGGCGGCGACTTCCTTCTGCGGCTCGTCGAAATTGACGAACAGGCCAAGCTGGTCCTGCAGGATGCGGGCGGCGAAAGCCACCGCGTCCTCGCCCGAGATCGAACCGTCGGTGTCGATCGTCATGGTCAGCTTGTCGTAGTCGAGAACCTGGCCCTCGCGGGTGTTCTCGACCTTGTAGGAGACCTTCTTGACCGGCGAGTAGAGGCTGTCGACGGGGATGAGGCCGATCGGCGCGTCTTCGGCGCGATTGCGGTCGGCCGGAACGTAGCCCTTGCCGGTATCGACGGTGAACTCCATGCGGATTTCAGCGCCCTCGTCCAGCGTGCAGATGACGTGGTCGGGATTGAGGATCTCGACGTCGCCGACCGTCTGGATGTCGCCGGCCAGAACAGCGCCCGGTCCCTGCTTGCGCACGACCATGCGCTTGGGGCCGTCACCTTCCATGCGGATGGCGATTTCCTTGATGTTCAAGACGATGTCGGTCACGTCCTCGCGCACGCCGGCGATGGACGAGAATTCATGCAGAACGCCGTCGATCTGCACGGCGGTCACCGCCGCGCCACGCAGCGAAGACAGAAGCACGCGACGCAACGCGTTGCCGAGGGTCAGACCAAAGCCGCGCTCGAGCGGCTCGGCGACCAGCGTGGTCAGCGTCTTCTTCTTCGAAGAGAACTCGATCTTGTTCGGCTTGATCAGTTCCTGCCAATTTTTCTGGATCATGATGCTTTCCTTCCGTTGACCCGCCACCATCCAATCGTGGCGGGCGACCTGGAATGCCGTGGAGGAACGCTCCTGGCGTTCGCGCGGCGTTCGGTAATTTTTTCCCTAAAGCGCGTAGCGCTTCAGGTCTCTGTTCTTATGCCTGTCGTTGCCCCAAACCGCTGCGCTCTCGGTTCAAGCCCGAGGCAATGCTTGGGCGACAATCTTTAGACGCGGCGCTTCTTGCGCGGGCGGCAGCCATTGTGCGGGATCGGCGTCACATCACGGATCGAGGTGATGGTGAAGCCGGCTGCCTGCAATGCGCGCAGCGCCGATTCACGACCCGAGCCCGGTCCGCAGACCTCGACCTCAAGCATGCGCATGCCGTGTTCCTGGGCCTTCTTGGCAACGTCCTCGGCAGCCATCTGGGCAGCGAACGGGGTCGACTTGCGAGATCCCTTGAAGCCCTGGGCTCCCGCCGACGACCAGGCAATCGAATTGCCCTGCGCGTCGGTGATGGTGATCATCGTGTTGTTGAAGGTCGAGTTGACGTGGGCAACGCCCGACGAGATATTCTTGCGTTCGCGGCGGCGAACACGTGTGGCTTCCTTGGCCATGATGGTCCTTTCAGTTGATCTCTACACCGCCGTAATGCCAGCGGCTCCACCAGGGAGAAGGCAGTAGGGGGAGTACGGCAGTAGGGCAGTATGTCTGCCGATCCTATTGCCTTACTGCCCTACTCCCGTACTGCCCTAAATTACTTCTTCTTGCCGGCGATCGACTTGGCCGGACCCTTGCGGGTGCGCGCATTGGTATGCGTGCGCTGGCCGCGAACCGGCAGCGAGCGGCGATGACGCAGGCCGCGATAGCAGCCGAGGTCCATGAGCCGCTTGATGTTCATCGACACTTCGCGGCGCAGATCGCCCTCGACCTGGTAGTCACGGTCGATCGTCTCGCGGATCTGCAGCACTTCCGCGTCGGTCAGCTGGTTGACGCGGCGCTCGGCCGGGATGCCGACCTTGTCGACGATCTCCTGGGCGAAGCTCTTGCCAATGCCGTGAATGTACTGAAGCGCGATGACGACGCGCTTGTTGGTCGGAATGTTGACGCCGGCTATACGAGCCATGTTCTTCTCTTCTCCATGTGGGCCGGACAAGCCGGCGCTATCAAAGTTGCCCCGCGTCCGGTGGAGGCCGGCCCATGCGGGAGTTTCCAGTTCAAAGCGGCTGCCTTGCCCTTGCGGGCAAGCAAGCCTCATGCCTGATAGGAAGACGGGCCGCCATACCCCAGCGAACCGCTCCAGTCAAGCGCAATCGTTTATTTTCCGTTCGCAGACCGTTGCGCCGCCGCTGGGGTCGCAGCCGTGAGCACCGCTTCGATCTGCCGCGTCACCGCATCGATGTCGGCCATGCCGTCGACACCTCTCAGCTTGCCCTTGGCATAGTAGTAGCCGATCAGCGGCGACGTCTTCTTGTAGTACTCCTTCAGGCGCTCTTCGAACACCGCCGGATTGTCGTCCTTGCGCACCGGCAGACCCGCGGCCTTGGCCTCTTCGGCGCGCTTGCCGATTCGACCAACCAGCGCCTTGTCGTCGACGACAAGCTCGATGACGGCATCGAGAGTGAGGCGGCGAGCCGAGAGCATCGATTCAACCGCGTCCGCCTGCACCAGGGTTCGCGGATATCCGTCAAGGATGAATCCCCCGGCGCAATCGGCCTGATCGATGCGCTCGGCGACAATGGCGTTGACGATGGCGTCGGAAACCAGTTCGCCAGCGTCCATCACCGCCTTGGCCCGTTTGCCGACTTCGGTGCCGGCCTGGACAGCAGCGCGCAGCATATCGCCCGTCGAGAGTTGGGGTATGCCGTATTTTTCTACCAGTCTTTGTGCTTGTGTCCCCTTGCCCGCCCCTGGCGGCCCAAGCAATATCAACCTCATCTGGCCTTCTTCCCCCCGCGCAGCTTCGACTTCTTGATCAGGCCCTCATACTGGTGCGCGATCAGGTGACCCTGAATTTGCGCCACCGTGTCGAGCGTTACACTGACCACGATCAGAAGCGATGTGCCACCGAGGTAGAATGGTACGCCAGTCGCTGAAATCAGGAACTCGGGCAGCAGACACACCAGCACCAGATAAATGGCGCCGACGACAGTTATGCGGGTAAGGACATAGTCGATGTAATCCGCGGTGCGCTCGCCCGGACGGTAGCCCGGAATGAAACCCGAATGCTTCTTGAGCTGGTCGGCGGTGTCCTTCGGATTGAAGACGATCGCCGTATAGAAGAAGGCGAAAAACACGATCATCGCCGCATAGAACGCCATGTAGAGCGGCTGGCCATGACCGAGTGCCGCCAGGACGGTGCTGGCCCAGGCTGGCATGTTGGTCGTCTGCGAGAAGCCGGCGACCGTCGCCGGCAGCAACAGCAGCGAAGAGGCGAAGATCGGCGGAATGACGCCGGCCGTGTTGAGCTTGAGCGGCAGGTGCGAGGTGTCGCCCTGGAACATGCGGTTGCCGACCTGGCGCTTGGGATACTGGATCAGCAAGCGCCGCTGGGCGCGCTCGAAGAACACGATCAGCGCGATGACGACGACGGCAAGAACGATGATCGCCAGGATCAGGCCGGTCGACAGCGCGCCGGTGCGGCCAAGTTCCAGCGTACCGGAGATGGCTTGCGGCAGGCCAGCGACGATGCCGGCAAAGATGATCAGCGAAATGCCGTTGCCGATGCCGCGGGCGGTGATCTGCTCGCCGAGCCACATCAGGAACATGGTGCCGCCGACCAGCGTGATGACGGTCGAGATGCGGAAGAACATGCCGGGATCGCTGACGATGCCGCTGCCGCCTTCCAGCCCGACCGCAATGCCGTAGGCCTGGACCAGCGCCAAAAGCACGGTGCCGTAGCGAGTATACTGGTTGATGACCTTGCGGCCCTGCTCGCCTTCCTTCTTCAGCGACTCCAGTGACGGGATGACGGAGGTCATCAGCTGCATGATGATGGAAGCGGAGATATAGGGCATGATGCCGAGGGCAAAGATCGCCATGCGCTCGACGGCGCCGCCGGCGAACATGTTGAACATGCCAAGCACGCCCTTGCTTTGCGACGAGAAGGCCTGGGCGAAAGCGTCGGGATTGATGCCGGGCAGCGGGATATAGGTGCCGAGGCGGTACACGAGCAGCGCGCCAACTGTGAACCAGATGCGCTTCTTCAGATCCTCCGCCTTGGCGAAGGCCGAGAAATTCAGATTCGAGGCTAGTTGTTCAGCAGCCGAAGCCATGCCTGATTCTCCGCTTGGTCACGCTCGATGGCCCGCAACTCAGGCGGCGCGTGTCACCGAAGCTCACGAGATAAGCTCCGGACTGCAAACATGCAAGCGGCCGCGTTGACGCGGCCGCCATATTGATCGGATCAAAGCGCAATCAAAAGCGAAACGTGTCCCGCTCTTGCCGATCGCGCTTCAAATCGCCGTTACTCGGCTGCTGCCTTTTCCGGCAGCTTCACCGAACCGCCGGCCTTTTCGATCTTCTCGACGGCAGCCTTGGAGGCGCCGGCCACGTCGAAGGCAAGCTTCGACTTGATCTCGCCGTCGGAGAGGATGCGCACGCCGTCCTTGACGCGGCGGATGACGCCGGCCGCGACCAGCGCTTCGGCGGTCACGGTCGTCTTGGCGTCGAGCTTCTTGGCATCGAGCGCAGCCTGGATGCGGGCCAGCGACACGACGGCAAAGCTCTTGGCGAAGATGTTGTTGAAGCCACGCTTCGGCAAGCGCCGGTAGAGCGGCATCTGGCCACCCTCGAAGCCGTTGACGGCGACGCCGGAGCGCGCCTTCTGGCCCTTGACGCCGCGACCGGCGGTCTTGCCCGAGCCGGAACCGATGCCGCGGCCGAGACGCTTCCTGGAATGCGTCGCGCCGTCCTTGTCACGCAGATCGTTGAGTTTCATCTGAGTTCTCCTGCGCTCTGGTTCAGCCCTCGTCCACGACGCGGACGAGATGCTGGACGGCAGCGATCATGCCGCGCACGGAGGGGGTGTCCTCCAGCGTGCGCTGCTTGTGCATCTTGTTGAGGCCGAGGCCGACCAGCGTCGCGCGCTGCTCCTTCGGCCGGCGGATCGGCGAACCGATCTGCTCGACGGTGATGGTCTTGGTTGCTTTCTTGGCCATGGTCAATATCCCTGGTCAGCGTCGACTATTCTTCGGCCGCAACGGCGGTGCCGCGGCGGGCCTGAAGGGTCGAATACTTGATGCCACGCGCGGCAGCCACATCCTTGGGATGCATCTGGCTCTTCAGCGCGTCGAAGGTGGCGCGAACCATGTTGTAGGGGTTCGATGAACCCATCGACTTGGCGACCACGTCATGCATGCCGAGCGTCTCGAAGACGGCGCGCATCGGGCCGCCGGCGATGATGCCGGTACCCTGCTTGGCAGCGCGCAGCAGAACGCGTCCGGCACCCCAGCGTCCTTCGACGTCGTGATGCAGCGTACGGCCCGAGCGCAGCGGCACGAAGATCATGTCGCGCTTGGCCGATTCGGTCGCCTTGCGGATCGCCTCTGGCACTTCGCGCGCCTTGCCGTGACCGAAGCCGACACGGCCCTTCTGGTCGCCGACGACGACGAGTGCTGCAAAGCCGAAGCGCCGGCCGCCCTTGACGACCTTGGCGACGCGGTTGATGTGGACGAGCTTGTCCACCATGCCGTCGTCGCGCTCTTCGCGATCACGGCCGCGGCCGCCATCCCTACGTTCCTGTGCCATATCCTGTTCCTTGTTTTTTTCCGGAAGCACGGTTGATGATGATATCCGGCACCGCTGTGGGTTGCCGGGGGCGAAATTCATTTTTCCCTTCGCATGATCTTATCCAAAAAGTCTGCAACTTTTTGCTGCGCTGACCTCCGGTTCGGGATCATGCTTTAGAAGCTCAAGCCACCTTCACGGGCGGCCTCGGCCAGCGCCTTGACGCGGCCGTGATAGATGTATGGTCCGCGGTCGAAGACGACTTCCTTGACGCCGGCTTTCGAAGCGCGCTCGGCAATCAGCTTGCCGATTGCCACAGCGGCGGCAGTGTCGGCACCGGTCTTGAGCGAACCCTTGAGGTCCTTCTCCAGCGTCGAGGCGGCAGCGATGGTGTGGCCCTTGGCGTCGTCGATGACCTGGACGTAGATGTTCTTCGACGTGCGGTGGACCGACAGACGCGGACGCTCGCCGGCGACCTTCTTGATCTGGCGGCGGACGCGCTGAGCGCGGCGTTGGGTGGAGTCTTTCGAGCCCATGATATCAGTTCCTTGCCTTCAAAAAACGGGGGCAACCCTGTGCGGTAGGGCAAGCCTCCCGCGACCGCTCCCCGCGGCGTTGATTTGCAGTGAATGGTGAATGGAAAAATGGTGAAAGGTAGAAACCAGGTGCCGCCCGGCTCCTGCTCTATCCTTCTGCCATTTTACCATTCACCGTTCACCATTGACGAAACTACTTCTTCTTGCCTTCCTTGCGGACGATCTTCTCGCCAGCGTAACGGACGCCCTTGCCCTTGTACGGCTCGGGACCGCGATATTCGCGGATCTCGGCAGCAACCTGACCGACCTTCTGCTTGTCGATGCCGGTCACGGTGATTTCCGTCGGCTTCGGCACGGTGATGGTGATGTCCTGCGGCGTTTCGTAGACGACGTCATGGCTGAAGCCGAGCGCCAGCTGCAGGTTCTTGCCCTGCATGGCGGCGCGATAGCCAACGCCGGTGATCTCGAGCTTCTTTTCGAAACCGTCCTTGACGCCCTGCAGGATGTTGACGATCTGCGTGCGCGACATGCCCCATTTGGAACGGGCGGTCTTGGTCTGGTCGCGTGGCTGGACAGCGATCTCGCTGCCTTCCATCTTGACCAGCACTTCGTCGTTGACCACGAACTTCAGCTCACCCTTGGGGCCCTTCGCCGTGACGGTCTGGCCGTCGACGGTCGCGGTCACGCCCTGCGGCAGCGAAACGGGTTTCTTTCCAATACGAGACATTTTGTTGTCCTCGTCACTTCTCTTGTTTCAGGTCTCTGTTTCGAGCGTGATCTTGTCCGAATCCGGGTTCCACGTTTCACTGCGTGGTTCGGTTCGGGATCGCGCTCCAGATCAGAAGATCTGGCAGAGGATTTCCCCGCCGACATTCTGTTCACGCGCTTCGTGGTCGGCCATCACGCCCTTCGGCGTCGAAAGGATGGCGATGCCGAGGCCGTTGGCGACGTGCGGGATCGACTTCGCCGAAACGTAAACGCGACGGCCCGGCTTCGAGACGCGGGCGATTTCGCGCACCACCGGCGCTCCGTCGAAATACTTCAGCTCGATCTCGATTTCGGACTTGCCGTTGTCGAAGTCGGTCTGGCTGTAGTCGCGGATATAGCCTTCCGCCTTCAGCACGTCGAGGACGCGGGTGCGCAGGCGCGAGGCCGGCGTCGAAACGCTCGACTTCTTGCGGCCATAGGCGTTGCGGATGCGGGTCAGCATATCGCCGAGAGGATCGCTCAATGACATGTTATGTCCTCCTTACCAGCTCGACTTGACCAGGCCCGGGATCTGGCCGTTATTGCCGAGATCACGAAGCGCGATGCGCGATACTTTGAGCTTGCGATAATAGGCACGCGGACGTCCGGTGACTTCACAGCGGTTGCGGATGCGGATCTTGGCCGAGTTGCGCGGCAGTGCCGCAAGCTTCAGCTGAGCGCGGAAGCGCTCTTCCATCGGCTTGGACTGATCCATGATGATCGCCTTGAGGACCTTACGCTTGGCAGCGTACTGGTCCACAAGCTTGCGGCGCCTGTTGTTCTTCTCGACTGAGCTGGTCTTTGCCATTTCAGATTTTTCCTTTTCTCGCTGCCGTTACTGGCGGAAGGGGAAGTTGAAGGCCTTGAGCAATGCCCTGGCTTCGTCGTCCGTCTTCGCAGTCGTACAAACGATGACGTCCATGCCCCAGATCTGATCAACCTTGTCGTAGTTGATCTCCGGGAACACGATGTGTTCCTTGATGCCCATGGCATAGTTGCCACGGCCATCGAAGCTCTTCGGATTGAGTCCGCGGAAGTCGCGGACGCGCGGCAGCGCGATGTTCACGAGGCGGTCGAGGAACTCGTACATGCGTTCCTTGCGCAGCGTGACCTTGGCGCCGATCGGCATCTTTTCGCGGACCTTGAAGCCGGCGATCGAGTTGCGCGCGTGCGTGACGACGGCCTTCTGGCCGGCGATCAGCGCAAGATCTTCCGCCGCGATCGAAGGCTTCTTCGAATCGCCGGTCGCTTCGCCGACGCCCATGTTCAGCACGATCTTGTCGATGCGCGGAACCTGCATCTCGTTCTCGTAGCCGAACTGCTCCTGCAGCGCCTTGCGGATGGTCTCGTTGTAGACCTGCTTGAGGCGCGGCGTGTTCTGGGCAGTCGCCTGCTTGGTTTGAGCCTTAGCCATTGATGACTTCTCCCGAGCGCTTGGCGACGCGCACCTTCTTGCCGTCCTTCTGGAAGATGAAGCCGACACGGGTCGGCTTGCCATCCTTGGGGTCGGCCAGCGCGATGTTCGACAGCTGGATCGGCGCTTCCTTGGTGATGATCCCGCCCTCTTGGGACTGGGACTGCTTCTGGTGACGACGGATCATGTTGACGCCGCGCACCAGCGCGGTGTCTTCCTTCGGCTGTACCGAGAGGACTTCGCCCGAACGGCCCTTGTCCTTGCCGGCCAGCACGACGACCTTGTCGCCTTTTCTAATCTTCTGCATTGGTCCGGCTCCTTACAGCACTTCAGGCGCGAGCGAGATGATCTTCATGTGGTTCTTGGCGCGGAGTTCGCGCGGAACCGGTCCAAAGATACGCGTGCCGATCGGCTCTTTCTTGTTGTCGACGAGAACGGCCGCGTTCTTGTCGAAACGGATCACGCTGCCGTCCGGGCGGCGGATGTCCTTGGCCGTGCGAACCACGACCGCCTTCATCACATCGCCCTTCTTGACGCGGCCGCGCGGGATGGCTTCCTTGATCGACACCACGATGATGTCGCCGACGGAAGCGTATTTCCGCTTCGAGCCGCCCAGCACCTTGATGCACATGACACGACGGGCGCCGGAATTATCCGCGACGTCGAGGTTTGTTTGCATCTGAATCATGACTGGCCGCCTTCTTCTCTTCTAACGGGACGGGCGCAAAGCCCCTCCCCGGTCTGTCCAAAATTCGTTGTTTACGCCTGGTCCGAAGACACGACGGTCCAGCGCTTGTCCTTGGAAATCGGCTTCGATTCCTGGATGAACACCTGATCGCCGACCTTGTGGGCGTTGTTCTCGTCGTGCGCCTTGTACTTCTTGGTCATGCGCACGGTCTTCTTCATCACGGGATGCGTGAAGCGCCGTTCGACCTTGACGACAACCGTCTTCTCGTTTTTGTCGCTGACGACGGTGCCCTGCAGAATGCGCTTTGGCATGGTTTTCGTCCTTAAGCCTTCTTAGCCGCGGATTTTTCCGCAGCGATGGTCTTGATACGCGCAATGTCCTTGCGGACCTGCCTCACGCGCGCGGTCTTCTCGAGCTGGCCGGTGGCCTTCTGGAAGCGCAGGTTGAACTGCTCCTTCTTCAGGCTGGCCAACTCGTCGGTCAGCTGGTCCTGGGTCTTGGTCCGGATGTCTTCGGCTTTCATGATCAACCCGTCCTTATTCTGCGATGCGCTGTACGAAGCGCGTCCTGACCGAGAGCTTGGCCGCGCCGAGACGCAGCGCCTCACGGGCGGTTTCCTCATTGACGCCGTCGATCTCGAACATGATCCGGCCAGGCTTGACGCGCGCCGCCCAGTAATCGACCGCGCCCTTGCCCTTGCCCATGCGGACTTCGGTCGGCTTCGACGTCACCGGCACGTCCGGGAAGATACGGATCCAGACGCGGCCGGCGCGCTTCATCTCGCGGGTGATCGCGCGGCGGGCCGCCTCGATCTCACGCGCAGTGACGCGGTTCGGCTCAAGCGCCTTCAGCCCGAAACCACCGAAATCCAGATTGGTGCCACCCTTGGCGGCACCGTGGATACGACCCTTGAACTGCTTGCGGAACTTTGTGCGCTTTGGCTGCAGCATCGTTCTAACTCCAAATTCTCAACTGTCTCAGGCGTTTTCGCGACGGCGACCGCGTTCGCGCTCACCACCACCGCCATGCGCATGATCGCCCTCGGTGGCGCGGCGCTCCGAAGCCATCGGGTCGTGCTCGAGGATTTCGCCCTTGAACACCCAGACCTTGACACCGCAGATGCCGTAGGCGGTGTGTGCTTCGGCCGTGCCGTAGTCGACGTCGGCGCGCAGCGTATGCAGCGGCACGCGACCTTCGCGATACCATTCCATGCGCGCGATCTCGGCGCCGCCGAGACGGCCGGCGCAGTTGATGCGGATGCCTTCGGCACCGAGGCGCATCGCCGACTGCACGGCGCGCTTCATGGCGCGGCGGAACGCGATACGGCGCTCGAGCTGCTGGGCGATCGACTGGGCGACCAGCGTCGCGTCGATCTCCGGCTTACGCACTTCGACGATGTTCAAATGCGTCTCGGACTTCGTCATCTCCATCAGCTTCCTACGAAGCTTCTCGATGTCGGCGCCCTTCTTGCCGATGATCAGGCCCGGACGCGCCGCATGGATGGTGACGCGGCACTTCTTGTGCGGACGCTCGATCACGACCTTAGAAATCGCAGCCTGCTTGAGTTCCTTCTCAAGATACTTGCGGATCTTGATGTCCTCGTGCAGCAGCTTGCCGTATTCGCCGGTGTTGGCGAACCAGCGCGAATCCCAGGTGCGGTTGATGCCGAGACGCAGACCGATCGGATTGATTTTCTGGCCCATTATGCGGCCTCCACTTTTTCTTCGACTTCACGAACGACGATCGTGAGGTGCGAGAACGGCTTCTCGATACGGCTGGCGCGGCCACGGCCACGGGCATGGAACCGCTTCATGACGATCGATTTGCCGACATAGGCTTCCGCCACGATCAGCGCATCGACGTCGAGGTCGTGGTTGTTTTCCGCGTTGGCGATCGCCGATTCCAGCGTCTTCTTGACCGTGCCGGAAATCCGCTTGGCCGAGAATTCGAGATCGGAAAGCGCTGTCGCGACCTTCTTGCCGCGGATCAGCGCGGCAACCAGGTTCAGCTTCTGCGGGCTGATACGGATCGTGCGCAACACGGCGCGCGCTTCGTTGTCAGCAAGCCTGCGCGGAGCTTTGGCCTTGCCCATGATTATTTCCTCTTCGCCTTCTTATCCGCGCCGTGACCGTAATAGGTCCGGGTCGGAGCGAATTCACCGAACTTGTGGCCGACCATGTCCTCGTTCACCGAAACGGGAACGTGCTTCTGGCCGTTGTAAACACCGAAGGTGAAGCCGACGAACTGCGGCAGGATGGTGGAGCGACGGCTCCACATCTTGATCACCTCATTGCGACCACCTTCACGAACCTTGTCTACCTTCTTGAGAAGGTAGCCGTCGATGAAGGGGCCTTTCCAAATCGAACGAGTCACTTGGCGTTCCCTCTTCTTAGCTCTTGCGCTGATGGCGCGAGCGCAGGATGAACTTGTCGGTCGCCTTATTGGACCGCGTCTTCTTGCCCTTGGTCGGCTTGCCCCAAGGCGAAACCGGATGGCGGCCACCCGAGGTGCGGCCTTCGCCGCCGCCGTGCGGATGGTCGACCGGGTTCATGGTCACGCCGCGGTTGTGCGGACGTTTTCCCCGCCACACCGTGCGGCCTGCCTTGCCGTCATTGATGTTGCCGTGGTCCGGGTTGGACACGGCGCCGACAGTGGCCATGCACGAGCCGTGGACGACACGCTGCTCGCCTGAGTTGAGGCGCAGGATCGCCATGCCCTGGTCACGGCCGACGAGCTGGGCATAACCGCCAGCCGAACGGGCAACCTGGGCACCTTTGCCCGGCTTCAGCTCGATGTTGTGGACGATCGTGCCGACCGGCATCGAGGCCAGCGGCATCGCATTGCCCGGCTTCACGTCGACCGCTTCGCCGGCCACGATCTTGTCGCCGGCAGCAAGGCGCTGCGGAGCGATGATGTAGGACAGCTCGCCATCGTCATACTTGATCAGCGCGATGAAGGCGCTGCGGTTCGGATCGTATTCGATACGCTCGACCGTGCCGACAATGTCGAACTTGCGGCGCTTGAAGTCTATGATGCGGTACGTACGCTTGTGACCGCCGCCGATGAAGCGGGCCGTGATGCGGCCGTAATTGTTGCGGCCGCCCGATTTGGTCAGGCCCTGGGTCAGGCCCTTGACGGGCTTGCCTTTGTAGAGGCCCGAGCGGTCGACGATGACCAGCTGACGGGTGCTCGGCGTTATCGGGTTGAATTTTTTCAGTGCCATGTCTGTTGTCCTCGCGGTCTTGCTCAGAGACCCGTCGCGACGTCGATCGACTGGCCGTCGGCCAGCGTCACAATCGCCTTCTTGACGTCGCTCTGGCGGCCGATCGTGCCGCGGAAGCGCTTGATCTTGCCCTTGCGGACAAGCGTGTTCACGGCCATCACCTTGACGCCGAACAGCGCTTCGACGGCAGCCTTGATTTCCGGCTTCGACGCCTTCTTGGCGACGTTGAAGACGACCTGGTTCTGCTCGGAAGCCATGGTCGACTTTTCGGTGATCGCCGGCGAGACGATCACGTCGTAGTGACGAAGGTCGGTCATTTGAAGCGCTCCTCGAGAGCCTCGACGGCGGCCTTCGAAAGGACCAGCGTGCCGCGGCGCAGAATGTCGTAGACGTTGATGCCCTGGATGGGCAGCACGTCGATGTTCGGGATGTTCGTCGCCGCCAGCTTGAAATTCTTGTCGAGCTCGGCGCCGCCGATCAGCAGGGCGTTGGACAGGCCCAGCGTCGCGAAATTCGCGATCAGCGCCTTGGTCTTGGCCTCGGTCAGCATCAGCTCATCGATGATGATGAGCGAGGCGCTCTTGGCCTTGGCCGAGAGAGCATGCTTGAGGCCCAGCGCACGCACCTTCTTCGGCAAATCGTGCTCATGGCTGCGGACGACCGGGCCGTGGGCCTTGCCGCCGCCGCGGAACTGCGGAGCGCGTGCCGAATGGTGACGGGCGCGGCCCGTACCCTTCTGCTTGTACATCTTGGCGCCGGTGCGGGCGATCTCGGCGCGACCCTTGGTCTTGTGCGTGCCCTGCTGCTTCTTGGCAAGCTGCCAGCGCACGACGCGCTGCAGGATGTCCTCGCGCGGATCAAGGCCGAAAATCTCCTCGGAGAGTTTCACCTTGCCGGCGTCCTTGCCGCCAAGCGTTGTGATCTTGAGGTCCATTATTCCGCTCCCTCTGTGGCCGGGGCATCTACTGTGGCCGGGGCATCGTTCTTGGCGCCACCATTGGTTGCAATGGCGCGGATTGCGGCGGGCTTCGGCGCATTGGCCGGCAGCGCAACCTTGGCTGCGTCACGGACCAGGATCCAGGCGCCCTTCGAACCGGGAACCGCGCCGCGGATCAGGATCAGACCGCGATCGGCATCGGTCGAGACGACCTCGACATTCTGCGTGGTGACGCGGGTGTCACCCATGTGGCCGGCCATATGCTTGCCCTTGAACACCTTGCCCGGGTCCTGGCGCTGGCCGGTCGAGCCGTGCGTACGGTGCGAGACCGAGTTGCCGTGGGTCGCGCGGCCGCCGCCCATGTGGTGCCGCTTGATGACGCCCTGGAAACCCTTGCCGATCGTGGTTCCCGTCACATCGACCTTCTGGCCGACGACGAAATGATCGACGGTGATCTCGGAGCCGACATCGATCATGTTGTCGGCGGAGACGCGGAACTCGGCAACCTTGGCCTTCGGCTCGACGGAAGCGGTCGCGAAATGGCCGCGCATCGCCTTCGACGTGTTCTTCACCTTGGCAAGGCCAACGCCGAGCTGGACGGCGGTATAGCCGTTCTTCTCCTGCGTGCGCTGCGCCACGACCTGGCAGTTCTCCATCTGGAGAACGGTGACGGGAACATGTTCCCCGGCATCGTTGTAGATGCGGGTCATTCCCACCTTCTTTGCAATCACACCTGAACGCATCGGTTCATTCCTTTAGAGTTCCCTGTCGGGGCTGTCGCCCCTCCACGCCTCTTGTTCCTTCAGAGTTCCCTGTCGGGGCTGTCGCCCCTCCACGCCTCTTGTTCCTTCAGAGTTCCGGGTCGCCCCGCCGCTCTGGTTCCTTAGAGCTTGATCTCGACGTCGACACCGGCAGCAAGATCGAGCTTCATCAAAGCGTCGACCGTCTGCGGGGTCGGATCGACGATGTCGAGCAGACGCTTGTGCGTGCGCATCTCGAACTGCTCGCGGCTCTTCTTGTCGACGTGAGGCGACCGGTTGACCGTGAACTTTTCGATCCGCGTCGGCAGCGGAATGGGGCCGCGGACGTTGGCGCCGGTGCGCTTGGCCGTCGACACGATTTCCCGCGTCGAGGCGTCAAGCACCCGGTGATCAAACGCCTTCAGGCGGATGCGGATATTCTGTCCGTTCATGCGTCACTTCCTTGTTCTGGCGCGGCGCGGGCAGCGCCCGCGACAGATCGGTTTAAGTCCAAATTACTCTTTGATGGTGACGACGATGCCGGCACCGACGGTGCGGCCGCCTTCACGGATGGCGAAGCGCAGCTTCTCTTCCATGGCGATCGGCACGATCAGCTCGACATCGACGGTGATGTTGTCGCCCGGCATCACCATCTCGGTGCCTTCCGGCAGCGACACGATGCCGGTCACGTCGGTCGTGCGGAAGTAGAACTGCGGCCGGTAGTTGGTGAAGAACGGCGTGTGACGGCCGCCCTCGTCCTTGGTCAGGATGTAGGCTTCGGCGACGAACTTCTTGTGCGGCTTGACCGTGCCCGGCTTGGCCAGAACCTGGCCGCGCTCGACACCTTCACGGTCGACACCGCGCAGCAGCGCGCCGATGTTGTCGCCGGCCTGGCCCTGGTCGAGCAGCTTGCGGAACATCTCGACGCCGGTGCAGGTCGTCTTGGTGGTCGGACGGATGCCGACGATCTCAAGCTCCTCGCCGACCTTGACCACGCCGCGCTCGACGCGGCCGGTCACAACCGTGCCGCGGCCGGAGATCGAGAACACGTCCTCGATCGGCATCAGGAACGGCTTGTCGAGCGGGCGAACCGGCGTCGGGATGTAGTCGTCGACCGCAGCCATCAGCTCGCGGATCGAATCCTCGCCGATCTTCTTGTCGGAATCTTCCAAAGCCGCAAGTGCCGAACCCTTGACGATCGGAATGTCGTCACCGGGGAACTCGTTCTTGGTCAGCAGCTCGCGCACCTCGAGCTCGACCAGCTCGAGCAGCTCGGCGTCGTCGACCTGGTCGACCTTGTTCAAGAACACCACGATCGACGGCACGCCGACCTGACGGGCCAGCAGGATGTGCTCGCGGGTCTGCGGCATCGGGCCGTCGGCGGCCGACACAACCAGGATCGCGCCGTCCATCTGCGCAGCACCGGTGATCATGTTCTTGACGTAGTCGGCGTGGCCGGGGCAGTCGACATGGGCGTAGTGGCGGTTGGCCGTCTCGTATTCGACATGCGCCGTCGAGATGGTGATGCCGCGCGCCTTCTCCTCGGGCGCCGCATCGATCTGGTCGTAGCGCTTGTATTCGCCAAAATACTTGGTGATCGCCGCCGTCAGCGACGTCTTGCCATGATCGACATGGCCAATCGTGCCGATGTTCACATGAGGCTTTGTACGCTCGAATTTACCTTTTGCCATGTGATCTCTCCATTCCTGCTCGCCCGTGCGGGCTTTGAATTAAGTTAGCGCTGCAACCCGTTGGGGTTACGCGTATTTCTTCTGGACTTCCTGAGCGACCGCGGTGGGGACCGGCTCGTAGTGATCGAACTGCATCGTATAGGCCGCGCGGCCCTGGCTCATCGAGCGCAAATTGTCGACGTATTTGAACATGTTGGCGAGCGGCACCATGGCGTTCACAACCACCGCCACGCCGCGCGATTCCTGGCCCTGAATCTGGCCGCGACGGCCGTTCAGATCACCGATGACGCTGCCGACATAATCTTCCGGCGTCACCACTTCGACCTTCATGATCGGCTCGAGCAGCTGCACGCCAAGCTTGGGCGCCGCTTCACGGAAGCAGGCACGGCCGGCGATTTCGAAGGCGAGCACCGAGGAGTCGACATCATGGTAGGCGCCGTCGATCAGCGTCGCCTTGACGCCGATCATCGGGAAGCCGGCGAACGGGCCAGAGGTCATGACGCTGTTGATGCCCTTTTCGACACCGGGGATGTATTCCTTCGGCACTGCGCCGCCGACGATCTTGGATTCGAACAGGAATTCACTGCTTTCCGGATTCGGTTCGAACAGGATCTTGACACGGGCGAACTGGCCGGTGCCGCCGGTCTGCTTCTTGTGGGTGTAGTCCTGCTCGTGCCTGCGGGTGATCGTCTCGCGATAGGCCACCTGCGGCGCGCCAACATTGGCCTCGACCTTGAACTCGCGACGCATGCGGTCGACGATGATGTCGAGGTGGAGTTCGCCCATGCCGGAGATGATCGTCTGGCCGCTTTCCTCGTCGGTCTTGACGCGGAAGGACGGGTCCTCGGCGGCCAGGCGATGCAGCGCAAGGCCCATCTTTTCCTGGTCGTTCTTGGTCTTCGGCTCGATCGCGATCTGGATGACCGGATCGGGGAATTCCATGCGCTCGAGGATGACCGGATGCAGCGGATCGCAGAGCGTGTCGCCAGTCGTCGTGTCCTTGAGGCCGGCCAAAGCGACGATGTCGCCGGCGAAAGCCTCTTCGACGTCAGCGCGCGAATTCGCATGCATCTGCAGCATGCGGCCGATGCGCTCCTTCTTGCCCTTCACCGTATTGTCGACCGAGATGCCCTTGGTGAGCTTGCCCGAATAGATGCGGGCAAAGGTGAGCGATCCGACGAACGGGTCGTTCATGATCTTGAAGGCGAGCATCGACAGCGGCTCGCTGTCGTCGGCGTGACGCTCGATCTCGGCGTCGGTCTTTGCGTCGACGCCCTTGATGGCCGGAACGTCGGCCGGCGACGGCAGATATTCGACGACTGCGTCGAGCAGCGGCTGCACGCCCTTGTTCTTGAAGGCCGAGCCGCAGAACATCGGGTAGAACTTCACCGCGATGGTGCCCTTGCGGATCAGGGCGCGGATCTCGTCATTGCTGGGCATCTTGCCTTCGAGGTAATTCTCGAGCGCCGTCTCGTCCATTTCGACGGCGGCCTCGATCATCTTCTCGCGATATTCTTCGGCACGTGCCTTGAGGTCGTCCGGGATCTCGACGACGTCCCAGGCGGCGCCGAGCGTCTCGTCGCGCCAGACCAGCGCGTTCATCTCGACGAGATCGACGACACCCTTGAACTCGGTCTCGGCGCCGATCGGCAGCTGCATGACGACAGCCTGCGCACCGAGGCGCGAGCCGATCATTTCGACCGAGCGATAGAAATCCGCGCCGATCTTGTCCATCTTGTTGCAGAAGATCATGCGCGGCACGCGGTACTTGTCGGCCTGGCGCCAGACGGTCTCCGTCTGCGGCTCGACACCGGCGTTGGCGTCGAGCAGCGCAATGGCGCCGTCGAGCACGCGCAGCGAACGCTCGACCTCGATGGTGAAGTCGACGTGGCCGGGAGTGTCGATGATGTTGAAGCGGTGCATCTTGCCGTCACGAGCCTTCCAGAAGGTCGTGGTCGCGGCGGACGTGATGGTGATGCCGCGTTCCTGCTCCTGCTCCATCCAGTCCATGGTCGCAGCGCCGTCATGGACTTCGCCGATCTTGTGCGACTTGCCCGTGTAGTAGAGGACGCGCTCGGTGGTCGTCGTCTTGCCGGCGTCGATATGCGCCATGATACCGAAATTGCGGTAGTCTTCGATTTTATATTCACGGGCCATGGGAGGTGCCTCTTCAGTCTCGTTCGCGCTTTACCAGCGGTAGTGCGCGAAGGCGCGGTTGGCTTCTGCCATCTTGTGGGTATCTTCACGCTTCTTGACGGCGGTGCCGCGGTTGTTGGCCGCGTCCATCAGCTCGCCGGAGAGGCGGTCGACCATCGTGGTCTCGTTGCGGTTGCGGGCGGCGGCGATCAGCCAGCGGATGGCCAGCGCCTGACGACGCTCGGGGCGCACGTCGACCGGAACCTGGTAGGTGGCGCCGCCGACGCGGCGCGAACGCACTTCCACATGCGGCGCGACATTGTCGAGCGCCTGATGGAAGACGGTGACCGGCTCCTGCTTGGTCTTGGACTGGACCTGGTCGAGCGCGCCGTAGACGATGGTCTCGGCAACCGACTTCTTGCCGTCATACATGACGGCGTTCATGAATTTGGTGACGATCAGATCGCCGAACTTCGGGTCCGGATTGATCTCACGCTTTTCTGCACTGTGACGACGGGACATTTTTTCTCTGCCTCAATTCTGCGTGGTGGCCTGGATCCCGGATCGTCGCCTGGCGCCGTCCGGGATGACCTTGGCTACGCTTCGGTCACTTCGGACGCTTGGCGCCGTATTTCGAACGGCGCTGCTTGCGGTTCTTCACACCCTGCGTGTCGAGCACGCCGCGGATGATATGGTAGCGGACGCCCGGAAGATCCTTGACGCGGCCGCCGCGGATCATCACCACCGAGTGCTCCTGAAGGTTGTGGCCTTCGCCGGGGATGTAGCCGATCACTTCAAAACCATTGGTCAGGCGGATCTTGGCCACCTTGCGCAGCGCCGAGTTCGGCTTCTTCGGCGTCGTTGTGTAGACGCGCGTGCAGACGCCCCGCTTCTGCGGGTTCTGCTGCATGGCCGGGACCTTGTTGCGCTTCACCGGCGCAATGCGCGGCTTGCGGATCAGCTGGTTGACGGTAGGCATTAAACCCTCTTGTCTCTCAATTCCGTGTCTTGCCCGGTCAGGGCCGCTCAAAGCGTCATTTCCATACGCAAAGTCGGGCCACAAACCGCGCCTCGCGGTCTTGCCCGAACAAATGGCAGAGGAAGCGGAAACCGCTTCATGCACGCCGGAAATGTCTTTTCGCTCGTAAAACGAACCCTGTTTGAGGCAAACTCCAAAGCGTGTCGCTTCGGAAGGGAGAGCCTCACATCGGTTCTGACTGGGCGGCTTCTACTCGCAAGCCTGTTGCCCGTCAACCCCGGAGCACCAAATATTACGCTGAAACCGAGGCTTGGCAGCCATGCGAAAAGCGCATGTAATTTTCTTTCGCCATTTTGCAAGAGCAAGGAAGAAAGTGACCGGCCCTCGGCTGTTGCATAGCCACGCTTCATGCGAAAAAGCGACATGAACAGCGCAAATCCCCTCGCCCGGAGGAATCGGCCCGTGAACGACAATGATGAGCGCCCGGTCACCATCATCACCGGCCGGGCGTGGAAAAGAAAGGGCGGCAAGCCGGAAGGCGTCCACCTCATGCTGGTCGCGCCCGACGACGATTCGGCGGTGCGCCGGGCGCTCGAATCACTCGCGGCCGAAGGCTACGCCGAGGCGGAGCTCGACCAGATCGGCGACTTGGACGGCGTGCCCGACGAAGAGCCGCATTTGTCGGCCTATCAGGGCGCGCTCGAAGGCGAAGTGTCGATCGTCACCTTCGACGTGCCGCTGTGACCAGCCATGCCCCTGGCCGTCGCGGTTTGGGGCCGTCGCGGTCTGGGGCCGTCGCGGTCTGGGGCCGTCGCGGTCTGGCACTGCTTGCCCGGCATCGGTTCTCTGTTAAGAACCAAGCGCAATATCAACCTGCGGAGTTCCCATGTCCCTGAATAGCGGTCCCATCAAGCTCGGCATCGTCGGCGTGGGAAAGATTGTTCGCGACCAGCACCTGCCGGCCCTGGCCAAGGACCGTGACTACCTGCTCACCGCCGCCGCCAGCCGGCACGGCAAGGTGGACGGCATCGCGAATTTTCCTGATATCGAGGCGATGCTCGACGCCGTGCCGGAGCTCGAGGCCGTATCGCTCTGCATGCCGCCGCAGTTCCGCTACGACGCCGCGCGGACGGCGCTGGAAGCAAAAAAGCATGTTTTTCTGGAAAAGCCACCCGGCGCCACGGTCAGCGAGGTCGAAGACCTGAAAGCACTGGCCGCGGCAAACGGCGTCTCGCTGTTCGCCAGCTGGCATTCGCGCTATGCGCCGGCGGTGGAAGCGGCGCGCGCATTTTTAGGCTCGACCCAGATCAGGTCGGCCGCCATCAACTGGAAGGAGGACGTGCGCCGCTGGCACCCGAACCAGGACTGGATCTGGGCGCCGGGCGGCTTCGGCGTCTTCGATCCCGGCATCAACGCGCTGTCGATCGCGACCCACATATTGCCGGCGATGTTCATCAGCTCGGCAATCCTCGATTTTCCCGAAAACCGTGCAGCCCCGATCGCCGCGCACATCGCCTTCCGCACCTCGAACGGCTTGCCGGTGGCGATGGAACTCGACTGGCGCCAGACCGGCCCGCAAAGCTGGGACATCCTGGCCGAGACGGACAAGGGCGCGATGGTGCTTTCGGGCGGCGGCGCAAAACTCGCGGTCGACGGCCGCATCGTTCACGACGAGCCGGAAGCCGAATATCCGATGCTCTACAAGCGCTTCGCCGAGATCGTGCGCGCCGGCGTTTCCGACGTCGATCTCGCTCCGTTGCAACATGTCGCCGACGCTTTTATGCTCGGCAAGCGCAATGTGGTGGAAGCGTTTTTCGATTGACGCCGCGGCGCTGCAAGGAGTGGCCTTCTCCGGTCCTGACATTCTGCAATCGCCGCGCCGCCCCTCATCTGGCTGCCGCCATCTTCTCCCCGTGAACGGGGAGAAGGACGCCGTCATCAAAGATTTCGCCAATCTCCACCGTCGCAGAAAGAGCGCCAAGGTTGCGGCCAGCTTCTTTCTCCCCGTTTACGGGGAGAAATGCCCGGCAGGGCAATGAGGGGCGGCGCCGGACGATCGAAACAAGTCGCAACACTCGACGACGCCTCCTCCAGTTCGTCGCCAACTCAACATGCAAAAAAGCCGCCGGGTTGCCCCGACGGCTTCGTTGCCTGAGATCTGTACCCGCCGCGCTTACTGCGCGGCGGAAGCCATGTCGGTCAGCATCGGGTCGGCGACCTCGACGCCCGACGCCTTGCGGCGCTCGTCGATGATCAGCTCGTCACGCGAGGTGGCGATGCGCCGGATCTGGCTCATCGTGCCGCCGGTGCCGGCCGGGATCAGACGGCCGACGATGACGTTTTCCTTCAGCCCCTGCAGCATGTCCGTCTTGCCGGCAACCGCCGCTTCGGTCAGCACCCTGGTCGTCTCCTGGAAGGAGGCGGCCGAGATGAAGGACGGCGTCTGCAGCGAGGCCTTGGTGATGCCCAACAGCACCGGCTGGCCTTCGGCCGGCTTCTTGCCGTCCTCGACCAGGCGCTCGTTGACCTCTTCCAGCTCGATCACGTCGACGTGGTCGCCCGGAATGTAGGTCGAGTCGCCCTGCGCAGTGATCTCGACCTTCTGCAGCATCTGGCGAACGATCACCTCGATGTGCTTGTCGTTGATCGACACGCCCTGCAGACGGTAGACCTCCTGGATCTCGTTGACGAGGTAGGAGGCAAGCGCCTCAACGCCCTTGATCGCCAGGATGTCGTGCGGCGCCGGATTGCCGTCGAGGATGTAGTCGCCCTTCTCGATGACGTCGCCGTCCTGGAGATGGAACGGCTTGCCTTTCGGGATCAGGTATTCGACCGGCTCAAGCGTCGAGTCATGTGGCTCGATGATGATGCGACGCTTGTTCTTGTAGTCGCGGCCGAAGCGGATCGTGCCATCGATCTCGGCGATGATGGCGTGATCCTTCGGACGGCGTGCCTCGAACAGTTCGGCAACACGCGGCAGACCGCCGGTGATGTCTTTGGTCTTGGCGCTTTCCATCGGGATACGCGCCAGCACGTCGCCGGGGCGAACCTGTGCACCCGGCTCGACCGACAGAATGGCCTCGACCGAGAGCAGGAAGCGAGCGTCGCCGCCCTTCGACAGTTTGCCGACCTTGCCCTTGGCGTCCTGGACTACGATCGCCGGCTTGAGGTCGTTGCCGCGCGGCGTCGAACGCCAGTCGATGACCTCGCGCTTGGTGATGCCGGTCGATTCGTCGGCCGTTTCCTGGACGGAAATGCCGTCGACCAGATCCTCGAACGCCACCTTGCCCTCGATTTCGGTGAGGACCGGGCGGGTATAGGGATCCCACTCGGCGATGCGCTGGCCGCGCTTCACCTTGTCGCCATCGTCCACGAAGATGCGCGAACCATAGGTGAGGCGGTGCGTGGCGCGCTCCTTGCCGGCCTCGTCGAGGATCAGCACGGCCATATTGCGGCCCATGACCATCTGCTGGCCGTCGGAGTTGCGCACCACGTTGCGGTTGCGGATCTCGACCTTGCCCTCATACGAGGCTTCAAGGAACGACGAGTCCACCACCTGCGCCGTGCCGCCCATGTGGAAGGTACGCATGGTGAGCTGGGTGCCCGGCTCGCCGATCGACTGCGCCGCGATGACGCCGACAGCCTCGCCCTGGTTGACCGGGGTGCCGCGGGCCAGATCGCGTCCGTAGCAGACCGCGCAGACACCGACCCTGACGTCGCAGGTCAGCGCCGAGCGGATGCGGACCGACTGGACGCCGGCCTTTTCGATCTGCTCGACGTCGCGTTCGTCCATCAGGGTTCCGGCCTTGACCAGAACCTCACCGGTGACCGGATGCGTGATGTCGTCGAGCGCCGTGCGGCCGAGAACCCGCTGGCCGACGGAAGCGACGACCTGGCCGGCATCGACGATCGGCTGCATGGTGAGGCCCTTGTCGGTGCCGCAGTCGACGGAGTTGACGATGCAGTCCTGCGCCACGTCGACCAGACGACGGGTGAGGTAACCCGAGTTCGCCGTCTTCAAGGCGGTGTCGGCCAGACCCTTGCGGGCGCCGTGGGTCGAGTTGAAGTACTCGAGCACGGTCAGGCCTTCCTTGAAGTTCGAGATGATCGGCGTTTCGATGATCTCGCCGCTCGGCTTGGCCATCAGGCCGCGCATACCAGCAAGCTGGCGCATCTGGGTGGGCGAGCCGCGCGCACCGGAGTGCGACATCATGTAGATCGAGTTCATCGGCTTTTGACGGCCATTGTCCTCGAACTCGACCGCCTTGATGCGAGCCATCATCTCGTCGGCGACCTTTTCCGAGCACTTGGCCCAAGCGTCGACGACCTTGTTGTACTTCTCGCCCTGGGTGATCAGGCCGTCATTGTACTGCTGCTCGTATTCCTTGGCCAAGGCCTCGGTGTCGGAAACCAGCTTGATCTTGGCATCCGGGATCAGCATGTCGTCCTTGCCGAACGAAATGCCGGCGCGGCAGGCGTGGCTGAAGCCGAGGGCCATGATGCGATCGCAGAAAATGACCGTCTCCTTCTGACCGCAATGGCGGTAGACGGTGTCGATCATCTTGGAGATGTTCTTCTTGGTCATCTCCTGGTTGGCGGTCTCGTACGGCACATTGACGTTCTTCGGCAGAAGCTCGCCGATGATCATGCGGCCGGGCGTGGTGTCGTAGATCTTCGACACGACCTTGCCGTCCGCATCGACCGAGCGGAAGCGGCCCTTGATCTTGGAGTGCAGCGTCACCGCCTTGGTCTCGAGCGCGTGCTGGAGTTCGCCCATGTCGGCAAACACCATGCCCTCGCCCGGCTCGTTCTGGTTGACGATCGAGAGATAGTAGAGACCCAGGACCATGTCCTGCGACGGCACGATGATCGGCGCGCCGGAAGCCGGGTGCAGGATGTTGTTGGTCGACATCATCAGCACGCGGGCTTCAAGCTGTGCTTCCAGCGACAGCGGCACGTGAACCGCCATCTGGTCGCCGTCGAAGTCGGCGTTGAAGGCCGTGCAGACCAGCGGGTGAAGCTGGATCGCCTTGCCTTCGATCAGAATCGGCTCGAACGCCTGGATGCCGAGGCGGTGCAGCGTCGGCGCACGGTTCAGAAGCACCGGATGCTCGCGAATAACCTCGTCGAGGATATCCCAGACCTCCGGACGCTCCTTCTCGACCAGCTTCTTCGCCTGCTTGACGGTCGAGGAATAACCCTTGGCGTCGAGACGGGCATAGATGAAGGGCTTGAACAGTTCGAGCGCCATCTTCTTCGGCAGGCCGCACTGGTGCAGCTTGAGCTCCGGACCGGTCACGATGACCGAGCGGCCGGAATAGTCGACGCGCTTGCCGAGCAGGTTCTGGCGGAACCGGCCCTGCTTGCCCTTCAGCATGTCGGACAGCGACTTCAGCGGACGCTTGTTGGCGCCGGTGATGACGCGGCCGCGACGGCCGTTGTCGAACAGCGCGTCGACGGCTTCCTGCAGCATGCGCTTTTCATTGCGCACGATGATGCCGGGCGCGCGCAGCTCGATCAGCCGCTTCAGACGGTTGTTGCGGTTGATGACGCGGCGATAGAGATCGTTGAGATCGGACGTGGCGAAGCGGCCGCCGTCCAGGGGAACCAGCGGGCGCAGGTCCGGCGGGATCACCGGCACCACCTTCATGATCATCCATTCCGGACGGTTGCCGGACTCCATGAAGTTCTCGACGACCTTGAGCCGCTTCAGATACTTCTTCTGCTTGAGCTCGGATGTAGTCGAAGCCAGCTCCGAACGCAGGTCGCCGGCGATCTTCTCCAGGTCCATGCCGGCCAGAAGGTCGTGGATGGCCTCGGCGCCGATCATGGCGGTGAACGAATCCTCGCCATATTCGTCGACGGCCATCATGTACTCTTCCTCGCTAAGGAGCTGGTGCTCCTTCAGCGCGGTCAGGCCGGGCTCGGTGACGATGTAGTTCTCGAAGTAGAGAACGCGCTCGATGTCCTTCAGCGTCATGTCGAGCAGCGTGCCGATACGCGACGGCAGCGACTTCAGGAACCAGATATGGGCGACGGGCGCGGCCAGCTCGATATGGCCCATGCGCTCGCGACGGACGCGCGACAGCGTGACTTCGACGCCGCACTTCTCGCAGATGACGCCCTTGTACTTCATGCGCTTGTACTTGCCGCACAGGCATTCGTAGTCCTTGATCGGACCGAAAATACGCGCGCAGAACAGGCCGTCGCGCTCCGGCTTGAAGGTGCGGTAGTTGATGGTCTCCGGCTTCTTGATCTCGCCGAACGACCAGGACAGAATCTTCTCAGGGCTGGCGAGCGAGATCCGGATGGAATCGAACACCTGCGCAGGCGCCTGGGGATTGAAGAGATTCATGACCTCTTGGTTCATGCCGTTCTCCTTTTCGGGGTCATCGAAACCCCTTGCATCTAGCGCGGGCCAAACGCCCGCCGACTTGGTCGACCATCGGTCGAAAATTTGGTGCGCTCGGTCGCGGGAGCCCTCTCCCGCGACCAAGCGTCTTGCTTATTCGGCCGCGTCGGGCAGCCGGATCGGGTTGTCGTCGAGCTTGGTGTTCTCCAGCTCGACATTGAGGCCCAGAGACCGCATTTCCTTGACGAGAACGTTGAAGCTCTCGGGGATGCCGGCCTCGAAGGTGTCGTCGCCTCTGACGATAGCCTCATAGACCTTGGTGCGGCCGGCGACGTCGTCCGACTTCACCGTCAGCATCTCCTGCAGCGTGTAGGCGGCGCCGTACGCTTCGAGAGCCCAGACCTCCATCTCGCCGAAGCGCTGGCCACCGAACTGCGCCTTGCCGCCCAGCGGCTGCTGGGTAACGAGCGAGTACGGCCCAATCGAACGCGCGTGGATCTTGTCGTCCACAAGATGGTGAAGCTTGAGCATATATATGTAGCCCATCGTCACTTTGCGATCGAACGGCTCGCCGGTGCGTCCGTCATAGAGCTGCGACTGACCGCTGGTGTGCAGGCCCGCCTGCTCCAGCATGATGTTGATGTCGGCCTCGTGCGCGCCGTCGAACACCGGTGTCGCGATGGAGACGCCGCGGCGCATCTGCTCGCTGAGGCGAACGACGCTCTCGTCGTCATAGTCGCGGACCGGCTCGTTGCGGTCGTTGGCCGGCATGAAGCTCTCGAGGGTCTTGCGCAGCGGCTTGATGTCGCCGCCTGTCTTGTACGCGTCGATCAGCTCGCCGATCTTCCTGCCCATTCCGGCGCAAGCCCAGCCCAGATGCGTCTCCAGAATCTGGCCGACATTCATGCGGCTCGGCACACCCAGCGGGTTGAGCACGATATCGGCATGCGTGCCGTCCTCGAGGAACGGCATGTCCTCGACCGGAACGATCCGCGACACGACACCCTTGTTGCCGTGCCGGCCGGCCATCTTGTCGCCGGGCTGCATCTTGCGCTTCACGGCCACGAAGACCTTGACCATCTTCATGACGCCGGGAGGCATCTCGTCGCCGCGCTGCACCTTCTCGACCTTGTCCATGAAGCGCTGTTCGAGCGCCTTCTTGGAATCGTCGTACTGGCCGCGCAGGGCTTCCAGTTCGCTCTGGAGCTTTTCGTTCTCCACCGCAAACTGCCACCACTGCGAACGCGGATACTCGTCGAGCGTGTCCTTCGACAGCTTCGAGCCCTTCTTGAAACCCTTCGGCCCGGCAATCGCATCCTTGCCGACGAGAACGTCGGACAGGCGCGAATAGACGTTGCGGTCGAGGATCGCCTGCTCGTCGTCGCGGTCCTTGGCGAGGCGTTCGATCTCCTCGCGTTCGATCGCCATGGCGCGCTCGTCCTTCTCCACGCCGTGGCGGTTGAAGACGCGCACTTCGACGACGGTGCCGAAGGTTCCGGGCGGCATGCGCATGGAGGTGTCACGCACGTCCGATGCCTTTTCGCCAAAAATGGCGCGCAGAAGCTTTTCTTCCGGCGTCATCGGGCTTTCACCCTTCGGCGTGATCTTGCCGACCAGGATGTCGCCCGGCTGCACTTCGGCACCGATATAGACGATGCCGGCCTCGTCGAGGTTCTTCAGCGCTTCTTCCGAGACGTTGGGGATGTCGCGGGTGATTTCCTCCGGCCCGAGCTTGGTATCGCGCGCCATGACCTCGAACTCCTCGATGTGGATCGAGGTGAAGACGTCATCGGCGACGATGCGCTCGGACAAGAGGATCGAGTCCTCGTAGTTGTAACCGTTCCACGGCATGAACGCGACCAGCACGTTGCGGCCGAGCGCCAGATCGCCGAGCTCGGTCGACGGACCGTCGGCGATGATGTCGCCCTTGTTGACCAGGTCGCCCATGCGCACCAGCGGACGCTGGTTGATGCAGGTGTTCTGGTTCGAACGCTGGAACTTCATCAGCCGGTAGATGTCGACGCCCGACTTGCCGGGATCGAGATCTTCGGTGGCGCGGATGACGATACGCGTCGCGTCGACCTGGTCGACGATGCCGCCGCGGCGGGCGCCGATGGCGGCGCCGGAGTCACGGGCGACGATCGGCTCCATGCCGGTGCCGACGAACGGCGCTTCGGCGCGCACCAGCGGCACGGCCTGACGCTGCATGTTCGAGCCCATCAGCGCGCGGTTGGCGTCGTCGTTCTCGAGGAACGGGATCAGGGCCGCGGCCACCGACACCATCTGCTTCGGCGACACGTCCATCAGATCGACGTTTTCGCGCGGCGCCATCATCACTTCGCCGGCATTGCGGCAAATGACGAATTCGTCGACGAAACCACCATTCTTGTCGAGCTCGGCATTGGCCTGCGCGACGTGGTGCTTGGCCTCTTCCATCGCGGAGAGATAGACGACCTCATTGGTCAACTTGCCGTTGACGATCTTGCGGTACGGGCTCTCGATGAAGCCATACTTGTTGACGCGCGCAAAGGTGGCCAGCGAGTTGATCAGACCGATGTTCGGGCCTTCCGGCGTCTCGATCGGGCAGATGCGGCCGTAATGCGTCGGGTGCACGTCGCGCACCTCGAAGCCGGCGCGCTCGCGGGTCAGGCCACCGGGTCCAAGCGCCGAGAGACGGCGCTTGTGGGTGATCTCCGACAGCGGGTTGGTCTGGTCCATGAACTGCGACAACTGCGAGGAACCGAAGAACTCGCGCACGGCGGCAGCCGCCGGCTTGGCGTTGATCAGGTCCTGCGGCATCACCGTATCGATCTCGATCGAGGACATGCGTTCCTTGATCGCGCGCTCCATGCGCAAGAGGCCGACGCGGTACTGGTTCTCCATCAGTTCGCCGACCGAGCGCACGCGGCGATTGCCGAGATTGTCGATGTCGTCGATCTCGCCCTTGCCATCGCGCAGTTCGACCAGCGTCTTGACCACGGCCAGGATGTCGTCCTTGCGCAGCACGCGCACGGTGTCCTCGGCCTTGAGCTCGAGGCGCATGTTCATCTTGACGCGGCCGACGGCCGACAGGTCATAACGCTCGCTGTCGAAGAACAGCGAGTTGAACATGGCTTCGGCGGTTTCCAGCGTCGGCGGCTCGCCGGGGCGCATGACACGGTAGATGTCGAACAGCGCGTCCTGGCGGCTCTCGTTCTTGTCGACGTTGAGCGTGTTGCGGATATAGGCGCCGACATTGACGTGGTCGATGTCGAGAACCTTGATCTCGTCGTCGCCGGCGGCGAGAAGCACTTTTAGCGTCTTTTCGTCGATCTCGTCGCCGGCCTCGAGGAAAATCTCGCCGGTCGCATAGTTGACGATGTCCTCGGCAAGGTAGTTGCCGAGCAGATCCTCGTCGGTCGCCTTGATCGCCTTGAGACCCTTTTCGCCGAGCTGACGGGCCTGGCGTGCGGTGATCTTCTTGCCGGCCTCGACGACGACCTCGTTGGTGTCTGCATCGATCAGGTCGCCGACAGCCTTGAGGCCGCGGAAACGCTCGACGTTGAACGGGATGCGCCAGTGGTCGCCGGCGCGCTTGTAGGTGATCTTGTTGTAGAAGGTCGACAAGATCTCCTCGGCATCCATGCCGAGCGCCATCAGCAGCGATGTCACCGGAATCTTGCGGCGGCGGTCGATGCGGGCGTGCACGACGTCCTTCGAGTCGAACTCGATGTCGAGCCACGATCCGCGATAGGGGATGACGCGCGCGGCAAACAGCAGCTTGCCCGACGAGTGCGACTTGCCCTTGTCATGGTCGAAGAAGACGCCCGGCGAACGGTGCATCTGCGAGACGATGACGCGCTCGGTGCCATTGACGATGAAGGTGCCGTTCAAGGTCATGAGCGGCATGTCGCCCATATAGACGTCCTGCTCCTTGATGTCCTTGATCGACTTGGCGCCGGTATCCTCGTCGATATCGAACACGATGAGGCGCAGCGTCACCTTGAGTGGCGCGGCATAGGTCAGGTCGCGCTGACGGCATTCGTCAACGTCGAATTTCGGTGCTTCGAACTCGTACTTCACGAATTCCAGCATCGAGGAGCCGGAAAAGTCGGAGATCGGGAACACCGATTTGAAAACCGCCTGCAGCCCCTCGTCAGGACGCCCGCCCTTGGGCTCCTCGACCATCAGGAACTGGTCATAGGATGCCTTCTGAACCTCGATCAGGTTCGGCATCTCCGCAACTTCCGGAATCTTTCCGAAGAATTTGCGTACGCGTCTGCGGCCATTGAAAGTTTGTGTCTGGGCCATCGTCGCTCCTTAGCTCGATTCTCGGGGCGAGCCTCGCCGCGGCTCGCCTTGCATTCTCGGCCACCTTCGGCGGCGGCCTTTATTTGTTCACCCGCCACCTGTCGGTGGCCGGCCAAAACGGGAGAAAACCCGTTTCCTGAAGGCCGGCTTACGGCCCTCAGGAAAGAGGTTTTCGTACTCTTCGCGTTACGCAGCCTCCCTTCGCGCCAAGGGAGCGGCGGACGGCGCGAAGCCGCCCGCCGATATCAAACGCTTACTTCAGTTCGACCTTGGCGCCGGCTGCTTCCAGCTGGGCCTTGAACTTGTCCGCGTCGGCCTTGGAAACAGCTTCCTTGACCGGCTTCGGAGCCGCCTCGACCAGGTCCTTGGCTTCCTTGAGGCCAAGACCGGTGATGGCGCGAACTTCCTTGATGACGTTGATCTTCTGAGCGCCCGCCTCGGTGAGGACGACGTCGAATTCCGTCTTTTCCTCGACCGGAGCAGCAGCAGCCGCAGCACCGCCGGCGGCAGCAACCGCCACCGGAGCAGCAGCGGAAACGCCCCACTTTTCTTCCAGAAGCTTCGACAGCTCGGCCGCCTCGAGGACGGTCAGCTTCGAAAGGTCGTCTACGATCTTTGCCAGATCAGCCATTGCAATATTCCTTCATAAGGTTCGAACGTGTGTTTGTGATAGCGAGGAACGGCCTCATGCCGCCTCGTCCTTCCGGGCGTAAGCGCCGATGACGCGCGCGACCGAAGCCGCAGGCGCATTGACGATCTGGGCGATCCGGGTTGCCGGCGTGGCGATCATGCCAACCAGCCTGGCGCGCAGCTCATCGAGCGACGGAAGTGTGGCAAGTGCCTTCACACCGTCGGCGTTGAGCGAGGTGGTGCCCATTGCGCCGCCGAGAATGACGAGCTTGTCATTTCCCTTGGCGAAATCGGACGCGACCTTCGGCGCCGCAATCGGATCCTCCGAATACGCGATCAGCGTCTGTCCCTTGAACAGGTCGATGATCGATGCGGAGTCCGTGCCCTGAAGAGCGATTTTGGCGAGACGGTTCTTCGCGACTTTGACGGTGCCACCGGCGACACGCATTTTCGACCGAAGGTCGTTCATTTGCGCGACGGTAATACCGGCGTAGTGGGCCACGACGACTGAACCAGCGCCCGAAAACGCTTCATTCAGGCCCGTGACGAGTTCGCGTTTTTCCGCTCTGTCCACTGCCTATCTCCAGTTGACCCCAATCCTGTTAACGGGAACATTCCCATTACGAGGACAGGTGTCGGGTTGCCTTTTGCCGGCCGGGCCATCCAGTAACGGATCTCCCGAACGACGCTCGAGGATCCTGCCCCCTTTCGCCACACCAGCCGGCAAGCCGAATGGTGCGCAGACAAAAGGCAAACACGGTTCGAACCTTTCATTGGAGCAGTCGCTCCGTTGTCCGGTCTTCACCCGTCTCATGCAGGCCCACATGAATTAAGGCCCCCCTTGAACCAAGGCCTGGGGCCGCCCGCAATCTCGGACAGGATGTCCGGAAGCCTTCCGACTTCCGGTACCGGGCCGCCAAGATAAATCGGAGGCCCGGAATTCTGTTTGCGGATCAGCCCTTTAGCGGCAGATCCAAATGGTTCGTATCAGGACGCTGCCAGCGTCGAGACGTCGAGCTTGAGGCCAGGGCCCATCGTCGAGGTGACCGACACCTTCTTGACGTAGTTGCCCTTGGCGCCAGCCGGCTTCGCCTTGGTGACCGCGTCAGCGAAGGCGCGAACATTCTCTTCCAGCGCCTTGACGTCGAACGAGATCTTGCCGACGCCGCCATGAACGATGCCGGCCTTCTCGACGCGGAACTCGACCGCGCCACCCTTCGACGCCTTGACGGCGGCGGTAACGTCGGTGGTGACAGTGCCGACCTTCGGGTTCGGCATCATGCCACGCGGGCCGAGCACCTTGCCCAGACGGCCGACCAGCGGCATCATGTCCGGCGTGGCGATGCAGCGATCGAAGTCGATCGTGCCCTTCTGGACGATGTCGACCAGATCCTCGGCGCCAACGATATCGGCGCCGGCCGCCTTGGCTTCCTCGGCCTTGTCGCCACGCGCGAAAACCGCGACGCGGACGGTACGGCCGGTGCCGTTCGGCAGGTTGACCACGCCACGGACCATCTGGTCGGCATGGCGCGGGTCGACACCCAGGTTCATCGCGATTTCAACGGTCTCGTCGAATTTCACCGAGGACCGGTCCTTGAGCAGCTTCAGCGCATCACCCAAGGCATAGGCCTTGTTGGGATCGATGCCTTCGCGGGTCTTCGATACACGCTTTGCAATCTTTGCCATGATCTCAGCCCACCACTTCCAGACCCATCGAGCGGGCGGAGCCCTCGACCATGCGCATGGCCCCCTCGATATCGGTCGCGTTCAGATCCTTCATCTTCTGCTCGGCGATGGCGCGCACCTTGTCGCGGCCGATCGTGCCGGCCTTGACCTTGCCCGGCTCCTTCGAGCCCGACTTCAGGTTTGCGGCCTTCTTCAGGAAGTAGCTCACCGGCGGCGTCTTCATGACGAAGGTGAACGACTTGTCCTGGTAGTAGGTGATCACGACCGGAACCGGCGATCCCTTTTCCATTTCCTGGGTCTGCGCGTTGAACGCCTTGCAGAACTCCATGATGTTGATGCCGCGCTGACCAAGCGCCGGTCCGATCGGGGGCGACGGCGTCGCCGAGCCCGCGGAAACCTGGAGCTTGAGCTGGCCTGCAATTTTCTTAGCCATCTCTTCCTGCCTTCATCTCATGCCGGCCCCAAATCTGGGCAACACCGGCGGTTGCAGTCTGGTGGTGCGGTTCCTGCAGCGGGCTAAAGCCGCATTCGCCTCCCACCCCGTTTTGGCGGCGATTTCCACGCCGCCTCCCTCACCGCCGAATTGGCGACAAGGATTTCGGATCAGCCCTTTTCGACCTGTCCGAATTCGAGATCGACCGGCACGGCGCGCCCGAAGATCGAAACTTCCACCTTGAGCCGCGCCCGCTCCTCGTCCACTTCCTGGACGAAACCGTTGAACGAGGCGAACGGACCGTCCGAGACGCGGATCGCCTCGCCGATCTCGAAAGTGACCGACGGCTTCGGCCGCTCGACGCCTTCCTGCACCTGGTTCAGGATGCGCTGGGCCTCGGCCTCGGTGATCGGCACCGGCTTCGAATCACCCAGGAAGCCGGTGACCTTCGGCGTGTTCTTCACGAGCGAGAACACTGCGTCGGTCAGGTTGGCCTTCAGCAGCACGTAGCCCGGGAAGAACTTGCGCTCGGCATCGACCTTGCGGCCGCGGCGTATCTCGACGACCTTCTCGGTAGGCACCACGATCTGCTCGATGTCAGCGGACAGGCCTTTCTGCTTGGCCTTGTTCTCGATGTCCTCAGCGACCTTTTTTTCAAAGTTCGAATAGGCGTGGACGATGTACCACCGCGCAGTCATTTCAAGGCTTCTCCGTAATCGCCGGACTCAGCGTCCAATGCCCAGAATCTGCTCGACCGCGAGGCCCATGAGCTGATCGGCAGTAAAGAAAAAGATCATCGCGATCACAGCGAACGCCAGAACCATCACCGTCGAGATCATCGTTTCGCGACGCGACGGCCAAGTCACCTTGGCGGTCTCCGCGCGAACCTGCTGGAGAAAGACGAATGGATTTGTGGTTTTCGAAGCCATGTGCCGCTCTGTCTGCAAGACCCGTTGACCGGATCTCCTGGATGATCCCGCTGGCCGGGATGTGCCGCCTGAGCCTGTGTTTGCGCCGAATCAGCGCAATCATTTCGCCCATGCAAATCGGACGCGTAAAGCCGGCTTCCCAGCTCCACGCGTCGCGTGTCTGTTTCGTCTACATAAAACCGATTCTTGATCCACGCAAGTGGCAAGTGTCCGCTTTATGCCAAACGCCGCCTCGGAACCATCCAGTCGTCCCGTTCCGGCTATGGCGCTCTTATGCCTCAAGACAGCCTATATGGCATGCCACCGCGCGATTTTCAAAAGGTCGATGCGCGGAAGACCAGAAATTTTTTCATGAATTGGCCATTTCGAAAAATGGCACGGGCAGCAGGGCTCGAACCTACGACCTGCGGTTTTGGAGACCGCCGCTCTACCAACTGAGCTATGCCCGTATCGCGCGCTGCTATTTCATAAAGCGGACAAGAACTCAAGTCGAGTTTTCATGCGTGGCCGCGCCGGGCTGCAATCGTCGAAATCCAAGGGCCAGCGCCCAGGCGCATATCAGAAGTTCCACGGCAAAAGTCCAATGCAACATGAAGCTCATGACCCAGTTGCGATACATCGCCGGAACCGTGACGAGTTCGAGCGCGCGCCGGTCGAACGGCATTAGCCACATGATAGGCGACGCCACGCTGTCCAGGATCATGTGTATCATTGCGGCGGCAAAGAAGGCGCCGACCGGGGCCAGATATCGCGGATCCCGCCATTTCGCGACCGACAGTGCCACAAGGCCAACCGCTGCCCAGAAGAGCGGCCAGTGCGTGACGTAGGCGTGGTGATGGGTTCGTCCGCCATCGACAAAATGGAAATAGACCATGTCGAGGTCCGGGACGACGCTGCCGAGCATTGCCGCCGCCATGATCCCCGATCTGCCGGGCCAACGGTTTCGTGCGAAAGTACCGAGTATGTAGCCAGCCGGAAGATGAGCGATCAGCATCGTCAAACCTTGTTCATTGCCGAATCGGTCGAACGTCGCGGCGGATTGTGGCGCATTCAGGAAGGACTACCCCGCCTCGCCCTATCGCGCTTGGCTGGGGCGTGACTGCGTCTTACAGCTTGACGGCCGCCTCGGCCTGAACCTCGGACGTCGACACGACGCGGCAATTCTCCGGCATTGGCTGTGACTTGCAGATGGTCGGGCCGGTAAATTCATCGGCCGAACCAAGCCCGGTCGTCAGCCCGACTTTCAGCATCATCCCGGGTTCGAGCTGCCGATGGCGCGAGGCCGGCACCGAGCGCATCGCCACCAGCAGACCGGATCCGACCGCCATATCCCTGAGATAGGTTTTGACCCGCTGCTCCAACCCCATCGAGTGCACGGTCAACTGCGCGCGAGGACCGACAAGGCGCCTGACACCGCCGGCAAGCATGATCGGGCAGGCCGCGCCACACGCGCCGCTCGCATCGATCGTCAGCCCGACATGGACGCCATCCCTGGCGGCGCAATCCGCCTTGTCCGGCTCGCATCCAATGAAGTCCGTCCGCGCAACCGCCACGTCGAGCTTGCGTTCTCGGATCAACCTTCCGGCGGCCAGAGCGCCGAGCACGTCGCCTCCCGGCGAGTTGATCACCACGGGCAGTCGCCGGTCACCGATCGTGTCCAGCAGTTGGCGCAGCCGTTCCGGCGTTCGAGCGCTGATCGTGCCTTCCGCCGAGATCCATTCGGGACAGTTGGGATCGCAGAGAAAACTTCTGCCGCGAACCAGGACGAAGCGCATATCGCCAACATCGGCCCGCTGCCCGGTTTCAGGTTCGACCGGCGCGGCAGGAGTGGGCTTGGCGTACGCCACCACGTCGCCGGCCGGCGCCGGTATTTCCCTGCAGTTCGCGGCCACCGGATCGGTGTTGCACAGGGTTGGCGCGGTCAGCAGGTCGACGGCATCCAGGCTGGTCACCAGCTTCGCCTGCAGCATGTCGTAGGGAGCCAGCTGCTGGATGCTGCTGGCCGGCGTGTTCTTCATCGTCTCGAGCACGGCCTGGCCGACGCCCATTTCGTTCAGATAGGCAGCCAGTCTTTTCTCCACCGACCTGCTCATCTCGTAGGTCTTGTAGCTGCCGGCGTTCTTGCGGCCGACGATCTTCTTGCTGAGGATCTTCTTCTTGCCTCCGACCACGCGATAGGTGGTCCGGTACTGCAATTTTGTGCGGATGAAGGTCGTGGTGATCTGATGCACGCCGAGAAAGGCCCATTGCCCGACGACGCGCCTGATGCCGCCGGCAAACATCAGTGGACAGGCGGAATTGCAGATGGCGCCGCTGGCATAGGCATTGCCGAAATAGCGAGCGCCCTTGCCGTCGTTCTCCTTGCAGTCCTTGGCATCGGGCTGGCAACCGGTGAACCGGGTTTTGCCAACCGCGATATCGAGCTTGTTCTTGCGCAGCAGCCGGCCAAGCGCCAGCGCCGCTTCGACGTTGCCGCCGGGAGAATCCACGACAACGGGCAGTTTTCGGCCACCAAGCCCCTTGAGCGTGCGCTTGAACAGGGTCGGCGTGCCGGCCTCTATCGAGCCTTCAGCCGATATCCATTCCGGGCAGGTCGGTTCGCAACCAGGCGCGCTGCTGCGGACGACGACAAACCGCATCGTCGGACCAAGATCCGGCCCGGATTTTTTGGTGTTCGCCGCCAAGGCAGCGTGTTCCATGACCAGGAACGACGCCAGGCAGATCACCATCCACCATGCCTGGCCATTCAGACGGTGCCACGAAACCATTCGGGAAGCCCCCCGCAATGCGACCTATAGTAGTTCAGCTTTGCCGGCTTGCAACAGCGTTTTGCGACGATGGCGCAAGCGCCGGCCGTACCCAGAAAAGTATGCCGGCCGTATCCAAAAGCGAGACGGGCGGCCCGAAGACCGCCCTTCGAGGTAGGGCTTTGGGTATTTCAACGGCTACGGCTTTAGTGGGAATTGTGCGTCAACCTTGAGCGCCGATGCCGCCGGACAATTTTGCGGCCTCGGTTCGGTTTTACAGACAGTCGGCCCCACCAAATGGTTCGCCGATTCAGGTCCCGTCGTCAGTCCCATCGTCAACATTGTGCCGGGTTCGAGCGGGAGCCGGTTACGCTTATAATCAAAGCGGTCGAGCGGCATCGGCGGAAACAGATGCTGCCTGACCGACATTTCCGCTAGATAAGAGCGTATCCGCTCCGCGAATGCCAGTGATTGAACGCTGACTGGCACCTTGGGGCCCACGAAACGTCTGACGCCCCCAGCAAGCATGATCGGACAGGCGGCATCGCACCCCGCACCTAAATCGGTCGCGACACCAGGATAGAACCCATCCGGTGGCGCGCACCCTTTGTCCTGCGGCTTGCACCCGGTAAAATCGGTGCGCGCAATCGCGACGTCAAGTTTGCGGTCGCGGATCAACCTTCCCATTGCCAAGGCGCTGAGCAAATCGCCTCCCGGCGAACTCACGATCAACGGCAGACGCCGGCCGCCGACCGTATCGAGCAATTGGCGAAATATCTTCTGCGAATCGGGCGTGATCGTGCCTTGCGCTGCAATCCATTCGGGGCAATCGAGACCGCATTTCGGATCGCTGCTCCGGACCAAGACGAAACGCATCGAATTGTCGACCGGCGCTGGACGGGCCGAAGGAGTGGCTGGAACAACGGCCCCTCGGACGGCCACCACTGCCGTCTTGGCCGGCTTGGCATTCGCAGGGACCTCCCTGCAGTTCGGCGGCGCCGGGCTCCGCCGGCATATGCCCGCCAGCGTAAGTATGTCGAGGGAGTCCCTGCTGGTGACCAGCTTCATCGTCAGCATGTCGTCGAGAGCGATCTGGCGGATGTCGCTGGCAGGCGTGGCCTTCATTGTGTCGAGCACTCCCCGCCCGACCCCCATCTCCCTGAGATAGGCCGAGATCTTTCTCGAAAACGCCTTGCTCATTTTATAGGTCTTGTAGCTCTCGCCTTGAGTGACGGTCTCCGTGGTGACCCGATATTTTTTGCCACGGATGGTTTGATGGGTGGTTCGAAAATGCCGTGTTGAGGGGAAATAAGTGGTGGTGATCTGATGAACACCCAGATAGGCCCAGCTGCCCGCCACGCGGCGGACGCCTCCGGCAAACATCAGCGGACAGGCGGAATTGCACATGGCCCCACCGTCGGACGCGACGCCGAAATAGGCTACGCCTTTGCCGTAGCTGGCCCCGCAACCCTCCATCCCCGGCCAGCAATCGGAAAACTCGGTCTTACCGATGGCGATGTCGAGCCTGTTCTTGCGTATTATGCGACCGAGCTGGAGCGCAGCGTCGACATCACCGCCAGGGGAATTGACGATAATCGGCAGTTTGCGAGTGCCGAGCTTTTTCAGTACCCGCTTTAGTAGAGCCGGCGTGCCGGCTGCGATGGCGCCTTCTGCTGAAATCCATTCCGGACAGTTGGGCTTACAGCCGACTGCACTGCTGCGGGCAATGATGAACCGCATCTCCGAAAAACCATCGGACGAACTGCCCGGAAGGTACCATGACTTCGGATCCCATGTCCTAGGATCGGACACATCCTCGGCGTTCGCGGCGAAGGCCGCTATCGCCATCGCAACCACCTGCGCCAGGCGAACCAACCCGCGCCACCACCCGGCCCTACTGTTCAGACGGCGTCCCCGAACCACGCTTGGCAAAAGCCCCCTTGATGCAACCTATAATAGTGGCGGCGGTGGTGCTTGCAATAGCTTTGAAACGACCGCGCAAGATTGTTCTGCGTGGAGCCAGTAAACGAAGAAAGGGCGGCCCGAAGACCGCCCTTCCCTGTCGATCCGGCGGATGCCGGTATCGATTACTCTTTGATGGTGACGACGATGCCGGCACCCACGGTGCGGCCGCCTTCACGGATGGCGAAGCGCAGCTTCTCTTCCATGGCGATCGGCACGATCAGCTCGACATCGACGGTGATGTTGTCGCCCGGCATCACCATCTCGGTGCCTTCCGGCAGCGACACGATGCCGGTCACGTCGGTCGTGCGGAAGTAGAACTGCGGCCGGTAGTTGGTGAAGAACGGCGTGTGACGGCCGCCCTCGTCCTTGGTCAGGATGTAGGCTTCGGCGACGAACTTCTTGTGCGGCTTGACCGTGCCCGGCTTGGCCAGAACCTGGCCGCGCTCGACACCTTCACGGTCGACACCGCGCAGCAGCGCGCCGATGTTGTCGCCGGCCTGGCCCTGGTCGAGCAGCTTGCGGAACATCTCGACGCCGGTGCAGGTCGTCTTGGTGGTCGGACGGATGCCGACGATCTCAAGCTCCTCGCCGACCTTGACCACGCCGCGCTCGACGCGGCCGGTCACAACCGTGCCGCGGCCGGAGATCGAGAACACGTCCTCGATCGGCATCAGGAACGGCTTGTCGAGCGGGCGAACCGGCGTCGGGATGTAGTCGTCGACCGCAGCCATCAGCTCGCGGATCGAATCCTCGCCGATCTTCTTGTCGGAATCTTCCAAAGCCGCAAGTGCCGAACCCTTGACGATCGGAATGTCGTCACCGGGGAACTCGTTCTTGGTCAGCAGCTCGCGCACCTCGAGCTCGACCAGCTCGAGCAGCTCGGCGTCGTCGACCTGGTCGACCTTGTTCAAGAACACCACGATCGACGGCACGCCGACCTGACGGGCCAGCAGGATGTGCTCGCGGGTCTGCGGCATCGGGCCGTCGGCGGCCGACACAACCAGGATCGCGCCGTCCATCTGCGCAGCACCGGTGATCATGTTCTTGACGTAGTCGGCGTGGCCGGGGCAGTCGACATGGGCGTAGTGGCGGTTGGCCGTCTCGTATTCGACATGCGCCGTCGAGATGGTGATGCCGCGCGCCTTCTCCTCGGGCGCCGCATCGATCTGGTCGTAGCGCTTGTATTCGCCAAAATACTTGGTGATCGCCGCCGTCAGCGACGTCTTGCCATGATCGACATGGCCAATCGTGCCGATGTTCACATGAGGCTTTGTACGCTCGAATTTACCTTTTGCCATAGTCTCTTTCCTTGGACGGCCGGGACCTTCAGTTCAGTCGAATGCGGGGCGATTAGCGACTGCGGCCGAAAAACACAAGTGTCTTGTGGCCGGGGCTTTCTCACCCGGTCTGAACCCATGATCCGGTTTTCGGGGATGTGGCGCGGATATAGGAACGAACAAGAAGAAATGGAATGGCCTGACATAGGTTCCGCGGCTGCCGGCATTCAGCCGACGGATATTGCCGCTTCCGCCTGTCCGCCTTGCCGGATTTACTGCCGGATCTGGCCCATTGCCGGTGTGACGCCGGTCTGATTTCCTGATCCGATGCATTTCATTCCGATCGCCATCCGCGGCCCGCTGTTCATGATCCTGTCGACCGGGTCCTATGTCGCCAACGACACCATGTTGAAGCTCGCGACGGTTGGGCTGCCGCCCTATGAAGTGCTGTTTCTGCGCGGGACGGCGGCAACGCTGTGGGGAATCCCGTTGCTGTTTGCGCTGGGCTACGCCAGGCAGATCCCGCTGATCCTCGACAGGAGAGTGTTGCAAAGAAACCTGCTCGAGCTGGCGGCAATCCTTTGCTACGTGGTGGCGCTCGCCAACATGCAGATCGCCGATTCGACCGCCCTGGGACAGATCACGCCGCTGCTCATGCTGATTGGCTCCTCTGTCCTGTTCGGCGAACGGATCGGCGGCTTGCGCATGGCGCTGATCGGGCTCGGCTTCATCGGAGCGGTGATGGTGGCGCAGCCGACGATGCAGGGAATCTCGGTCTACGCCTTGCTGGCGCTTGGCAATGCGGCGTTCGCCGCCGCGCGCGATCTCGCCGGGCGGCGGGTCGCCGCCGACGTGCCCGGAATGATCGTCGCAATTTCCGCGGTGGTGGTGGTGCTGGTCGGATCAGGCGTCGCGCATCTGATGTCGGAGCGTTGGGTGGCGCCCGAGACGCATCATTTACTTCTGATGGCCGGGGCCGGATTGTTCCTGATTTTTGGCCATTTCTTCATCTTCATGGCCTATCGCGCCGGGCCAACCGGCGTCGTGGCGCCGTTTTACTACTGCTTCACCGTCTGGGCGGTCATTTCCGGCCTGGTGGTGTTCCAGCAATTGCCGAACGCACTGGCGATCGGCGGTATCCTGCTGGTGGTGGCCAGCGGGCTGACCATCGTGTCGCTCGACGAGCGGCGGCGCCGACTGGCCGTCGTCGCATAATTTGGGCAGTGGTGACCAAAACAACGGACCACAGATTTCAACTTGGCCGCTGCCCGCAAAAAATGGAGAAACCTGTGACAAGCCAGGAGAACGTCGGCAACCGCATGCTTGCCGGAAAATGCCTGTGCGGCGCCGTACAATACGCGGTGGCCGACGAGTTCATCTACACCGCCAACTGCCACTGCTCGGACTGCCGGCGCACCACCGGTTCGGCCTTCCAGCCGTTTGCCGGCATCGAGCGTGAGAGACTGAGCCTGACCAAGGGCGAGGACAACCTCCTGATCTTTGGCGAGGAGACCGGCCACAACGTGCACTGCAAGACCTGCGGCTCATTGCTCTACTCGGTCGTCCGCGACGGCGCCTTCGTCCACGTCACCATGGGAACCCTCGTCGACGAGCCGGCCATCCGTCCAACGCAGCACATCTTTGTCGGCTCCAAGGCGAAGTGGTTCACGATCGCCGACGACCTGCCTCAATATGAAGAGCATGCTGCCGGGGGCGCCGACTGAAGACCTGGCGATGTGGCTGACGGCATTGCCGCTCAGCACACGCAGTGACACGGCGCATTTTCAAGGAAGTTATTTTCGATAATGACTTCAACAGCGTGCTTGGAGCGGGTAGCGGGAATCGAACCCGCATATTCAGCTTGGAAGGCTGCTGCTCTACCACTGAGCTATACCCGCGCATTTCACCCGAAAACCGCTATGCACTTTTCGGTCCGAGGCTTGCGTTTCAGGGCTTCCGGGCCGGCAGTGGTGGAGAGGGTTGGATTTGAACCAACGTAGGCATAGCCAACGGATTTACAGTCCGTCCCCTTTAACCACTCGGGCACCTCTCCAGTCTGCCGCCGGAGCCATGCAACGAGGCATCGACGCGTCGCGGCCGCAGGAGCAGCCCGTCGCGAAGCGCCTTATGGCGGCAGCGCCCAAAACTGTCAACCGCAACATCCCGGCAAAACGCGCTGAATTTGTTGACGACCCGACGAGCAGGGTTTTGCGGCTGTATCCATAGGCGAACGACACGGCTATAGAACCGGCCATGAGCAACGACAACAAGCCCAAGACCCCGAAAGACACCCACTACGCCAAGCTGCGCCGCGCGCATCGCGACGAGAAGAGCGGCGGCGCGCCGGCGTTCAGGCCGCGCCAGCCGGTACCACCAGGAGAGACCGTCGCGGATGGGCTGGTGCGGCTGTACGGCCTGCACACGGTGCGAGCAGCACTCGACAATCCGCGCCGGCGGATCAAGAAGATGCTGGTGACGCGCAACGCCGCCGAGCGGCTGGCTATCGCCGACCTCACCGCCCTGCCCTTTGAGACAGAGATGGTCGAGCCGAAAGACATCGACAAGGTCACCGGCTCTGACGCCGTGCATCAGGGCGTGCTGATCGAAGCGGAGCCGCTAAAACCCAAGCGCCTCGATGCGCTCGGCGATACCACGCTGGTGCTGGTCCTCGACCAGGTCACCGATCCGCACAATGTCGGCGCGATCCTGCGCTCGGCGGTCGCCTTCGGCGCCGGCGCGCTGATCACCACGGCGCGCCACAGTCCGCATGAATCCGGCGTGCTGGCAAAGTCGGCCTCCGGCGCGCTGGAGCATATCGACCAGATCGAGGTAAAGAACCTCGCCGACGCGCTCGGCCAGTTGCACGAGGCCGGCTTCCAGACCATCGGCCTCGATTCCGACGGGCCGGCGGAACTCGAGAAAAGTTTTGCCGGGGAAAGGATCGCGCTGGTGCTGGGCGCCGAGGGCAAGGGCTTGCGTCAGAAGACGCGTGAAACGGTGACGACGCTCGCCCGGCTCGACATGCCCGGCGCCATCCGCTCGCTCAACGTGTCGAATGCGGCGGCGGTGAGCCTTTATGCGGCGAGGAAGTTTTTAAACGGGTGAATGGTAAAACGGAGAATAGTGAATGGTGAATGGTGAATGGTGAATGGTGAGACTGCACGCAAGTCGTGACCAGTTCACTGCCACTGACCGCCGCATCTCTACTACCATTCACCATTCACCATTCACCATTCACTATTCACCAATCTCATATCCCGCCATTCGCTCCAGCGCCCTGACCAGCGCCGAATGGTCCTCCTTGGCGCCGCCATTGGCCGCGCAGGAGTTGAACAATTGCTGCGTCGTCGAGGTGTTGGGCAGCGCGACGCCGAGCGCTTTTGCCCCTTCCAGCGCGAGATTAAGATCCTTCTGGTGCAGTTCGATGCGAAAGCCCGGGGCGAAGCTGCGCTTGATCATGCGCTCGCCGTGCACTTCGAGGATGCGCGAGGCGGCCAGCCCGCCCATCAGCGCCTGCCGCACCTTGGCCGGATCGGCGCCGGCTTTCGATGCAAAAACAAGCGCTTCCGCGACTGCTTCAATGGTCAGCGCAACGACGATCTGGTTGGCGACTTTGGTGGTCTGGCCGACGCCGTTCGGACCGACCAGCGTGATGTTCTTGCCCATTTTTTCGAACACCGGCCTGGCGCGCTCGAAGGCCTTTTCCTCGCCGCCGACCATGATGGTCAGCGACGCGGCCCTGGCGCCGACCTCGCCGCCCGACACCGGCGCATCGAGATAGTCGCAGCCCAGCGCATTGATTTTCGTGGCGAATTCCTTGGTCTCGATCGGCGAGATCGAGCTCATGTCGATGACCAGCTTGCCCGCGGTCAAACCCGAGGCGACGCCGCTGTCGCCGAACAGCACGTCGGCCACCTCAGGCGTGTCGGGAACCATGGTGATGATGATGTCGGCGGCACGTGCCACGGCGTGATGGCCGGAGACGGTTTTTAGACCCTCGGCGACGAGATCGGCCGGCGGTTTCGAGCGATGGTCGCTGGCGACGACAGTGTAGCCGGCGTCGAGCAGATGCCCCGCCATCGGCGCGCCCATGATGCCGAGGCCGATGAAGCCGATGGTGTCCATTGATGTTTCTCCCTGGTATTTTCCTAGGCCGCGTTCCGTCGCGCCCCCCTCTGGCCTGCCGGCCATCTCCCCCACAGGTGGGGAGATCGGCAGTTCCGACGCCGGCTTTTACTTTTCCAACCTCGAAAATTGGCGAAAGCGGCGGTGACGTCCAATCTCCCCACCCGTGGGGGAGATGGCCGGCAGGCCAGAGGGGGGCGCGAAGGAACTCGACGTCAATTGTAAACGTCCCCTACGCCGCCGCCTGCCCGGCAAACTCCCGGAACCAGCCCAGCCCGGCTTCCGTCCCGCCCTTCGGCTTGTATTCCGCCCCGACCCAGCCGGAATAGCCGATGCGGTCGATGTGACTGTACAGAAAAGGAAAATTGATCTCGCCCGTCCCCGGCTCATGCCGGCCGGGATTGTCCGCCAGCTGGATATGCGCAATGCGGTCGAGGTTTGCCTCGATGGTGCGGGCGAGATCGCCCTCCATGATCTGCATGTGATAGATGTCGTATTGCAGGAATAGGTTTTTTGAGTCGACGCGGTCGATGACCGCCAGGGCCTGGTCCGAATAGCTGAGGAAGAAGCCGGGAATGTCGCGGGAGTTGATCGGCTCGATCAGCAGCCTGATTCCGGCCTGCTCCAGCTTCTCGGCCGCGAAAGCCAGGTTTTCGGCGAAGACATCTTCCAGCACCGAACGCTCGACGCCTTGCGGTGCGATGCCGGCGAGGCAGTTGACCTGTTCGCAACCCAGCGCATGCGCATAGGTGATCGCCTTGGCGATGCCTTGTCGGAACTCGGGTACACGATCCGGCAGCACCGCAATGCCGCGCTCGCCCTTGCCCCAGTCGCCGGCCGGCAGGTTGAACAGCACCTGCGTCAAACCGTTTTTCTTCAGCCTCGCCGCAACGACATCGGGCGCATGGTCATAAGGGCCGATATATTCGACACCCCTAAAGCCGGCGCGGGCGGCGGCTTCGAAGCGGTCGAGGAAATCGTGCTCGCCAAAGAGCATCGAAAGATTGGCTGAAAACCGTGGCATTCTTTTTCTCCTTGTTTTCGCCCGGCCCAAGCTGTGGTGAGATTCAGGTCAGGCCGAGCCGAAAATGGTGGGTTCCGAGAACCGGAGCGGAGCGTACTTTTGGTACGTGAGCACCGGAAGCGCAGGAAACCGCCGTTTGCAGGCCGGCATCACCTGAATATCAGCACAGCTTAATCCAGCATGACGATCGCCGTCGGCGCGTCTTCGTGATGTTCGGCAAGCTCCTCGAATTCGGTGATCTTGTCGATCTCGGTGCCCATCGAAACATTGGTGACGCGCTCAAGGATGAATTCGAGCACCACCGGAACCTGGTGCTCCTTCATCAGTTGTTGCGCCTGTTTGAAGGCGCCGGCGAATTCCTCCGGCCGGCGCACCCGTACCGCCTTGCAGCCCATGGCCTCGGCAACCGCGACGTGGTCGACGCCATAGCCAGCCTCGGGATCATCCTTCCGGTTGACGTTCTCGAAGGCAAGGCTGACCTCGAAATCCATCGAAAAGCCGCGCTGCGCCTGGCGGATCAGGCCGAGATAGGCATTGTTCACGACGACGTGAATGTAGGGCAATCTGTGCTGCGCGCCGACCGCCAGTTCCTCAATCATGAACTGGAAATCATAGTCGCCGGACAGCGCCACGATGTTGCGCTGCGGATCGGCGGCGCGAACGCCAAGTGCGGCCGGCAGCGTCCAGCCGAGCGGGCCGGCCTGGCCGCAATTGATCCAGTTGCGCGGCTTGTAGACATGCAGGAACTGAGCGCCGGCGATCTGCGAAAGCCCGATCGTGGTGACATAGGTGGTGTCGCGGCCGAATGCCTTGTTCATCTCCTCGTAGACGCGCTGCGGCTTCAGCGGCACCTGGTCGAAATGCGTCTTGCGCTTCAGCGTCTTCTTGCGGCCCTGGCATTCCCTGGCCCAACCCGACCAGTCGCGCAGTTTTCCCGCCGTTCTCCACTCGGTGGCGACGTCGAGCAGCATTTTGAGCGCTGCACCGGCGTCCGAGACGACACCGAGGTCCGGCGCGAAGACACGGCCGATCTGCGTCGGCTCGATGTCGACATGGATGAATTTTTTGCCCTTGGTGTAGACATCGACGGAGCCGGTGTGGCGGTTGGCCCAGCGGTTGCCGATGCCGAAGACGAAATCAGCTTCGAGCATCGTTGCGTTGCCGTAGCGATGCGATGTCTGCAGCCCGCACATGCCGGCCATCAGCCGGTGGTCGTCGGGAATCGCGCCCCAGCCCATCAGCGTCGGGATCACCGGCACGCCGGTGACTTCGGCGAACTCGATCAGCAGATCCGAGGCATCGGCGTTGATGATGCCGCCGCCGGCGACGATCAACGGTCTTTCGGCCGCGTTGAGCATCGCCAAGGCCTTTTCGGCCTGGCCGCGCGACATTGCCGGTTTGAACGGCACCAGCGGCTCATAGGCATCGATGTCGAACTCGATCTCGGCCAGTTGCACGTCGACCGGCAGATCGATGAGGACCGGCCCCGGCCGCGACGAGCGCATCAGGTGAAACGCCTTCTGCAGCGCCATCGGCACCAGGTAGGGTTCCATCACGGTGACCGCCCATTTGGCGACGGGTGCTGCGATGGCGGCGATGTCGACGGCCTGGAAATCCTCCTTGTTGAGACGCGCCCGCGGCGCCTGGCCGGTGATGCAGAGGATCGGGATGGAATCGGCCGCGGCCGAATAGAGGCCGGTGATCATGTCGGTGCCGGCCGGACCCGAAGTGCCGATGCACAGGCCGATATTGCCTGATCTGGCGCGGGTATAACCTTCGGCCATGTGCGAGGCCGCCTCGACATGGCGCGCCAGGATATGGCGGATCGTACCCCTCGCCTTCAGCGCCGAATAGAACGGGTTGATGGCAGCACCCGGCACGCCAAAGGCGCAGGAGGTGCCTTCTTTTTCCAAAACGAGAACCGCTGCGTCGACTGCGCGCATCCTGGCCATGTCAGCCTCCACGGAATTGTTGATGGCCGAGAATGCCAGCGCGCCTGTTATTTTTCAATTTTTTCAGAATATTTTTTCATTTATAAGAAACGACTGCTATGTACTGATTTCATTGGATTTTCTGTTTTCCACGAAGTTCCCATGGCAAAAGAGTGAAAAACTTTTTCATTGCGCATTTGGCGAAATCGGCAAGAATGCCACTATGGAGACCGCCGAAAAACGCCAGCGCGGACGGCCGCGCGCCTTCCACGGTCCGGCCGAGGCGGCTTCGGTGCAGTCGCTCGACCGGGCGCTGCGCATCCTGGCCATCGTCGCCGAAGGCAGCGGCCTGTCGCTGAGCGAGATCGCCGCGCAGAGCGGCCTCCCCGCCTCCACCGCCTACCGCATGCTGACGACGCTGGAAAACCACGGTATGGTCGAGTTCGACAGCAGCGACCAGCTGTGGTCGATCGGCGTCGAAACCTATCGCATGGGCGCGGCGTTCCTGCGCCGCCGCAAGCTGGTCGACCGCGCCCGCATCGTCATGCAGGAATTGATGGAGAAGACCGGCGAGACCGCCAATCTCGGCGTCGCCGAGGACGACTGCGTCGTCTTCGTCAGCCAGGTCGAGACGCATCAGGCGATCCGCGCCTTCTTCCGGCCGGGCACGTGCAGCTCCTTCCATGCGTCGGGCATCGGCAAGGCGGTGCTGGCGCATCTCGAGCCGCAGCGCGTCGGCGCCGTCCTGCGCCGGACCGGGCTGGAGCGCTTCACCGAAAAGACGCTTTCCGACATCTCGGCGCTGGCCCATGATCTGGTGACGATCAAGCTGCGCGGCTGGTCGGTCGACGACGAGGAACGGCACCCCGGCATGCGCTGCGTTGCCGCCGCCATCTTCAACGAGTTCGGCGAGCCGATCGGCGGCGTGTCGGTTTCGGGACCGACAGTGCGGGTCACGCCGCAGCGGCTGGCCGAGATCGGCCCGCTGGTGCGCGATGCGGCAGCGGAAATAACCAGGATGATTGGTGGTCTGCCGCCCCCTTCTTCACCAAGCCGCGCCGCCGAACCGGGTCCACTCTTCGAGATTGGCGCTGCGCGCTCACCTTGACAGCCGCCCGGCTACGGCCAAGTTTGCGTCCACCTTCCGCCAGCCGACGCCCGAAAGACGCATGAGCCTCCAATCCGTCAAAGCCTTCTTCGCCGAGTATGCCCGCGACATCGAGGTGATCGAAACGCCGACAAGCTCGGCGACTGTCGCGCTCGCGGCCGAGGCGCACGGCGTCGAGCCGGGGCAGATCGCCAAGACCATCTGCCTGCGCGTCGGTGACCGGGCCATGCTGGTCGTCGCCCGCGGCGACGCGCGCATCGACAATCGCAAATCGCGCGATGCATTCGGCGGCAAGCCGCGCATGCTCGATGCCGAGCAGGTGGCCGAAATCACTGGCCATCCGATTGGCGGCGTCTGCCCCTTCGGCCTCGCCTCGCCGTTGCCGGTCTATTGCGACGTATCGCTGCGCGCCTACGATCAGGTCGTGCCAGCGGCCGGCGCAACCAATGCAGCGGTGAAAATAGGCGTCGAGCGCATGGCAGCGCTGACCGGCGCCGAATGGTGCGACATCTGTCAGGATGAGCTAGGCCCCGGGCACCGCGCTCTTGGTCGATAGGTCGTAGAAATCAAGCAGCATCGCCAGCCCAACTCCGCAGGCGGTGAAGATCAGGCCGGCGATGAAGATGCGGGTGGCGCGTTCATAGACGCGTCGCTGTAGAGACGTTGTGTCGAGCAGCAACCGCAGCGCTCGTATCTGCAAGGCAATGCCTATCAAAATCGGCACGACGGCTGCCAGGTGATAGATTTCCCAAGGGAGCGGGTTGGCGGCCCAATGCGTGATGAAGCCCAGCGAGAAAGCCAGTAGAATGCCGACGGTGGTGATCGTGCCGTTGCGGAAATCCGTCTCAATCTGCTCTTCCTTGGGTTCGTGCTCGTCCAAGCGTCCCTCTCCCTCTGGTGCCTTCACCGCCAGACTAAGCTGTCGAAAAATCCCTGTACATCCCTCGCTGGAACCGGTCGCGGTGCCGGGTTCAATTTTGCAACCCAGACAGCTGAAAAAGGGCAGTGGGTGCCCCTTTTTCCCTTGCCTGAAACGGTTCACCTCCCCTCAAAGCCGGCAGCGGTGACGATAGCCGTCGTAGCCGACATAGGTGTCGGAGTACGGATCGTAGCTCTGATAGCGGTTAAGGCAGCGCCGGACGTGCCATGAGCCGCCATTTTCCTGGATGTAGACGGTGCGCGGCTGGGCGAGCGCGGTGCCGAGCAGGAAGCCACCGACGCCGGCGGCGATACCGATGCCAAGGTGCTTGTTGTGATGGTGCTTGTGATGGGCGGCCGAAGGCTGAACGGTGCCGGCCAGCATGGCGGCGGCGACAGTGGTGGCGATGAGGCCGGAAACGATGGCGCGCTTCAACATGACGATCTCCTTGCTGCGTTGTCTGAGAGGCGATCCATCCCGCCTCTTGACCATCAGTCGTTGCAGCAAGGAAAAAGGTTCGACGGTTTTTTTGGATTTTTTCAAAAGCGCAAAAGCGGCCGAACTGAACAGGTTTGCGCCAGGCGCGCAAATTACGACCGGCGAGAGCGCCGATCGACAGTCCGGCGGCGGGAGGCCTCAGCCCATGCCGGTGATATGACGCAGCCAGAAGGCGAGCGCGATGAAGCCGATGATGGTGGTGACGCCGGTCCAGTCGACATTGGCTCTCTTCAAAACCTTGATGAGCTTCACCAGGAGAAACCAGGCCACGACGACGATCAGGGCAATGACGACAAGTCTGATCATGCGACACCCTCGCCCATGCGATTGCACCTTAGAACGATATAGGAAGCCAATTGGCCGTTTTCAGGATGCCCGCGCCGGCTGCCCCAGCGCACTCAAAACGGAGTTTTGTCTTTACTGGCGCACCAAATATGCTAACCGGAGCGCCGTGCCCTTGTAGCTCAGCTGGTAGAGCAGCGGTTTTGTAAACCGAAGGTCGGCGGTTCGATTCCGTCCGGGGGCACCAACAACATCAATAAGTTAACGTCAATTAATTCTTCGAATCCTTAGCGACAGAAAACCACTGGGTAACAATTAGGGTAACAAAAAGCCAGCCACCGTGAGGCAGCGGGCATGCTGGGTGTGCGGGCTACTGCTTGTTGATACCGAAGCTTGCGCCATCGCCGAGGTTGCGGCGATGGCCTCAGCCTCGTCGCCGGCATCTGCGGCGGAACTTTCCCTTTGATGTATGAGGCGCAAAAGATATTGGGATCGAGCGAGAATGCGCCGGCTCTCTAGAACGTGATTCCGCAGGGCTGCAGCAACAAAACGGCGTTTCCGGCGTTGCCACCAGAACCGCTTGGCGCAACTCATCGCCAAGGACCGCGGCTGATACTTGGGCGCCAGGTGCAGCGTGCCTACTACGACTTCTTGGTCTTCCAATTCCGCTTCGGTTTCGGTGCCGATGCAGCAGGGAGAGCAGTCTCGGCTTTAAGTCGTTGCTCCCGCAGCCGAGCCGTCTTTGCATCTCGTGCGACGCGCTCAATGTCTATTAATGCCCGCGCAGCATCCGACGTGCGCTCCTGTCGGTCGTGTCTTTCTTTATCGGTTGAGCCTTGCCTTTCCCGCATTCCCTGTCCTCGATCTGACGGTACGGCGCTTTGTTGCCGCACCGAACCATTGTCGCCAGATCGTGTTCCCCCCAGACAACAAAAAAGCCCGCCGTACATCGGTAAGGCGGGCTGCATAGACTCCCAAAAGCACACGCTGCTCCTCTGGAACGCTTCAACCACTTTGCCGTTGCAGTAACAGCCCCTTGCTTGAGATGCGGCTTCGAGTGAAGGTGCGGAACCACGGGCGACGGTGCGCGTTAGAACGACCCTTGTGAGGATGTGCCATGCCAGCTCGCCCAATCGTATCCACAGCCGCGGCGATCCTGTTCGCCGCCACAAGCATGGCTTACGCCCGGCCGGATGCGCGCACCATGACTTGCGAACAGACGCAGCAGCTGATCCAGAGCCGGCGCGCGGTGGTGCTGACCACCGGCCGCAACACCTATGATCGCTATGTCCGCCGGTTCGGCAATGAGTGCAACCGGCCCGCCGTGCCCGTCGCCTCCTATGTCCAGACGCTTGAGGGTCAATGTCGGGTCCATCGATGCGTGGAATGGCAGCATTTCGATTTCCCGTGAGCCGGCTTCTGATCCAATGTCTGTTCGCGCGACGTCTCTGCCCCGCTCTTCACGGCAGACCAGAACGAGCAAGTAGCGCGACTTGCGGACTTTCCCGGATGGCGTCGCCAAGGTCTTGAGCCGGTCCCATTCCGGACCTTCGCTGCCAGAGTTGCTCGCACACTCACGCGCGCCCGCTAGCCAGCCTCGATATAGGCTCGAGATTGGGGGAGGCCCTCGGCGAGGCCAAGGCAGAAACGCTCGTGCCTTATGTTCAGTTTGGCGTTGGACATGGTGGTATCATGATACCGTAGTCACCTTCCTGACGCCACATAAAGTAAACTCAATCAGCTGGCCGGCGCCATTGGCCGAGATCCATGCGGTGATGCCCTCGGGCGAGACGCCACCTGCCCCAATTGCCAGAGGCCAACAGGTTCCGGAACAAAGTGCCGGGTAATCTTCTTTTGTGTAGTATGCTGAAGGTAGCGCACACGCCTCCGTGAAGTCTCGACCACCTCACAAGGAGCAACCACAATGCGTAAATGTCTCGCAGCCATCACTCTTGTCGCGATCGCCGCGTCCATTGTGCCCAACGCGGCTCAAGAGGCCAACACGACGTTCGGTGTGCTCGACTGCGTTGTCGCAGCTGGCACTCGCTACATCATCGGCTCGAAAAAAGCTCTGAGTTGCACCTTCACGTCGGCCAACCCGAAGGTCGCACCCGAAACATACATAGGGGTCATTAGGAAGTTGGGGCTGGACGTCGGTCCGACGCCGAGGGCAGTGCTGCGGTGGCGGGTGCTTGCGCCAACCGGTAACGTCTATGCGCCCGGCGTGCTGGCCGGCAACTACAACGGCGTCGGCGCAGAAGCGACGGTCGTCGTGGGTGCCGGTGCCAATCTTCTGGTTGGAGGATCCAACAGGACCTATACGTTGCAGCCACTCAGTGTCCAGGTGCAGACTGGCCTGAACGTTGCAGCCGGCGTGACCAGTTTCCAACTTCGCGCCGCCAAATAGAATGTTAGCCCTCGGCGCGCCCAGACCGCCAGCCATCACCTACGTAGTCTAGCGGTTCGGCGACAATCGGCGCGGGCACGGCATGTTGACGACCAAGGACGAAGCGCCGGCCTCGCCGACATGTCCCTGTCCGCGATAACCCGCCGGGCGAAGCGCTAGCCAAAGCCATCATTGAGACCGCTTGGATCGGCCCAATGCACGTCCTCGAACAGCATCAGCACGGGCGATCGGCGGGCCCGTTCATCGAGGATGTCAAGCATTGCCCCGAAGGTCTGCTCCTTCTTGCGCTCCGGGCTGAGAGCCAGTGGCGGGTACCGCTCGCCACCCGGCACGCCGAGCATCTCGGCAATGAGCGCCAGCTCATGCGAGGCGGCGAGTGGGTGTAGCAGGGTTTCCAGCTTGACGAGCCGAGCCTCCGCAGGCTCGCCGTCCACGAAGCCTACCTCGTACTTCCAGCGTGCGATGATCGGTTGGAGGGCGCTCTCACGGTGATGGGGCGAGCAGAAGTACTTGAGTTTGATCAGGCGAGGCTAACGCGATCTATCATCTTGATCAGCGGATATCGCTAGGGCAGCTGGTCTACGCGCCTCGGATTGGACGGTCTTCGAGCCAAATGAGCCCCGATATCGAAGCTCCTCTGGAAAACCGGCCACTGAGCTCCAGGGTGGAGGCGCTTGCCGGCTTCGGGCTTAGCGCGGCCGATATCGCCTGCGTGCTCGCCACAGACGAGCAGGACCTCAAGGCGACCTACGCCCATGAGCTCGAGAGCGGCGCCATCAAGGCCAACGCACGGGTCGCCGAAAGCCTCTACCGCAAGGCGACCGGCGAAGGACGTGAGGCCGTCACTCCAGCAATCTTCTGGCTGAAGACCAGGGCGCGCTGGAAGGAAACCTCCATCCATGAGCTAGAGGGAAAACTGGACACATCAGTGACCTTCGTGACCACCTACGAAGATAATGAAGCTCCTGTAGTGCGGCATTGCCGACGGTTTGATTTCGACTGCCGTTTTGACTTCGAATTTCGACCGATGCCCGAAATCAAAACAACCGAACTTAGAAATTACGGCACTAGGGCGTTGTGTCGATTCAGCGCTGGTCCAGCTTCTCCGCAGTCTCCCGCTGCTTCGATTCGATCTCGTCCAGCACTGCTTCTGGCGCAAGGTCCTTCTTAATCTCGCCGACTTCTACATCGTTTAAGGCTGGTTTTACATTCAACCGATCCGTTATCGAATCGACAAGTTCAGTAAGCTTTGTGAGTTCGTGCTCCGTCAGCAGGCTCACCTGAAGATCCAGATCCGCCCGTTTGTCTGCGGCAGCTGACATCCGGTTTTGGCTGATCAGTACAAAGGTCGAGAGGAATATGGCCTCGACGGAAGCTACCATAGCCAATATCACGAATGTCGGATCAAATGGCGGAGTGATCGGTATCCAGCCCAAGTTCGAGACGATCCAGCCGCCATACACGGCCAAGTGAAGGTACACGAAACGCATACTGCCCGTAAAAGAAGTAATCGCCTCAGCGATTTTCTCTTCCAAAGTTGCCTCGCTTGCTTCCTTCGCCCGGCGCTCTTCAATCGCATGGATATTGCGTTTCAGTGCTTGGCTGAGTTCAGTCGGAGGTGGCGGAGGCAACGTTGGAGAATCCATGGAACACCAGTTGGATAGCTATCGGTCCTGCCACTCTGGGCAACATACAAAATCATGGGTATTCGACTTTGTTCCCGACTGGAGCCGTCTAATCATTGGCTCTCCTCATTTATCCAGGCGATTTCGGGGTCTTAGACGCTTGGCGGCGCCAGAGCCTTCCCGCTGAGGAAGGGCGGGGCGATCCGGCCGCTGAGGAAGGGCCGGGCGATCCGGCCGCTGAGCGTCTTTCGTACGGTCGAGGATTGAAGGTGGTGAGTGCTCGGCGCCTGGCTTCGTATCCTGGTGAGGCACCATGCGAATTTCGTTCTCCGAACACGAAGGCGCGTCACCAGGGCAAGAGAACTGGATCAAAAACTGTTTTGTTCGCGCCGGTCACTTGGCTAGGACCGCTTCTCATTGACCAAATCTGATGCGATGATGGGGGAGAACAAGTCCGCGCTTGGGAGGGCCACAAACGCCCGCTCAGCGGCTGCTCGTCCTCCACAACGCTGAGGAAGGCCCGATCGACCATGAATGGCAACTGCCAGCGCTGCTACCGAACAATCAGTTCGGCACGCCCGCTTCGGAATTCGTGCTTGGCAAGGAACGACACGATCGCCGCGGCAATCTTTTTGCCGCCCTGTTCTGAAGGCTCGATGGCGTTGACAAAGTCGGCGTCCTCGCCGCAGACAATGCGAAGGTCGATCAGCGGAATGCCGCGCACGGCGGCTGCTCGTGTGATGCAATCGTTGAGGATCGACAGGGCCGTTACCGCAATGCGTCTCTGGTCGGGGTCGGCATACCGGACATCATAGATCGAGCAAATCGCGGTCGGCAGCCCTACAGCCAGGACGGCATCCAGCGTCGACATATACTCCAAGCAAAACTGCTCTCTAATTTCGGCGAGCCTCAGCAGAGTGTCGGCAACGGACCGCGACGGAGCGTTCAAAACGGAGGAGACGCCGAGCGCGTCGTTCCCTCCCACGCTTACCACCAGATGAGTGGCGTCAGCTGGCAGGCGGTTCAGTTGCCGGCCCACATCCGTCATGACGCTGCCGTCAACGGCAAGCAGCTTGGCCGACCAGCCGATCGGGAGCTGACGCAAAACGTGGGCCACTAGATCTGCTCCATCGGCGACATAGGCGCTGTTGTCGAACACCGAATCGCCTAGGAGCACAACCTTGTTCATCGTCCCCACGTCCTCGGCGGAAACAGTTTGCACCGTGGAAAATGCTTGTCCCGCGGCGGCGGCCAGCAACACGCTCCTGCGCGATATCTTTACCAGACCGGCGTCTCCCACGACTGTCGCTCGTGCGCGAGCCTTCAGTGGCTGCTGTTCGAGTTCGCTCCGCTTTCCGTATTAATCGTTCGCCGTCCTCTCCTCTTCCCGCCGCTGATACGCAAGAGCCATAGCGGCCGCTATGGCTACTCCTGCGGCGCCCAGCAGGAGTTTGTCTCGAGTCTCCTGATCGCTCATGACGCCCTGAACAGCCGATGATGCCCGGCCGGCTGTGGCGGCTACTCGCTGGGCCGCCTCGCCGGAGGTCTGCCGCATATCGTCAATCATGTTCGGCGTCCCGGCGCTCCAATCCCGCACTCTCTCTTTGACGGCGCCGGCCAGCTCAGTTGTTTGCTCCTTCACTGCTTCCGCCGTCTCGGCGCCCAGTTCGCCGACCTTCTCCGCCAGCTCGCCGGCTTGCTCCTTCAAGCGCTCTGTGGCGTAGGAGAAATGATCAACTTGCTCGCCCATGTCTGGTATTGAAGGTGTCCGCAACAGGCTAAATAGTCCCGCTCCGATCAAAGCAGTTGCAATCGGCGGACGGTGCAGGAGACGCCAAGCGAGACCAGCCCCAATCACCAATGCGGCGCTCGGGTTGGCTGCCGCCTTTGCCTTGAGATCATCGACGATCCCCTGCGCCGTCGACTGCGCGGTCGATCTTGCTTTTTCGACCAGCGCGTCCTTTGCCTCGAGCGCCTCTTGCTTCAGCTCGTCGGTAAACTCGGACAATGTATTTGGCGATCGCAGCGTCGACAGATGTTCGGCGAGCCTAGCCCGGGCTGCCTCCACATCATGTTCGAGCTGGCGGAGACTTGCCTCACCCATTATGAGCCTCGCTTGCCGCTAGACCGTCCGGATTTGCTCGGCCGAGAGGCATCCGATTGTGGCGATTGGTCCGATTTGGCCGATTTATCTTGCGAGCGGCCCATGCCGCCCGATTGGGGCATGCCGCGCTGAGCCGATTGAGCGCGCGATCCACCCGAACTCGCGGATGGCGCCTGCGCGGACTCGGTTGGCTGCTCGCCCGACAAGGCGCTGCCGAACGCACCAGCCACGTCGCTCGCAACCTCCTTGAGGCCATCGGCATTAAGGCCGCGCTCCTCGGCTGCCCTCCTGAGACGTTTGCCCGCCTCCTCTGTCGATTCCTTTAGCCGTTCGCCAGCCCTTTCTGCGGTGTCCGTCAGCTGCTCTGCGGCTGGGCCAAGGGTCCGGTTCTCAATTTCGGTGGTCCGGAAGGCAGCTGCAACAGCCGCCCCGGCGGCAAAACCGAGCAGCGCCAGCGTCAGTGGCTGCTCTTGCGTCACACGGTTCATCGTATCCTGGAGCGTGGATTGGGCCCGCCGGGCGAATTGTTCCGATGTCTGGGAGACGTTGCGCCGCGCCTCGTCCGCATACGTCGATGCCGAGGATGCGTAGGAACTTGCGGTTGCCGCCACCTTCTCGCCGATCTCGGAAACATATTCACGTGCTGCCTCTACCGCCGCTGGGCCGCCTTCTCTGGTTTCCGCCTCGTGTCCATCGGGGCGCGTGCTCGAAGACCTTGACTGAGCCTTTCGGTGGCCATTGTTTCCGCGGGATTCCTCAGCATGCCCGAAGCTACTGATGGCCGATGACCCGCCGCGGCGCATCAACAATGCGCAGCCGGCCGCAACGAGGAGAAGACCTTCCGGGTTGTTTTTGGCGGCGCCGATGAACCATTCCGCCGTTCCGAGATTGGCCGTACGTGATTCGCGGCTCATGACAGATGCTCCTTGGTTGTCGAGATGTCCTGCTTGATCTGATGGATGGAACGGGTCGGCGTTATCTCTTTGTGTGCGTCCATGCGGCCCTTGTAATAGGCGAGCGCTCCAGCCCCGGCCGTGATGGCGGCAACAATCAGGCAGGACCAGTGCACTGCGATCCCAAGGCTGGCTATCCCGAAGACAAGCGCCTGCACTGCCAAAAATGCCGCGATCAGCCCCAGCACGCCAGCCGTGGACATCCAAATACCCGCCCGAAATTTGGCAAAGAGATTTTCAGACAACTCCGCGCGCGCCAGTCGCAGCTCCTTCTGAACAAGATCGGCAAGGTCGGCAACGACGTCGGACAGTGCGCGAGGAAGCGTGGAATTCTTGAGCTGCTCATGTGCCATGGAATTCGTTCGCTCCTTGCCGGTTACGTTCGTGCATAGGCTCGTTCGAAAGCGGCGACGCCGGAGGTGCGCTCTTCAGCGTTCGAAATGTCAAAAAACCCGCAAGGGCGGCAAGTCCGAACACCAATGCCGGCTGACGCCTTGTCAAATCGGAGGCGGCGCGGACCAGCTGATCGACCGACTGGTCCCGCAGATCGTCTGCGTACCCGTCGATTCGGTTCGCGAACGTACGGACGACACCGGCGACTAGCGGTGCGCTTTCGTCGAGGTCCTCGGCAGCCCGTTTTGTCGAACTTGCGAGCTGACCCATCACCTCGGCACCGCTGCCGACCTGACGATCCAGCATTTCCTTTACTTGGCTGGCAACCGTTGACGCACCATCCGCGGCCGACTGCTTGACCGTATCGGCTGCCTCTTGAGCCAAATCGGATGCCTTGGAGAACGCGCCGCTCACCGTTGTCCCAACGTCCTTCTTTGCACTGTCATCTGGTGTCTTGGGCGCGGAATCCCGTTCCATGTTTTGGTTGTTCATAATTTCCTCCATTGACTGACAAAACTGCGGGAAAACCCGTTGGTTCCTTGGAACTGCTCAAACAAAGTAGATAGCGGTCTCGGCGCCTGGCAGCCCCCCTGTAAGGCGGCCAACTTTTTGCCGGCGCGAATCTCTCTCCACCCTCGATCGTCGACAGATGGTCGTGCAGCAGCGCGCTTCAAATTAAGCGGTGCCTGGACGTGCTGAAGGGGAGTAAAGCCGTCGCCTCGGGCCGGAGGCGTTCATCTCCCGAAGGAGATGCGCATGAGCCCTAAACTGGCTACAGGAGAACGTCGGCAATCTTCCTGCCGAAAGCGGCGTGAGCATTGCCGTCTTGGCTCAGCAGTTCGAGCAAGATGCCGAAGCGGCAGGCTACGGCCACGCGGTACGAGAAGACGAGATCGGCAACGTCGAGAACGCCATAGAGAAGGCGCTGAAACGGGCTAGGACTGGAGAAGAGGCGCAAGTTGCCGTCCTGGCCGGAGGAAGTGATCTTGCGCTGGTCATCGCGGCCCTAGCAGTCAATGACGCGAAAAGCGGGCCGTAGGGCTCTGGACTCCGCTTCGCGCCCCTGCAACCGCCTCTTTTTGGACTATAATGAGATCACAGACGGCCTCAGCTTCGCATAGCCGCGGCACTGGGCCGGCCACGTATAGACCGGCTCCGCCCGTCACGCCCGGGAGGGACGTTTCCCTTCGCCGAGTCGTCGCTGCAAGGCGAAAGCCGTCGCAACGAGGATCTGCCACCAGCGCGGCGAGCCCCGGTTTGTGAATCAGCGTCACAGCCTTCGACGGCTTTACCCCAGACACGGTTACGCTCGCGCTGCTCGGGCCATATGGGCAGCTGGCGTCACCGTCACAGTTGTCGCAGTGCAACTTCGGTCCGCATTGGCGCGCGCCTCGAACAGTTCTTGCGAGCAGTTCAATGGCCACGAAATGCCCGGCGCTATGGCCGTACCTCGCCTTTTCGCATCTCCTGCGCGACTAGTCCGCCGGCAGCCAAACCCAGAGCGAGCGCTACATACGCAGCTGCGATGGAGCGCTTAGAAAGCACTGTCTCCCAGCCCGGGGTCAGCCGCTTCGGCACAACGAGATAGTCCACAGCCGCAGCGATCGCGGCTACCGCGGAGGCATCGCGCAGCATCAGTAGCGGCGACCGCGGAGGATTTCTGGCGAGCCAAGCCTCGAAAGGAGCGGCCCAGAATATGGCCGAAGCATGATGGGTGCCGAAGCCGACCGCCGTGTGCGCGAGGTCGGCCTTCCTAACCGCACCAGCCTTGTCGCCGTGGAGCCAGTGGCTGGTGGCGTTGGTCGGCTGCAGCGCCGACTTTCCTTCGGCTTTGGCCAGAAGGACGAGGAACGCCGCCGTCACAACACTTGCGACCGTGCCGGTCGCGCCTGTCGAAAGTCCAGTCTTCAGCAGGCCGTTCACCTTAACCTCCGTAACTCTCCCTCTTTTAACCGCCGAACCGAAGCTCAGTTCCCGACACCTCCGTTAACGGCAAAGAGCTGTATCCCGACTGAAGTGTCAATCCGCCGACGGCGCGTTCTTTTCGCGTCTGTCAGGTGATTGCGACCGCCAGGGTATACGGTGGTAGAAAATTTTCTGCGCCGCCGCCCCGGAAGAGGTTTTCATTGAAATTCCGCCAAGTTTTACACTGCCATCGCACATTAAATCGATGGACTGCCGCAGTTGCAGCCTTGCTGCGGGTGTTTTCGCCTCTTGCGGCTTCACCGTTTGCGGCGCCTGGAAAGGCGGCGGTGATTTAGGCGAACCTGCCGCCCCGCAGGCTCCAGAGCAGCAAGGGCCATTGATCGCCCGATATCGGCCAGCGGCGATGACGCGTCGGCGATGGCGAGCGGCAATGTCAATGCGCCCCGCGTCCAAGCCACCTGTGCCGCAAGAATCCCCTGCGCAAGGGCCGAAACTTTTTCGCTCACCGCCTTGACGGTTTCCGGCCGACCTGAAACCAGCGAACGGGTTGCCTCGGCAGCAAGGATCGGCAACCGCAACCCCACAACCCAGGGCGCGAGCATCAGGTTCTGGGCAAGAGCAATCTCAGCGCGGACGCGCCTTCCTCGTTGACTGGCCAACACTCGTTATTCCTTCTGTTTGGATTTTGCGGGTCCAGATAGGGGGCCGGCAATGACCATCAACAACATGCGCCTGTTCAGGGTTCCATAGCCCCAGTCCTTCCGCCGCCGATTAACCGCAGTCGAAAGCAGATGGTCGTCCCCGCTCGTCTCAAAGTAGCCGAACTTGGCACAAATGCTGACCCGTTTAGGCTCCACGTTCGCCGAGAAAGAGCGGCGGCTGATCTCTGGAACGGACCAAGGCCGCCCTCGCCTCTCGCAAGGACACTTTCGGCCGATCACCCGGCCCACAATCCCTCCGGACCGGCATCGGAATCGTCGATTCCTTTCCCGGTGGAGCCGCGCAGGTATATTCGGCCTCCATGTATTCCAGATTGAGGGAGCAACCCGGAAAATGTCTTCGTCTTTAAGGTCCTCCTGCGCATAGGCGCGGGAAAGGCCGATCTCTCAGCACGGGGACCAGTGCTGCGCGATCCAAACGTGTTGGCTTGGCCAGAGTTCCCGGACGGAGGACAAAACCCGCCGCACCTTTCGGCACGGCGGGCTTTCAGTCGTTCACCAGGCACGGGGTGTGGGCGGCACCAGCCTACGTTGACTGGCAATCGCTCTAAACAACCGCGGCGTTCGCACAGCTCGCAATGGCCAATGGCAGGTGTCGAACGTGCGCAACGTTCTCGCGCGGCAATCCACTACTCTTTTATAAGCGGGGCTTCAGGGGAACCCGCGTTCATCCAACAATTCTACTGAACGCCGCAGGCAGTCCCTCGGTGTGGATGCCCATGTGAGCCCGATTGTTCGTGTACCCCCGGCAAGTCGTTTGCAATGTGAGGACCGTCGTTGAACGCAGCCTCAACGAATCGGTGGGTGGCGAAGCGGCGCATGGCCTAGCCTTAGCCTAAGTCCATTTCCGCAGTTTCGAGACACTCGAGCTTGCCTCCCGGAATGGCCGACTTGGGTCAATTTGCGTCGTAGAACGCTTGTGATGGCTTCTCATCCCGGTCGCCTAGTCGGGAGTGCGTCTGATGGAGAAAACCGGCTGGTGCGCCATGCTACGCTCGCCGGTGATAGGAAGAATTGCATAATCAACCACTTAGAAGTTGCTTCTCATTCGCCTGTGAGCACACTGCAAACGGTGGTTTGCAGTTTGCACACCCGGGGAATAGCAACATGCCGACCGCAGTCGCCTATTATCGGGTTTCCACACAGCGGCAAGGACGTTCAGGCTTGGGCATCGAGGCCCAGCGTGCCGCGGTCGCACGCTTTGCCGAGGCCGAGCGGATGATCATCCTCCAGGAGCCCACCGAGGTCGAAACCGGAAAGAGAGCAGATGCTCTTGATCGACGTCCGCATCTGACTGCTGCCCTCGCCCTTGCCCGGCAGCTCAAATGCCCAGTCGTTGTGGCGAAGCTAGACCGACTCTCGCGTGACGTCGCCTTTACTGCTGGCCTGATGGTTCATTCCCTTCATAGTTGCGGAATTTGGCGCCGATGCCGATCCGTTCATGTTGCACCTCTACGCCGCGCTCGCCGAGAAAGAGCGGCGGCTGATCTCTGAACGGACCAAAGCCGCCTCGCCTCCCGCAAGACCACTGGAATGAAGCTCGGCAATCCGACCAACACCGCCGAAGCTGCGGCGAAGGGTCGGAAGATGTCGATCGAAGAAGCCGACCGGTTTGCCCAGACCGTGCTGCCGATCATCGCTTCCATTCAGCGGTCGGGCATCACCAGCCTGCGTGGCCTGGCAATCGCCCTGAACAACCGCGGCGTTCGAACAGCGCGCAACGGCCAATGGCAGGTCTCTAACGTGCGTAACATTTTGGGGCGGCAAGCTTCTGCGAACTTGCTTTTATAGGCGGGAATTTGCTGACCAGCATGTCCCCATCGAAGCAGCAGGCCTGCGGCCGCGTAGGATGTGGCTGCACGGTTCTCGTTCCAGGGCTACGGCAACTCCGAAGTACTGCTTCGGAATTTCAAGTGGCCGGGCGACTTCTGCTCAAGCCAAGAAAAGAAATTGGAAAATCTTGGGTCCTCTGGTTGATGAGGAAGCCCGCGCTCTTCAGCTCCATTTTGTGCAAAAGTAGCGAACACCCTGTTCTGCTTCTTCCCTGGTCATGACAGGTGATCACCCAAAGGCAAGTCTTCTTTTCCGACACAAAAGCGAGGCGCCGACAATGTTGGTGCGTCCAAATGGTAGTGTGTTACAGCCATCCGCGTCGCCACTCCCCGCCGACTAATTTGAGACGACAACTGAGAGCGACTACCCGCGGAGCTTTACAGCCAAAAGGAAAGTCGGCGGCTCATCTTTCAATGAGCATTGCCTGAACCCGCCGACCTGCGGATTGCCAGTGGCCCCGCGATTCGCAGTTTTGTCGGAACGAAGGCGTACCGTCTAGCAATGTAGGCGTGTACATTTCCAGGTGCGGGAGTTTTCGAGACTTTTGCCTTAACTCCGTCGAAGGAAGGTAAATGAATGCTTGCCCGCTGCCGGGCGACAGCTCGGCCACTCGCGTTGTGACTCGCGAGTGAACCATTAGGCCCGGCGGGGCGTTTCTCTGCGAATCCAATACTATTGACGGCACGACCGTGGAGGAATCCAAGATTCAGCCTGCGCTGCAGAAACAAGACACGCCCGGTGCCTTGGCGAATTTTCCTTATGACCGAATGACTGTCGAACGATTTCGGGAGGCATTTCCTCGAGCGAGGTGGAGCGACGAGCGCAGGAGCTGGTTTGTACCAGGCAAGACGGCAGCCCGACGGATCGATCGTTGGCTGGCGCGTGAGGCCGAGTTGCTGGCGATTCACGCCGATAGCAAGGGACGTGACGCCTATGCGTTCGACCCGATCTCCAGCCCCTATCTCGAGGTTGCTGACGATCTGCGCATTCGGACGCCCTATTCGAAGACCGCCCTTCGGGAACTACATGGCATTCCCTGGGCAAGTTGGGA
>NZ_JBVVQZ010000016.1:0-194602 GCF_055811635.1 Mesorhizobium sp. WSM4806 | reverse complement strand
TTCACTATTCACTATTCACTATTCACTATTCACTATTCACTATTCACTATTCACTATTCACTATTCACTATTCACTAATCCATCATCGCCTGGCAAGCAGGAAGTCGATGAAGACTCGCAAGGCCGGCGGAACCTGCCGGGAGCTTGTATGATATAGGTAAAAGCCCGGAAATCTCGGCGACCAGGCTTCGAGAAAACGGATGAGCTTGCCGGTTTCGATCCACGGCCGAACCTGGTAATCCAGCATGTAAGCCACGCCGATCCCATCCAGCGCCGCCCTGATCATCAGTTCCGTGTCGTTGACCGTCAGACCGCCGTTCACGGCTATTTCCAAAGCGTGTTGGCCTCGCGCGAACTCCCATCGATAGACGTTGCCGCCACGGGGCCACTGGAAATTGATGCATTGGTGATGGTGCAGGTCGGCGGGATGACGGGGCATGGGGTGATCCTCGAGATAGCTGGGCGCCGCCACTGCGGCCATCTCCAGCTCCCCGCTGAGTTTCACCGCCACCATGTCCTTATGCAGCCGCTCACCAAGCCTGATTCCGGCATCGAATCGTCCCTCGACAATATCGGTCAGCATGTCGTCGACGATGATCGTGAGGGCAATATCGGGATAGGCGCGGCGGAAATCGCCGAGGATGGGCACGATGAAACGCATGGCGGCGATGCGTGGAACATTGATACGCAGCGAGCCTGCCGGTCGATCGCGTGATGCATGCGCGTCGGCGACAGCCCCTTCGAGTTCGCTGAATGCCGGAGCGAGGCGGGCAAACAGCGTTTCGCCTGCAGCGGTCGGCGACACGCTGCGGGTCCCGTGCGGTTTCGCAGCCGGACACCGACACGCACCTCCAGCCCGCGTATCGTCTGGCTAAGCGCCGGCGGCGAAATTCTGAGCCTGGCCGCGGCGCGGACAAAGCTGCCTTCCTCGACGATCGTCGCGAACGCCCTCAGCTCGGAAAACTCGGTCCCTCGCATTATGTACCCCAGACTTAACAAGCCTGTTCGATCATAGGCTATTATCTGATCAATAGCATGCCCCTAACGTCCACATGGAACGCCGCCGCTCGATTTGGAACGGCCGTAGCCAGACGAGAAAGGGACAGCTATGTATCATTCGCTTGAAGGCAAGATCGCGCTCGTGACCGGCAGTTCGCGCGGCATCGGCCGCGCCATCGCCGAGGGGCTCGCGGCAAACGGCGCGGCCGTGGTCGTCAATTATGTCGGCAACGAGAAAGCGGTCCAGGAAGCCGTTGCCGCCATCCGCGAGAATGGCGGCAAGGCCGTCGCCATTCGGGCCGATATCTCCATTGTTTCCGACATTCGCCGGCTGTTCGATGAAACCGAGAAGCAGATGGGCGCGATTGATATCGTCGTCGCCAATGTCGGCGTCGCCGTCATAAAGCCGTTGGTCGAGGCCACCGAAGCCGACTTCGACCACGTCTTCGGCGCCAATGCCAAAGGCACCTTCTTCACGCTTCAGGAAGCGGCGCGGCGCGTGCGCGACGGTGGCCGTATCATCGCGGTTTCCACCGGTGGAACCAAGATGTTCTTCACCCAGACCGCCCTTTATCTCGGCAGCAAAGGAGCCGTCGAGCAGTTCGTCCGCGTCCTCTCGCGCGAACTCGGACCGCGCTCCGTCACCGTGAATGCGCTTTCGCCAGGCTTTACCGACACCGACCTGCTCCCGCAGCGGGATCGCGCGATCGCCGCCGGGATGTCGCCCTTCGGCAGGATCGGAGCGCCGCGCGATGTTGCCGATGTCGCGGTTTTCCTCGCCTCCGACGAGGCCCGTTGGCTGACCGGCGAGAACATCCAGGCCGGCGGCGGCGTTGCTTAGTGGGTAGTGAATAGTGAATAGTAGTGGCAGTGGAATTAGGCAGTCACCGCTGATTAATGACTATTGACTACTGACTACGCACTATTCACTATTCACTATTCACTATTCACCATTCACCATTCACCATTCACCATTCACCATTCACTAATCCGCCATCGTCTCCAGGCTAGCAAACCCCTGTGGCGCATCGCCCTCATCGAACGGCGTCGTCACCTCGACAAACGTGTCGGGATAGAAGCCGTTGAACCGTGTCCTCAGCGACAGCGAATAGGCGCCGATATGGCCGATCTCGATCCAATCGCCGGTATCGACCGTTTCCGGCAGCCAGAACGGCCGCGACAGGATGTCGACGGAATCGCAGGTCGCCCCGCAGACCTTGAACGGCACGATGGTCTTCTCCTCGCCATTGCGCGAGCGGATCGCCGGGTCTGGAATGAAGCGCGCCGGCAGCGTGATCTTGCCGGTCCATGAATCCGACAGCGACGCCCAGATGCCGTCATTGATGTAGAGCCGCTTGCCCTTGCGCAGCAGCACGCGCACGATCAGCGACAGGCAGCGCGCCACGATTACCCGGCCCGGCTCCGCCACCAGCGGCATCTGGTCGAACTGGTATTCCTTGAGATCGCCCGACAGCCGCGACATGATCTGGCCGAGCGACGGCATCTCGATCTGCTTGCGGTTGGGATCATGGCCGTATTCGGCGGGAAAACCGCCACCGACGTCGAGGCCGGCGATGTCGAAGCTGACGCGGTTGCGCACCCAGTCGGCCGAGGCCAGCGCGCGCTCATAGGTGTCGGGATCCTCGATCTGGCTGCCGACATGAAAGCACAAGCCGACCTTGTAGCCCGTCCTGTTCAGCCGTTCGGCCAGTTCGACCGCATTGGCCGGTCCGGCGCCGAACTTCTTCGACAGTTCGTAGGCGGCCGATCCTTTCGTCTGGATGCGCACGAACACGGTGATCGCACCCGGATCGATGTCGAGCGCCCGCACCACGCGGGTCAGCTTGGTGATCTCGTCCTCGTGGTCGAGCGAGATGACCCGGATGCCATATTTCTCCAGCGCCAGCTTGATGTCCGACTGTGCCTTGACCGGATGCATGTAGAGCATCTCGGCGTCCGGCGAGACCGCGCGCACGGCGGCGAATTCGCCGGGCGAGGCCACGTCGAAAGCGCCGACGCCGGCCTCGACCAGCGCCTTCAGCACGATCTGCTCGCCGTTGGTCTTGACCGCATAGGCGGTCTTGCCGGGAAACATGCCCATGAACTGCCTGGCGTCCGCCTTCAGCACCTGCGGGCGGAAGCAATAGATCGGATCGTCCGGGCGAAGCGCCAGCGCCGCTTCGCGCGCATTTTCGAATTGCTGCATGGACGAATCCCTTGGCTTAGACTGCGCACAATTAATCCAACCTATGCGGGAATGAAAACAATTCTGTGTCTCGCACCCCTGACGCTGCGGCGCTACGGCAGATGATGCAATGCTAGTCCACTGATCTGGTTTCGGGTGGCCCTTGCCATCGAACAGAATATGGCCTGAACAGACGCCTGATTGACTTGGCATTCAGAACCATCCGGGAGGATTCTCCATGGCGATCACAACCACGACGGCAATGCGCGGCCCCATGGTCTTGAAAGACTGGGCGCAGCTTCTGCTGCTCGGTGCGATCTGGGGTGGCTCGTTCTTCTTTGCCCGCATTGCGGTTGCCGAGATTCCGCCGCTGGTGCTGGTGCTGTTTCGCGTCGCCATCGCGGCGCTGGCGCTGCATCTCTATCTCGGCCTGCGCGGTCCGTCCTTCCGCATCGCCTTGCCGCATGCCGGCCTGTTCTTTCTGCTGGCGCTCGTCAACAACGTCATACCGTTCTCGCTGATCTTCGCCGGCCAGACCGAGCTTGGCGCCGGTGTCGCCTCGGTGCTCAATTCGACGACGCCGTTCTGGACGTTGATCCTCGCCAACGCGCTGACATCAGACGAAAAGCTCTCCTGGAACAAGCTTGCCGGGATCGCGCTCGGCATCGTCGGCACTGCGGTGATGATCGGTCCCGGCCTGCTTGCCGGGCTGGGCGGTCCGGTCTGGGCGAAATTTGCGCTGGTCGGCGCCTCGCTGTCCTATGCGGTGGCCCTGATGATCGCCCGCCGCTTCAAGGGTGTGCCGTCACCGGTCATCGCCACTGGACAATTGACCGCTTCGACCATCATCATGATCCCGATCGTGCTGCTTGGCCACGGCACTGCCAACCTGTTTTCGGCCTCGCCGCCGGTCTGGGCGGCGGTGTTGGCGCTGGCCCTGCTGTCCACCGCCTTCGCCTACATCCTCTATTTCAACCTCGTCGCCTCGGCCGGCGCCACCAACGCCTCGCTGGTCACGCTCATCGTGCCGGCCAGCGCGATCCTGCTCGGCTTTCTGTTCCTGGGCGAACGGCTCGAATTGTTCGAGCTCGGCGGCATGGCGCTGATCGCGATCGGCCTCGTCACCATCGACGGCCGCCTGTTCGGCCGACGCTGATGCATGTCGCCCAAAAGCACGCCCTCGGGCTTGAACCGAGGGTGCGTAGCGGTTTGCGATAACGACATGCATGACCAACAAGCTGAAGCGGGTCGCTTCCCAGGCCTGACACGATTGAGGGTCCAATCGGACGCCCAAACGACGCTCCAACTCAACTTGTCGAATCTTCGTACCGACGCGAAAATCGATTCCGACTTTCAGCGGCGGTAGCGCTGCCATACCCATTCTTGCCCCAGCTCCGTCACATTTTGTACACAGGGCCGAAGCGGGATTTTGCCGAAGAGTTTCAATGCCTAACGGCAAATGGCCTGTCGCAAATTCCACATTGTCGTCGCATTGCAGCATAGTTTCCGCTTGCCTGTGGCAGAAATGCCCCTAGACTCTGGCCATAGCTCTTTAAGAGGAGGCTATGACATGGGGCTTACCAGGCCAATCAACGCATTGATGATTTGTGCTGCATTTGCATTCATCGGGGCGCTGATTATGGGCTTTCTTCCGTAGACCCGCCAAGCAACGGAAGCAGCACAAAATAGTCCAAGTCATTGAAAAGGCCGGGTTTTTTGCCCGGCCTTTTTGCATCCCGGATTTGACGGGGAGTTACGCCGCGGCGGACCCTGCGGCTTCAGCCTCGTGCGAGCGGATGCCGATCATGTGGCAGATGGCGAAGACCAGATCGGCGCGGTTCATGGTGTAGAAATGAAAATCGCCGACGCCGCGCTCGACAAGGTCCAGCACCTGCTCGGCCGCCACCGCGGCCGCCACCAGCGCATGTGTCTGCGGGTCCGTCTGCAGCCCCTCGAAGCGCTCGGCCATCCACGCCGGCACCAGCGCGCCGCAGCGCGCCGAGAAATTGGCGACCTGGGTAAAATTGTGGACTGGCAATATGCCCGGCACGATCGGTATGTAGATGCCGGCCCGCCGCGCCCGCTCGACATAGCGCTCGTAGAGGTCGTTGTCGAAGAAGAACTGGGTGATCGCTCGCGTCGCGCCATTGTCGACCTTGCGCTTCAGCATATCGATGTCAGTGGCGAAATCCGGGCTCTCCGGATGCTTTTCCGGATAGGCCGAGACCGAGATGTCGAAATCGCCGACACCTTTCAGCGCCCCCACCAGTTCGGCGCCATTGGCATAGCCGTCCGGATGCGGACGATAGGCGGCGCCGACGCCCTCGGCCGGATCGCCGCGCAGGGCGACGAAGCGGGTGACACCCATGTCGGCGAATTCCTGGATGACTTCATCGACCTCGTGACGCGCCGCATCGACGCACGTCATGTGCGCCGCCGGCGTCAGCGTCGTTTCGTTGAGGATGCGCTTGACCGTGCGCGCCGTGCGCTCGCGGGTCGAGCCGCCGGCGCCATAGGTGACGGAGACGAATTTCGGCTTGAGCGGCTGCAGCCGGGTAACTGTGTCCCACAGCCTTGCTTCCATCTCGTCGCTCTTCGGCGGGAAGAACTCGAACGAAACCCTAATCTTGTCGCCAATGTCGGGGCGGCGGGAAAAGCGGAACTGGTTCATCAGGCGGTTTCCCCTATCGGAAAGGCATTGGCCGGTTGTGCATGGTTGGAAGGATCGGCGATCAGCATGCGCTGGTCACGGCCGAGCCACAGTTTTACGGTGAGCCGGGGTTCATTGCCGGCGCGCGGCTCGAATTCCTGGCTCTCTTCGAGGTCGAGCCCGGCCTCGGAAAACCACTCGGTGATCTGCCGGTCGGCAAAGCCGAGCCGCACATGCGCGTGGGCGTCGCGCAGGAATTCCAGCGAATGCGGAGCGAAATCCACGATCACCAGCCGGCCTGCCGGACGCAGCAGCCTTGCTGCCTCGCGGATGGCGCGGGCGGGATCGTCGAGATAGTGCAGCACCTGGTGGATGGTGACGAGATCGAAGGCGTCGCGCTCGACCGGCGGCGCAAAAATGTCGCCCTGGCGCACCTGCGCATTCGAAATGCCGGCCTTGTCGAGATTGGCGCGCGCCACCGTCAGCATCTCGCGCGACATGTCGATGCCGATGCCGCGCCGGTAGAGCGGCGAAAAGATCTCGAGCAGCCGCCCGGTCCCAGTGCCAAGGTCGAGCATCGACTGGAACGGCCGCTTGCCGACGAGCTTGACCAGCGCTGCCTCCACGGCGCGGTCCGGCACATGCAGCGAGCGGATGTGATCCCAGCTTGCGGCATTTGCGGAGAAATATTCGGCGGCGCGATCCTGCCGCTTGCGCTTGACCGCCGCCAACCGCTCGAGGTCACGCTCGACCTGCGGATCGGCACCCCGGATACCGGAGACCAGCCTGAGCACGAAGTCCCGCGCCGCATCCGAATCCGACAGCCGGAAGAAGGCCCAGGAGCCCTCCTGATAGCGGCCGATCAGCCCCGCCTCCAGTAAAAGCTTCAGGTGGCGCGAGACGCGCGGCTGCGACTGGCCGAGGATTTCGGTGAGATCGGAAACGGTGAGGTCGCCGCGCGACAGCAACGCCAGGATGCGCAATCGGCTGGATTCGGCCGCCGCCTTCAATGTATCTACCATGGTGTCGAGCGCGACATGCATGCGAGCATTCTCTTTGAAAAGATATAAACATATGTTTATGTCGATTTTGACAGGCTTGCAAGCGCTATGTCGCTCCCGGACAAGAAAATGGCGCATGCGTGGCGGATCGCGCACAGCCGGAAGCAGGATCGGGGCAAAAACCATGTTCGAAACGCGCAGCGGCGAAAAGCTTCTGGAAACTGATCCCGCCGATATGCCGCCGGATGGCCATGTCGTCTTCATCGGTCGCATCGCCTCGCCCTGGACCTCGCGGGAAACTTGCCCCAAGAACATGAAAGCCGCGCGGGAAACGGGCAAGCCGGCAGTTCTCACCGTCGACCTGCCCTATCGCGAGGGCCTGCTCGGGCTTGAACGCGCCAGCCACGTCATCATCCTGTCCTGGCTGCACCACGCACCGCGGACCCTGATTGTTCAGAAACCCCGCCATGCGGCTGAACCGAAGGGCGTTTTTTCGCTGCGCTCCCCGGCCCGGCCGAACCCGGTCGGGTTGCATATCGCCAGGCTCGTCGCCCTCGACATCGAAACGGGCCGTATCGATCTCGATGCCATCGACCTGCTCGACGGCACGCCGGTGATCGACATCAAGCCTTATTTCGCTTCGACCGATGCCTTTGCCGACGCGACAATTGCCGGACGGGACGAGCGCGGACAGGTCGGGCCCGGACAGGTCGGGCGATGAACGCGCCGACCGGTCGCCGCCGCGCCATCGCTAAGGCGCTGACAGCGCTTTTGCCGCTGGCGCCCTATGCCGACATGGAGAAGATCCGCGCCGACGCCGGCGCGGTGCATATGAAGAGCTTGCCGCCGAGCATTGCCGTATGGCTGGCGACAATAGCCCATATCCGTCATGTGCACACCGACTACGAGAAACTGCTGGCCGAAGGCTACGATCGCGACTCGGCGCGTTTCTTCGTCATGGAACAGACCAACAGGGTGCTGACCCGTTGGCGCGCCACCCGTCTGCTCCAGGATGAGGACGAGGAATAACCAGATCCCCCGATGGCTCATCCGCAACCCCGGCCTGTGTCTTGTGCCAACCGCCGCAGCGCTCTATCGCGTTCGACGAAGACGACCTGACGGAGGACGTGATGAGCAACTTGATCGATCCGCACGCCAAACCACTGCCCTCGCTCTCCGCCCATCATATAGACCCGCACTCCTACCCCGATGGTGTTGCCTTCCTGGACGGGCAGTATCTGCCGATGTCGCAAGCCAAGATCTCGGTGCTGGATTGGGGCTTCCTGCATTCCGACGCCACCTACGACACGGTGCATGTCTGGGACGGTCGTTTCTTCCGCCTCGACCTGCATCTCGATCGCTTCTTCGGCGGGCTGGAAAAGCTGCGCATGACGATCCCGTTCGACCGCGATGGAGTCGCCGAAATCCTCCACAATTGCGTGGCGCTGTCGGGTCATCGCGACGCTTATGTCGAGATGCTGTGCACGCGCGGCGCCTCGCCGACCTTCAGCCGCGACCCGCGCGACGCGATCAACCGCTTCATGGCGTTCGCCGTTCCCTTCGGCTCGGTCGCCAATGCCGAGCAATTGCAGCGCGGCCTGCATGTGGCGATCAGCGACAAGGTGCGCATCCCACCAGCCTCGATCGACCCGACAATCAAGAACTACCACTGGCTCGACCTGGTGCGAGGCCTCTACAACGCCTATGACCGCGGCGCCGAGACCGCACTGCTCCTCGATTTCAACGGCAATGTCGCGGAAGGCCCCGGCTTCAACGTCTTTTGCGTGGACGACGGCAAACTATCGACGCCGGCTGTCGGCGTGCTGCCAGGCATCACCCGCCGCACCGTCTTCGATCTCTGCACGGAGGCAGGGCTTGCCGTTGCCGCGGCCGATGTCAGCGTCGCTGCGCTGCGTCAGTCCGATGAGGTCTTCATCACCTCGACCGCCGGCGGCATCATGCCGGTAACGGTGATCGACGGTGTTCCGGTCGCGGACCGCAAGGTCGGTGCGATTACCAGGCGCCTCATGGCGATCTATTGGCAAAAGCACCGAGATCCGACCTAGTGCAGCCCGGTGCACTATTCCTGACCATCCCTGGCCTCAGGCCCGGTAAATCCACTGCTCGGGCACACGCACCGAAATCTCCTCGCCGGCCGTGATGCGTCCTGGTTTTTCCACCCAGGCGACAAGGCCGCGCAACCGTTTTGCCGCTTTCGGGAACAACAGCGCGCCGGCTTCACGGTCGGCCATTCCGGCATTTTCCGCAACCGATCGCCCGGCGATGCGGCAAGGTCCGTTCTGCGCATCGACCTTGACGGTGACGCCGCCTTTGAAGAACAGCAGCGTGCCGGACGGCAGCATCGAGAGATGCGGCAGGCCTTCGATCAACAGATTGGCGCCGATCCACTCCGGCTTGATCTCGGCGATGGCCATCCGCCCTGCCACGATCGCCAGTTCGTCCGCGGCCACGATCGACAGCTGCCGCTCGTTGCGCATCTCGGTGCCGCGTGGATACCAGGGCTCGCGCCCGCCGGAGCGCCGCGTCGCGCCGGCGTGGAAATCGCCGTCGATGCCGTCGAAGCCAAGCCGCAATTCATCCACCGCGCGTGTCTCGAAATGATCCGATGGCGCGACGTAAAGCGCGGCCACCCGCGCGACAAGTTTCCGCGCCGGGATGATTTCGACCGGGTTTACCGTCTCGGGGAAGAGGTCCAGCATAGGCTTCGCTCCGTGCGTGATGCCAAGCAATTAGCCGCAGTGAGTTCATCAGGTCCAGCCTAAAGCACTGATGCTCCAGTCAAGCAGGCTGATGCGATTACACCGGCGCCTTCCAATGCCGGTGCCGTTCGCGCCAATCAGAGCATGCGCAACAGCGCCCCGCCGATCGAATAGCCGGCGCCGAAGGCGCAGAGCAGGCCATAGTCGCCGGCGTTCATGTCGGCGTGGTTTTCCGACAAGGCGACGACGGCACCGGCGCCGGCGGTGTTGCCGAGGCGCTCCAGCACCATCGGCGCGCGGTCATGGTCGACCTCGTGGCCGAACGACAGCTTCAGGATCATGGCGTTCATACGTGCATTGGCCTGATGCAGCCAGAAGCGCCGGATCGCTTGCGGCGTCAGCCCATGCTCGGCCAGGAACTCGACGATGAATTTGTGCCCGGCGACGGTGACTTCCTTGAACACCTTGTTGCCGACCTGATTGATCAGGTTGCCTTCCAGGTTGATCATATACGGATCGTCCTGGGCGGTGCGCGTGTAATAGCCGAGATTGGTGCGGATGTTGTTGGACATCTGCGTCCAGGTCCGGGTGTCGAGCACCTCGAAACGTCCCGGCCGCTTGTCGCCCTGGGCAAGCCCCTCGACGACCATCGAGACCGAAGCATCGCCGAAGATGAAATGCGTCTGCCGGTCGCGGAAGTTGAGATGGCCGGTGATGATTTCGGGCGTCGTCACCAGCACGCGCCTGTGTGCGCCCGCCCGCACCAGATTGACCGCGATATGCAACGCCGCCGCCGCCGACGAACAGCCAAGGCCCATGTCGAAGCCGGCGCCCCTCGTGCCCATCGCCTGCTGCATCTCGATGGCGATCGCCGGATAGGGCCGCTGGTGATGCGAGGCCGAGCAGATCACCAGGTCGATATCAGGTGGCTCCAGGCCGGCATGGTCGAGCGCTTTCCTGGCCGATGCGATGCCGAACTCGGCTTCCAGCGACAGTGCGTCGTCCGGCCGCGGCGGAATGCGCGGCGCCATGCGGGTCGGGTCGAGAATGCCTTCCCGCTCGATCACATGGCGCGTCTGCACGCCCGAAGCATGGACGATGAAGGCGCTGTCCGACTTCTGCAGCAGCGTCTCGCCCGAAACCTGGCGGCGGACATTCTCCATCTCGACCCAGGCATTGAAGCTGTCGACCAATTCCTCATTGGTGATCGAAGGCTCGGGGATTTCAACGCCGATGCCGCTGATGATGACGCGATGCATTTTCAGTTCGTCCCCATGCGCAGGCGCTACGGCTTGATGTGGGCGCCGCGAGAGTTCGGCGCAACATTATTCGCATCAAGCTAGTTTAAGCCGGCTTAAATCAAGGGCCTGAGGCACAAGACCACAACCTTGCGTGGCTGAAATACGCGTTGTGGCGAATCAAGCGCAGCCAGGCAGTGCGTCTCGGTGTCGCCAATCGTTTCTAGGCAGCGCGCCGCGCGACGATGAAAAGGCGCGGGAAACGCAGCAGCACCTTGCCGTTCGCCGTCTTCGGATAGGCTTCGGTTATCCCAGCGGTGTAGCGCGTGAGAAAAAACCGTCGCTCGTTCTCGTCGAGCGGATCGAGGAACGGCTTCAGCCCCGTCGACTTCAGCCACTCGACGATTGCCCCGGCATCGGCCAGCGGATGATTGTAGGCGGTGTGCCAGATGTCGAGCCGGTCGGAGAACGGCGACAAAAGATCGTAGTAGAACGACACTAGCGGCAGCGGCCCGCGCGCAGCACACTCGAGCTTTTCGGCAAACGGCATTTCGGCCGCCGTCTCGCGCATCAGCCGGTGCGACGGCTCACCCATATTGTCGGGCATCTGCACGGCAAGCGCGCCGCCGGGCGCCAAAAATCCCATCAGCCGCTGGAAGATCGCCGGATGCTCGGGCAGCCACTGGAACACCGCATTGGCGAAGATCACGTCGACCGGCTCTTCGGGCTGCCACGCCGCCGCATCCGCCAGTTCGAAGGCCACTTCCGGCAGACGTGCCCTCGCCTTCTCGATCATGTCAGCCGAGGTGTCCAAACCGCTGACCTGCGCGCCCGGCCAGCGCTCAACCAGCAATTCGGTCGAGTTGCCCGGCCCGCAGCCGATATCGACCACCCGGCGTGGCGCCGCCACCGGCACCTGCGCGACGAGATCGCGCGCCGGACGCGTGCGCTCGTCCTCGAATTTGAGATATTGGGCGGCGGACCAGTCTGCCATTTCAGCTCCTCAGATCATTTGAGAATTCGCCGCCCTAAAAACCCCTATCGCGTCAACCTCTTGTACGTCATGCGGTGCGGGTTGACGGCATCGGGACCGAGCCGGCGGATCTTGTCCTGCTCGTAATCCTCGAAATTGCCCTCGAACCACTCGACATGGCTGTCGCCTTCGAAGGCAAGGATGTGCGTCGCCAGCCGGTCGAGGAACATGCGGTCGTGCGAGATGATGACGGCGCAGCCGGCGAAGTTTTCCAGCGCGTCTTCGAGCGCCGCCAGCGTTTCGGTATCGAGATCGTTGGTCGGTTCGTCGAGCAGCAGCACATTGCCGCCGGTCTTCAGCATCTTGGCCAGATGGACGCGGTTGCGCTGGCCGCCGGACAGATTGCCGACCTTCTGCTGCTGATCGCCGCCGCGGAAATTGAACGAGGCGCAATAGGCTCGGGTGTTGGCCTCGAACTTGCCGAGCTTGACCACTTCGGCGCCGCCCGAGATTTCTTCCCAGACGGTCTTGGTCGGGTCGAGCGCATCGCGGCTCTGGTCGACGTAACCGAGCTTGACCGTCTCGCCGACGCGGATCGTGCCGGCATCCGGCTTTTCCTGGCCGGTGATCATGCGGAACAGCGTCGTCTTGCCGGCGCCGTTCGGGCCGATGACGCCGACGATGCCGCCGGGCGGCAACTTGAATTCGAGGTCGTCGATCAGCAGCGTGTCGCCAAAGCCCTTCGACAGGTCCTCGACCTCGATCACCACATTGCCGAGCCGCTCGCCATGCGGAATGACGATCTGGGTGTCGCTCGGACGCCGCTTGTCGGCCGCATCCAGCAGATCCTGGAACGCCTGGATGCGCGCTTTCGACTTGGTCTGCCGTGCCTTCGGGCTGGACTGGATCCACTCGCGCTCGCGGCCGATCGCCCGCTGGCGCGCATCGTCCTCGCGGCCCTCCTGCTTGAGCCGCTTGGCCTTGGCTTCGAGATATTTGGTGTAGTTGCCCTCATAGGGAATGCCGCGGCCGCGGTCGAGCTCGAGGATCCAGCCGGTGACATTGTCGAGGAAGTAGCGATCGTGGGTGATGATCATCACCGCGCCCGGATAGGCGCGCAGATGCTTTTCAAGCCACGCCGTCGTCTCGGCGTCGAGATGGTTGGTCGGCTCGTCGAGCAGCAGAAGGTCGGGCTGACGCAGCAGCAGTTGGCACAGTGCCACGCGGCGGCGCTCGCCGCCCGACAGCTTGGTGACGTCGGCTTCCTTGGGCGGGCAGCCCAGCGCTTCCATCGCCATCTCGACCTGCTGTTCGAGATCCCACAGGTTGAGCCGGTCCATCTCGTCTTGGAGCTTGGCCGACTCGTCGGCCGTCTCGTCGGAATAGTTCATCATCAATTCGTTGTAGCGTTCGATGATCGCGGTCTTGGCGGCGACGCCTTCCATGACGTTCTCGAACACGGTCTTGCTCGCATCGAGCGCCGGCTCCTGCGCCAGGTAACCGACGGTGGCGCCTTCGGCCAGCCACGCCTCGCCGCTCCACTCCTTGTCGATGCCGGCCATGATCTTGAGGATGGTCGACTTGCCGGCGCCGTTCGGCCCGAGGATGCCGATCTTGGCGTCCGGGTAGAAGGAGAGGTGGATATTCTCGAGCACCTTCTTGGTGCCATAGGCCTTGTTGAGGCCGGCCATGTGATAGATGAACTGGCGTGCCACGCGCGCTTTCCCTGAAAAGTCGACTGGAATGTCGGATTGAATGGAAGTTGCGCGCTATGTAGGCGATGCCGCGCCGAACGGCAAACTGTTTTGGCATTTCGGGTTTGTCTTCCGGCCGAGACGGGCGCGATCGGCATCGGCGCATAGGCATCCAGTGTCACTGGAACTCGATCGGATCGATGATGCCTTTCGGACAGCCGGCATTGTTCGTCGGCACTGAGGCCAGCAGCAGCTCACTGAGCGAAGAGTTCGGACCGATTGGGCCGGTCAGGCCGAGCGTCAGTTCGCCGATCAGCCGCCTGCCGCTCGAAGGATCGTTCACGCAGGAGACGCGAACCCGATCGCCGGCGCCGGGACCAAAGGCACTGTCGAAGGCGGCGCGGATCTGGCCAGAGGTCAGATCCCGGCCAATGTTTTGCGTGAAAAGATCACGCACCGGTGAAGCATTCGCCGCGCGCGTCAAGTTCAGCGCATCGGAAAAATACGCCTGCTGGCTCTTGCCGTAACAGGTGCCATGCTTGATCCATTCATGCCTGTCGAGAGCGGATGCGGTGCCTGGCATCACCCGATCGAGCTCCGACCGCGTGTTCGGCTCGAGCTCGACCGGCGGCAGGTCCTGCCAGCGCGCCGGATTGTCGTTCGCCTTGTCGGCCGCTGCCACCTGGCAATAGAAATTTCCGTTCGGCTGCGGCCACAGCCCATGCAAGGTGAAATGCGTCGCGTCAAAACCGGCCGCGGTCTGCGCCTTGCATTCGGTCTTGCCGGGCTTGGTCTCGCAAAACGCCGGCTGCCAGCTCAGCGCGAGGACATATTCGGGCTTTCGCGACGCCGGCGCAGCAGGCTTCTTCCGATCGGCCGGCACAGGTGCTGCCGGTTCCGTAGACGCGCTGCCACCCGAAACATGGCCGCAATCGACCTTCACCCACCGACGCTCCGGATCGGCACCGGGGACGCGGATCAGATAGTGGCTGGGAGCATCCTTGTTGCCAGCCAGAAGCTCGTAGCTCTGTCCCGCATCGGTCGCGATATTGCCGGGGTTCCTGCCGCTCCTGATGGCCTGGGTGGCTGGACAGGTGGCGTCGGCGACGAAAGAGCCGCTCATCTTGACCTCGGCCCGCGCAGCACCCGTCAGCGGCGCGGCGACAAGCGCCAATCCGAAAACAAGACCTGTCAGCGTACGCATAGGTACTCTCCGGTTGAATAATGCTGGGCAACAGACTGCCGCCCTCTCTGGGTAGCAAATTCTCCATGTCAGAATTGCGATACCCGCGTTGCGACGCAAGAACAGCGCTGCAAAACACCGCGAACGGATTGACGCAAAACCGGCGTCGGCGCACACAAACGTTCGCAGGCGCTAAAGACGCGTTGGAGACGAAGCGACAATGTCATTCAGCCAGCAGCGCGTGCTGCGATCGCCGACCGGCGCCGAGCTCAACCTTTACGTGAAACGCGCCGAGGGCCGCCCGCGTGCGGTCGTCCAGATCAATCACGGACTGGCCGAACATGCCGCGCGCTATGTCCGCTTCGCTACCTTTCTGGGCGAGTGCGGCTTCCACGTCTATGCCCATGACCATCGCGGCCATGGCGCAACCAAGGCGCCAGACGCTCCGCTCGGCAGATTCGCTAATGTGGATGGCGGCGCCAAGGTCATCGCCGATGTCGCCGCCGTGCATGATCTGATCGCCGGCGACCATCCCGGCCTGCCGGTCATCGTCTTCGGCCATTCCATGGGCGGCCTCGTCGCGGTGAATTTCATGCTTCACCATTCCAACCGGCTGCACGCCGCCGCCATCTGGAACGCCAATTTTTCCGCCGGGCTCGCCAGCCGTGCAGCGCAAGTCATCCTGGCCTGGGAAAAATTCCGGCTCGGCTCCGACATGCCGTCGCGCATGCTGCCGAGACTGACCTTCCAGGCCTGGGGCAAGGCCGTCCCCGGTCACCGCACTCCGTTCGACTGGCTGTCGCGCGACGCGGCGGAAGTCGACAAATACATCGCCGATCCGCTGTGCGGCTGGGATGCGTCGGTGTCGATGTGGCGCGACCTGTTCGGCTTTGTCTTCGACGGCGCCGACGACGCTAATTTTTCCGGCATCCGCAAGACCCTGCCGATCTGCCTGGTCGGCGGCGAAAAGGATCCTGCTACCGATCGTGGCAAGGCGGTCAGCCATCTCGCTGGGCGCCTGCACAGGATGGGCTTTTCGAATCTCGTTTCAAAGGTTTACGCCGAGACCCGCCACGAAAGCCTGAACGAGGTGAATCGAAATATCATCATGGACGATTTCGCCGCATGGGCCGACAGCGTGCTGAAACAAGCCTGATCGAGAGGTCCGGTTGGCCCATTGCAAGAGCCGTGACTTCGGCACGCGGGATTGATAGTGCATGTTGCCCAAAAGTGCGCAGCGGTTTTGGATAACGACATGCATAAAAAGAAAACCAGAGCCTGCGTTTCCGATCAATCACGGTGATCCATGACCGAGCCTCCGCTGAAAGGCATCCGCGTAGTCGAACTCGCCCGCATCCTGGCCGGGCCGTGGGCCGGGCAGCTGCTTGCCGATCTCGGCGCCGACGTGATCAAGGTCGAGAGCCCTGATGGCGGCGACGATACCCGCAAATGGGGTCCGCCCTTCGTCATGAGCCATGACGGCGAAAACCTCTCGGCCGCCTACTACCATTCCTGCAATCGCGGCAAGCGCTCCATAGCCATCGATTTCTCGACGCCCGAAGGCGCCGAGACAGTGCGCCGGCTGGCTGCGACATCGGACGTGCTGATCGAAAACTTCAAGCTCGGCGGGCTGAAGAAATACGGCCTCGACCATGACAGCTTGCGCAAAATCAACCCGCGGTTGATCTATTGCTCGATCACCGGCTTCGGCCAGGACGGGCCCTATGCGCCACGCGCCGGCTATGACTTCATCATCCAGGGCATGGCCGGCATGATGTCGATCACCGGCGAGGCTGGCCGCGAGCCGCAAAAGGCCGGTGTCGCCATTTCGGACATTTTCACCGGCCTCTATTCGGTGATCGCCATCCAGGCCGCACTTCGCCATGCCGAGAAGACCGGCGAGGGCCAGCATATCGACATGGCGCTCTACGACAGCCAGATCTCGGCGCTCGGCAACCAGAACCTCAACTATCTGGTTTCGGGAAAATCGCCGGTGCAGATGGGCAACGCGCATATGAACATCGCGCCCTACGAAGTGGTGCCGGTCAAGGACGGCCACATCATCCTTGCCATCGGCAATGACGGCCAGTTCGCCAAGTTCTGCGCGGCCGTCGGGTTGGACGAGCTGCCATCGAACCCCGATTTCGCCACCAATCCCGCCCGCGTCGCCAGCCGGGCCAAGCTGCGCGGGCATATAATCGAGGCGCTGAAAACCTTCGATCGCGATCCGCTGCTGGCCAGGCTGGAGGCGGCAGGCGTGCCTGCCAGCCCGATCAACACGATCGGCGAGATGTTCGCCGACCCGCAGACCATCGCGCGCGGCATGCGGCTCGACCTCGACGACGGCCATGGCAATCTGTTGCCCTCGGTGCGCGCGCCGATGGTCATGTCGGGCACGCCGCTGTTCTATGAACGGCCCTCGCCGCGTCTCGGTGAACACACCGAAGAAATCCTTGCCGAACTGGAGAGGTCAGGAAAATGAAGACCGGCGGACAACTGATTGTCGATGCGCTCGAAGCCAACGGAACGGACCGTATCTATTGCGTGCCCGGCGAATCCTACCTTGCGGTGCTCGACGCGCTGCACGACTCGCCGATCCGCACCATCGTCTGCCGCCAGGAGGGCGGTGCTGCGATGATGGCCGACTGCCATGGCCGCCTGACCGGCAAGCCAGGCATCTGCTTCGTCACCCGCGGCCCCGGCGCCACCAACGCCTCGGCCGGCATCCACATCGCCATGCAGGATTCGGTGCCCGTCATCCTGTTCATCGGCCAGGTCGCCAGCCACGCCAAGCAGCGCGAGGCTTTTCAAGAGGTCGACTACGTCAGGTTCTTCGGCGACATCGCCAAATGGGTCGTCGAGATCGACGACGCCGCGCGCATTCCCGAATTCGTCACCCGCGCCTTCGCGGTGGCGACATCCGGCCGTCCCGGCCCGGTCGTCATCTCGCTGCCGGAAGACATGCTGACCAGCCTGGCCGAAGCGCCGGCCGCCCTGCCCCACACGCCTGTCGAAACGCGGCCGGGCGAGGCCGAGCTCGATGCTCTGGAAAAGCTTCTCAACAAGGCAAAGCGCCCCTTCGTCATCCTCGGCGGCACGCGCTGGGATGCGGAGGCCGTCGCGCGGATGCGGACGATCGCCGAAGCCTGGTCCCTGCCGGTCGGCTGTTCCTTCCGCCGCCAGATGCTGTTCGATCATCTCCACCCGAACTATGCCGGCGATGTCGGCATCGGCATCAACCCGAAGCTGGCGACCGCCATCAACCAGGCCGACATCGTGCTGCTGATCGGCGGCCGCATGGGCGAGATGCCGTCCTCCGACTACACGCTGCTCAAGAGCCCCTATCCCGACCAGTTGCTGGTCCATGTCCATGCCGACGCCGGCGAGCTCGGCCGTGTCTACCGGCCGACGCTGGCGATCAACGCCTCGCCGTCCGCCTTCGTCGAAGCCTTTGCTGGGCGCAAGCCGGCCGCCACACCAGTCTGGGCGGATGAAACACCGAAGCTGCACGCCGCCTATCTCGACTGGTCGACACCGCCCGAAAGCGGCCCCGGCGCCGTCCAGATGGGGCCGATCATGAACTATCTCGAAAAAATGCTGCCCGACGACGCCATCCTCACCAACGGCGCCGGCAACTACGCCACCTGGGTGCACCGCTTCCACCGTTCCCGCCGCTTTGCCACGCAGGCAGCACCGACCTCCGGCTCGATGGGCTACGGCACGCCGGCAGCGGTCGCCGCCAAGGAACTGTTCCCCGAGCGCGATGTGATCGCCTTTGCCGGCGACGGCTGCTTCCTGATGAACGGCCAGGAATTCGCCACCGCCGTGCAGTACGATCTGCCGATCATCGTCGTCGTCGTCAACAATGGCATCTACGGGACCATCCGCATGCACCAGGAGCGCGAATATCCCGGCCGCGTCGTCGCCACCGACCTGAAGAATCCCGACTTCGCGGCGCTCGCCCGCGCCTATGGCGGCCATGGCGAAATCGTCGAGAAGACGGCCGACTTCGCGCCGGCCTTCGAACGCGCCCGCGCCAGCGGCAAGCCGTCGATCGTCGAGATCAGGCTCGACCCCGAGGCGATCACGCCGACCCGGACGATGACCCAGATACGGGACAGGTCGTGAGCGCAGAGGCATAGGCCGAGTTCCTTCGCAGCGCTTTCCCGCAAACTTCGACAGGCTAATGCAGCACTCCGCCGGGGCGCCGCTGCGCTACATCGTCGCCGCCTTCTCGATCTGCCCGCGAATCTCGCCGTCCTTGTGGGCCGCCGTATGGATGTTTATGTAGTATTTGCCGGCCATCAGGTCGGCAGCCTGCGCGTCGGTCAGGATCGCGGCCCCCTTGAACGGGCTTTTCGCAGCGCCCTTGAACGGGACGACGACGTCGGCATTTTCACCCTTTGCTGCCGGACCGTGAATATGTCCGGCCGTCGCCGGTCCACTGAGACCTGAATACATCACGTTCCAGGTTAGCTGTTTCGTGTCGGTGTTGAAGCCGAGAGTGGCCTCGCCTTTGCCCTCCGTGGTGACAGGTGGATTCTGCTGAGCGCCATCGAGCGTCGCCTTCATCTTCATCATGTCGGCCAAGGCCGGTGAACCGCACAGGAAGGCAGCCGAAACGGCCAGCGCCGAAAGCATCGGCGAGAAGGATTGCATGCGCATGGAATTCTCCGTTGTGGCGATGACATCCGCTGAAGCAGGATGCACTGGAACAACGGTTGTGGCGAGCGGATGTTTCCACCGGTAACGGCTATTTTACATGCCAAAAAAAGGGGCGGTCGCCCGTCCCCTTTTTTTCGAATTGCGGGCCGCAGAGGCCCCGGTTGATGGCCCTTACTTGATGGCCTTGTCGGTGATAGCGGTCGTGTACGCGCCGGTCGGCTCCTTGGTGATGATCTTCTGGTCGAGCAACGCCTTGGCGGTGCGCGCGTAGGTCGCCGGGTCGAGCTTGCCGTCGGCATTGTCGATCAGCTTGGCGACTTCGCCCATCATGCGCTTCTGGTGGTTCTCGTCCTGGCCGCCATTGTCCATGACGATGCCGGCCGCCTCGTCGGAATTGTCGACGGCGTATTTCCAGCCCTTCATCGAGGCGCGCACGAAACGCACCATCTTGTCCTCGAAGGCCGGATCCTTGAGCTTGTCCTCCAGGGCATAGAGCCCGTCCTCAAGCAGGTCGTTGCCCATGGCCGAGTAGTTGAACACGATCAGCTCTTCCGGCTTGTAGCCGGCATCGATGAGCTGCCAGTATTCGTTGTAGGTCATGACCGAAATGCAATCCGCCTGCTTCTGGATCAGCGGCTGCACGTCGAAACTCTGCTTCAGCACGGTGACGCCATCCGGGCCGCCGTCGGTCTTCAGGCCGAGCTTGTTCATCCAGGCGTAGAACGGATACTCGTTGCCGAAGAACCAGACGCCGAGCGTATGGCCCTTGAAGTCGGCCTCGGTCTTGACCGGGCCATCCTTCGGGCAGACCAGCTGCATGCCGGCCTTCTTGAACGGCTGGGCGATATTGACCAGCGGCACGCCCTTTTCGCGTGCGGCCAGCGCGCCGCCCATCCAGTCGACGATGACGTCGGCGCCGCCACCGGCGATCACCTGCTCGGGCGCGATATCGGGACCGCCCGGCTTGATCTCGACGTCGAGGCCCTCGGCCTCATAAAAACCCTTGTCCTTGGCGACGTAGTAGCCGGCGAACTGGGCCTGTGTGACCCATTTCAGCTGCAGCGTCACCTTGTCTGCGGCCATCGCCTGGAACGCGGCAAGCGACATCGCGCCGGCCAGCATCGAAACAACAAGTCTTTTCATGCTTTTACCCTCTGGAGTTAAGTGTTCACCCTTTTAGGACCAGGACCTTCAATCCAACCCTGATTCCAAACCCGCCACCGCCCTATCCACCACGGACGGAGGGATGCCAAAACGTGACTGCTCTCTCGAAAAGAGCGACCACGCCATAAAAGACCGAACCCGCAAGTGCTGCAACTGCGATTTCGGCCCAGACCATGTCGATATTCATCCGTCCGACTTCGGTCGAAATCCGGAATCCCATGCCGACCACCGGCGTGCCGAAGAACTCCGCGACGATGGCGCCGATCAGCGCCAGCGTCGAATTGATCTTCAGCGCGTTGAAGATGAAGGGCGCTGCCGCCGGCAACCGCAGCTTGAACAGCGTCTGCCAGTAGCTCGACGCATAGGTGCGCATCAGGTCGCGTTCCATATGGCCGGAGGCAGCAAGCCCGGCGACCGTGTTCACCAGCATCGGGAAGAAGGTCATGATGATGACGACGGCGGCCTTCGACTGCCAGTCGAAGCCGAACCACATGACCATGATCGGCGCTACGCCGATGATCGGCAGCGCCGACACCATATTGCCGATCGGCAAAAGCCCGCGGCGCAGGAACGGCACGCGGTCGGCCGCGATGGCGGCAAGGAAGCCGGCACCGCTGCCAACGATGTAGCCGAAGATCACCGCCTTGAAGATGGTCTGCCGCACGTCGGCCGCCAGCACCGGCAGCGAATTGGCGATGCGCACGCCGATGGCGCTTGGCGGCGGCAGCAGGATGAAGGGAATGCCGGCGCCGCGCGTCACCGCCTCCCAGATGATCAGGATCCAGGCGCCGAAGATCGCCGGAATGATCAGCCTCAAAGCGGTCGCCGCCCAGCGCGAGGCCGGGCGAAGCGCGGACAGCACCGTCACGCAGCGCCAGGCCAGGAGCCATGCCGCGGCAAGCAGCAGATAGAACGACGCGCGGGCGGTGCCCTCATTGCCGGTTATGCCGGCGAGCAGCAGCCACGCTGCGCCATGCGCGCCAAGGAAGAGCAACACCACCCCAATTGCCGGCGGGAAATTATCGGCCCCAATTGCCAGGAGCAGCAACAAGAAAATCAAAGCCGCAGTACCGACACCGTAGCCGGGCGCCGCATCGACAAGCGGCCAAAGAAGCAGCGCGCCGGCAAGAAGGACAAGCGAGGCATACCCTTGCCACGAGCGGGGGGTGATCGACGAAAGGCTCAGGAGATCGCTCATGCCGGCCTCCCGCCCATGGCGCGGTCGACGAGGCGCCCGGCTATGCCGACCACCATCACCAAAAGGGCCGCCACCACCGAGCCCGCCACCAGCGCCGACCAGATATCGATGGTCTGGCTGTAATAGGCGCCGGCGAGCAGCTTGGCGCCGATGCCGGCGACGGCACCGGTCGGCAGTTCACCGACGATGGCGCCGACCAGGCTGGCGGCCACCGCCACCTTCATCGAGGTGAACAGGAACGGCACCGATGCCGGCACCCGCAACTTCCAGAAGGTCTGCGAGGGGCTGGCATTGTAGGTGTGCATCAGGTCGAGATGGGTGAGTTCGGGCGAACGCAGCCCCTTGACCATGCCGACCGCCACCGGGAAGAACGACAGATAGGTCGAGATCAGCGCCTTCGGGATCAGGCCGGTAACGCCGATCGCCGCCAGCACGACGATGATCATCGGCGCCACCGCCAGGATCGGAATGGTCTGCGAGGCGATGATCCACGGCATCAGGCTGCGGTCGAGCGTCGCCACATGGACGATGCCGACGGCAATCAGGATGCCGAGCGCCGTGCCGAAAGCGAAGCCGAGCAGCGTCGAGGACAGCGTCACCCAGGCATTGTAGACAAGGCTGCGATTGCTGGTGACCTTGCGCAGAAACGTGTTCTCGAAGAAATTCACCGCCACCTGATGCGGCGCCGGCAGTGTCGGCTTCGGCTGCGCCATCGTCTTGCCGATGAACTCCACGATCCCCGGCGTCTCGCCGGCACGGCGGTCGAGATCGCGCTGGAACGGCGCGTTGAGGATGACGGCGAAAACATACCAGACGACCACCACGCCTGCGAGGATCGAGGTCACCGGAACGATCTTGTCGCGAAAGGAGTCCATCAGCGAAGCTCCCCTCCTCTCCCCAACGGGGAGAGGAGGGAGCCCATCCCGCCCAATCCTCATAGCTGTGCCCTGCCCTGCGCCGCGTCGCTTCGCTCATTGCTCCGCCCTAGGATGACGAAGGCATGGTTGGCCGCGCTCTCGATGAACGCCGCTTCGCGGCGGCTCCGCCCTAGGATGACGAAGGCATGGGTGGGCCCGCTGGCACCGTCGGGGAGAGGAGAGAGCCCATCCCGCTCAATCCTCATAGCTGTGCCCTGCCCTGAGCCCGTCACGCACCCGCGCCGCGATCGCCAAAAACTCCGGCGTCTCGCGAATGTCGAGCGGCCGCTTTTTCGGCAGCGTCGATTCGATGACATCGCTGACGCGGCCCGGGCGCGGCGACATGACTATGATCCGCGTCGACAGGTAGACCGCCTCGGGAATGGAATGGGTGACGAAGCAGATGGTCTTGTTGGTCCGATCCCAAAGCTCCAGCAGCTGTTCGTTGAGGTGGTCGCGCACGATCTCGTCCAGCGCGCCGAACGGCTCGTCCATCAACAGAAGATCGGCATCGAACGCCAGCGCCCGCGCGATCGAGGCACGCTGCTGCATGCCGCCGGAAAGCTGCCACGGGTATTTCTGCTCGAAGCCGGCCAGGTTGACGAGATCGAGCGTGCGCTTGATGCGCGCCGCCTGCTCTGCCTTCGACAGGCCCATGATCTCCAGCGGCAGCGCCACATTGCGCTCGATCGTGCGCCACGGATAAAGTGCGGCCGCCTGGAAGACATAGCCATAGGCGCGGTTTTCGCGCGCCTGCTCCGGCGTCACGCCATTGACGGAGATGCTTCCCGATGTCGGTTTCTCGAGATCGGCGATGACCCGCAGCAAGGTCGTCTTGCCGCAACCGGACGGCCCGATGAAGGAGACGAATTCGCCCTTGCCGATGGTCAGGTCGACATCCGACAGCGCCTGCACCGGACCGTCGCTGGTCTGGAAGGTCAGGCCGAGCTTGCTTGCCGAAACGACGGCTGGCGACTGTCCGGTCATAGGCCGCAGCCTGGCTTTTCGCACCGCCGCCGCGCCGGCCGCACTCCCGTTGCTTTTGCCAAAATGCTGCTTTCCACTTATCTTGTCCCACTCGATCGAGAGTTTGCCCGATGTCGTCCAAACCCACCTGCCATCTTATCCGCCCCGAAGGCTCTTATGAAGGCAAGCAGGGATTGAGTTATTTCACCGGCATCGCCGCCGAGACGGTCGGCTCTACCGGCATCTGCATGCACCTGCTCACCATGCCGCCCGGTGCCCGCGCCAAGGCGCATATGCACGAAAGCCATGAGACGGCGATCTATGTGCTCTCCGGCGAGGTCCATACCTGGTATGGCGATCGGCTCGAGCAGCAGACCGTGGCCAAGGCCGGCGACCTCTTCTACATTCCCGCCGGCGTGCCGCATCTGCCGGCCAATCTGAGCGACAGCCCGGCCTCGGCGGTCATCGCCCGCACCGATCCCAACGAACAGGAAAGCGTCGTGCTGCTGCCGCAACTGGATGGGCTGGTCGCCTGAGGCCGGCTTCAGTGCAATCGCTTCAGGTTTGCGCTGCCCCTGAGGGGCGGCGCCGACTTCGACAAACCCGCGCAAGCTCACACCCCGGTCGCCGGAATGCCTGATCGTTCCACCTTGCGCGGCGCGGAAATTTCCTTCCAGGTCGACAGCGCCCGGTTGACCGCGGCATTCGGCTCGCGAGCGACGAACTCGCCATGGCCGGGCTTCGCCTTGACCTCGTTCTCCTGGATCGACAATTCGCCGCGCGAAAAGACGAAGCGCGGCAGGCCGGTCACCTCGAAACCTTCGAAGACGTTGTAGTCGATCACCGACTGCTGCTTCTTGGAGGTGATCGTCTTCTTGCGCTTCGGGTCCCAGACGAGGATGTCGGCGTCGGCGCCTTCGACGATGGCGCCCTTCTTCGGATACATGTTGAGGATTTTGGCGATGTTGGTCGAGGTCACCGCGACGAATTCGTTCATCGTGAGCCGGCCGGTGTTGACGCCCGTCGTCCACAGCACCGGCAAGCGGTCCTCAAGCCCGCCGGTGCCGTTCGGGATCTTGGTGAAATCGCCGACACCGTTGCGCTTCTGGCTGGTGGTGAAGGCGCAATGGTCGGTCGCCACCACTTGCAGCGATCCGGCCTGCAGGCCGGCCCACAGCGAATCCTGGTGCAGTTTGTTGCGGAACGGCGGGCTCATCACGCGGCGCGCCGCATGGTCCCAGTCCTTGTTGAAATATTCGCTCTCGTCGAGCGTCAGATGCTGGATCAGCGGCTCGCCGAACACCCGCATGCCCTTCTGCCGCGCCCGGCGAATGGCTTCGTGCGCCTGCTCGCAGGAGACATGCACGACATAGAGCGGCACGCCGGCCATGTCGGCGATCATGATGGCGCGGTTGGTCGCCTCGCCTTCCACTTCCGGCGGCCGCGAATAAGCGTGCCCTTCGGGGCCGTTATTGCCGGCGGCCAGCAGCTTCTGCGACAGCGCCGCCACCACGTCGCCATTCTCGGCATGGACCAGCGGCAGCGCGCCAAGGTCGGCGCAGCGCTGGAACGACGAATACATCTCGTCGTCGTCGACCATCAGCGCGCCCTTGTAGGCCATGAAGTGCTTGAACGAGGTGATGCCCTTCTCGACGACGGTGGCCATCTCGTCGAACACCTGCTTGCCCCACCAGGTGATCGCCATGTGGAAGGAATAGTCGCAGGAGGCTTTCGAGGTCTTGTTGTCCCACATCTGCAAGGCCTCGAGCAGCGACTGCTGCGGCGCCGGCAGACAGAAATCGACAACCATGGTGGTGCCGCCGGCAAGCGCGGCGCGGGTGCCGCTCTCGAAATCGTCAGCCGAATAGGTGCCCATGAACGGCATTTCGAGATGGGTGTGCGGATCGATGCCGCCCGGCATCACGTAGCAGCCGGTGGCGTCGAACTCGTGATCGCCATGCAGGTCCGGCCCGATGGCGATGATCTTGCCGTGCTTGAACAGCACGTCGGCCTTCCAGCTTCGATCGGCGGTGACGATGGTGCCGTTCTTGATGACTTTGGACATTTTTTTGTTCCCTTGTTCTCTTCGCGCTTCTTGGTGAGCGACGTTCGGAATCTTGGTTTCTAGCTCACCCCACGATGACAGCTGTCTCCACCACCGCGTGGAACAGCACATCGGCGCCGGCCGCCGCCCATTCCTTGGTGATTTCCTCGGCCTCGTTGTGGCTGAGCCCGTCGACGCAGGGGCACATCACCATTGCCGTCGGCGCGACGCGGTTGATCCAGCAGGCGTCGTGGCCGGCGCCGGAGACGATGTTGCGATGCGTATAACCCAAGCGCTCGGCCGCATCCCGCACTGCCTTGACGCAGCCCGGATCGAAAGTCACCGGATCGAAATGGCCGACCTGGTCGATTTGATATTTGATGTCGAGCGCTTCGCAGATCGTGTCGATGCCTTCGCGGATGCGCCCGTCCATGGCGTCGAGCACTTCCTTTTCCGGTGAGCGGATGTCGATGGTGAACATGGTGCGGCCGGCGATGATGTTGCGCGAGTTCGGATAGACCTCCATGTGGCCGACCGCGCCGACGGCGTCGGGCTGGTAGTCCATGGCGATCTCGTGCACCAGTTCGATCACCCGCGCCATGCCGAGCCCAGCATTGCGGCGCTTCGGCATCGGCGTCGAGCCGGTATGCGCCTCCTTGCCGGTCAGCGTCACCTGCAGCCATTTCAATCCCTGGCCATGGGTGACGACGCCGATGTCGATGCCCTCGTCCTCGAGGATCGGGCCCTGCTCGATATGCAGCTCGAAGAAGGCGTGGATCTTGCGCTCACCGACTTTCTCGCTGCCTTTCCAGCCGATGCGTTCGAGCTCCTCGCCGAATTTTTTGCCGTCCTTGTCGACATGTTCGTAGACGTCGGCTTGGTCGAGGACGCCGGCGAACACGCCGGATGCCATCATCGCCGGCGCAAAGCGCGCGCCTTCCTCGTTGGTCCAGTTGGTGACGACGATCGGATGTTTTGTCTTGATGCCGAGCTCGTTGAGCGAGCGTACGATCTCAAGGCCGCCAAGAACGCCGAGCACGCCGTCATACTTGCCGCCGGTCGGCTGGGTGTCGAGATGGCTGCCGACATAGACCGGCGGCAGATCGGGCTCGGTGCCCTCGCGGCGGGCAAACATCGTGCCCATCTCGTCGAGGCCCATTTCAAGTCCAGCCGCCTCGCACCAGCGCTTGAACAGCTGCCGCCCCTCGCCGTCCGCGTCGGTCAACGTCTGGCGATTGTTGCCGCCGGCAACGCCGGGGCCGATCTTCGCCATTTCCATTATCGAATCCCACAAACGGTCTGAATTGATTCGCAGATTCTCGCCCGGAGCGGCCATTTCTAAAACCTCATCGATTGCGCAGCGTCCCCCAGGGAACGCTGCCGCGCGCCCTTCAATCCACCGCCCTCAGCACTCCACGCACATGGTCGATCAATTCGTTGATCTGGCCCTTGGTGATGATCAGCGGCGGCGACAGCGCGATGATGTCGCCGGTGGTGCGGATCAGCGCGCCGCGCTCGAACGCTTTCACAAAAGCCGAGAAGGCACGCTTGGTCGGACTGCCGGGAATCGGCGCCAGCTCGATCGCACCGATCAGGCCGATGTTTCTGATGTCGATGACGTTCGGCTCGCCCTTCAGCGAATGCAGCGCGTCTTCCCAATACGGCGCCAGTTCCTGGCCGCGGGTGAGCAGGCCCTCTTCCTTATAGGTATCGAGCGTGCCCAGCGCCGCCGCACAGGCGATCGGATTGCCCGAATAGGTGTAGCCGTGGAAGAACTCGATCATATGCTCGGGGCCGGTCATGAAGGCGTCGTGGATTTCCTTCTTGACGAACACCGCGCCCATCGGGATGACGCCGTTGGAGACGCCCTTGGCGGTGGTCATGATGTCGGGCGTGACGCCGAAATAGTCGGCGGCAAACGGCGTGCCGAGACGGCCGAAGCCGGTGATGACCTCGTCGAAGATCAAAAGGATTCCGTGCTTGGTGCAAATCTCGCGCAGCCTCTCGAGATAGCCCTTCGGCGGCAGGATGACGCCGGTGGAACCCGCCACCGGCTCGACGATGACGGCCGCGATGGTCGAGGCGTCGTGCAGCGTGACGATGCGCTCCAACTCGTTGGCCAGTTCCGCGCCATGCTCGGGCACGCCCTTGGTGAACGAATTCTTCTCCGGCAGGTGGGTGTGCGGCATGTGGTCGACGCCGCCGAGCAGCGTGCCGAACATCTTGCGGTTGGTGACGATGCCGCCGACCGAGATGCCGCCGAAATTGACGCCGTGATAGCCGCGCTCGCGGCCGATCAGGCGGGTGCGCGAGCCCTCGCCTCTGGCGCGGTGATAGGCGATCGCCATCTTCAGCGCGGTCTCGACCGATTCCGATCCGGAATTGGTGAAGAACACGTGGTCCATGCCCTCCGGCGCCAGGTCGACCAAACGGTTCGCCAGTTCGAAGACGATCGGGTGACCCATCTGGAACGCCGGCGCATAGTCGAGCTCTGCGGCCTGGCTCTGGATCGCCTCGGTGATCTTCGGCCGGCAGTGGCCGGCATTGACGCACCACAGGCCGGCGGTGCCGTCTAAAACCGTGCGGCCGTCGCTCGTCGTGTAATGCATGTCCTTGGCGGACACCATCATGCGCGGCGCCTGCTTGAACTGCCGGTTTGCCGTGAACGGCATCCAGAATGCGCTGAGATCGTTCGGCGTGACTTTCAGCCGGTTGGACATGACCAAGACTTCCCCTTGTAACCTGTTTCGGTGCGGCTAACGCTTGGTCTTCCCGACACTTGGTCTCTGCTGCGTTTTCGTGCTACGCAAATTTTGACCGATTGGACAAACGTTAGCACCGCCCTGTCGGCGGTCAAGGGATTACTAGCGGAAATGCGGCAGCTGAGGCGCGCTCCACAGGCCGGAGAAAAACTGGTCCAGAGAATTGGTCCAGATGGCTCTCCAAGCCATGGTATGCCGCGGTGACGGCCGACATGGAAATTCCGGCCCCTCGCCGTACCCGCATCCAGCAGGAAAAGCGCGAGCTGATCCTGGAGGCGGCGCTCGAGGTGTTCTCGACCAGCGGCTTTCGCGGCTCGACCATCGACCAGATCGCCGAAGCCGCCGGCATGTCGAAGCCGAACCTGCTCTACTATTTCCGCCGCAAGGAGGACATCCACGAGACGCTGATGCAGCGGCTTCTCGACACCTGGCTGGCGCCGCTGCGCGAACTCGACGACATCGGCGATCCCTTGACCGAATTGCGAAGCTATATCAGGCGCAAGCTCAAAATGGCGCGCGATTTCCCCAGGGAAAGCCGCCTGTTCGCCAACGAGATCCTGCAGGGCGCGCCGCGCATCATGCCGATGCTGGAAGGCGAGCTGAAGACGCTGGTCGACGAGAAGGCCGCCGTCATCAAGGGCTGGATGCGCGCCGGCAAGATCGCGCCCACCGACCCCTGGCACCTGATCTTCTCGATCTGGGCGACGACGCAGCACTATGCCGATTTCGACGTTCAGGTCCGCGCCGTGCTCGGCCCCGACCGCGGCGGCGACGGCCGCTTCGAGGATGCTGCAAGGTTTCTCGAACAATTGTTCATCGACGGGCTGAAGCCGAAGAGCTGAAGCTTCAGCAATTGGTTTGACAGATTGAGACCGTTTGCCAGAGGCTGCGGCGGCTGCCTCCGCGAGGCGGCCACCGAACCTTCAAAGCGGCTGCGCCGCCAGCGCCAGGAAACCTCCAGTAAGCGCCACGTTGCCGACAAAGCCGTTGATGCGCGACGCGCGCTTGGGGCCCTGATGATCCCAGAAATTGTGGAACATCGGCGTGGCCACCATCAGGAACAGCACCAGGCACAGAGCCGCGGCAGCGGTCCAGACACCTGATATCACCAGCGCTCCGGAAACGATTTGCAGGACGATCCCCAACCACAGCATCAGCCGCGCCTGCGGCACGCCTCGCGTCGTCATCAGCTGGGTCAGGAAGCCTGCATTCTGGATGTTGCGCAGGCCGGCAAAGACAAAGGCGCCGCCAAGCAGCAGGCGTGCGGCAACCAGAATCTCATTCTCAAAATTCGACAACATGGTCTTGATCCCAAAGCAAAAAGAGACGCGCGGGGCGTTAAGGCCGCGCATCCAGTTTCGTCTGCTCAGGCGGCCTTGGCCGCCGCTACCGGATGAATGGCGTGGAAGGGAACGCAGAGCCGGTTCCAGGTGTTGATCATGCCGATCGCGACGGACAGCTTGACCAATTCCTCTTCCGAGAAGTGTTCAAGCGTGCGAGCATAGAGATCGTCCGGCACGCCGCTGTCGGCGATCTTCGTCACCACGTCGGTCCAGGCGAAGGCAGCACGTTCGCGCTCGGAAAACAGCGGCGATTCCTTCCAGGCGGAGACGAGATAGAGCCGCTGCTCGGTCTCGCCATCTCGGCGCGCCTCGCGGCTGTGCATCTCGACGCAGTACGAACAGCCATTGATCTGCGACGCCCGCAGCTTGATCAGATGCAGCAGGCCTTCCTCGAGCCCGCACTCGTCGACCGCCTTGTTGAGCGCCGATACCGCTTCATGATTTCCGGCGCCGCGCCGAAGAATTGCAGCCTCTGCTTCATTCTCTTTCCCTTCACGCTTGCTTGGTTGAACTGGATTTCTGCGGTCGTTGATGACGCTCGACAAAGGCGCAGTTGGCGGCGACTGAACGGGGATCGGCATCGCTCACGTATTCCGCAACGATGTCGGACAGCCGGGACTCAGCAAGAGCGGCGCGATAGGCGCGCTCGGCCTTCAGCATCGCGACGCTGATGCCGCAGGGTTTGACATAGGCCGAGGCATCGAGCCTGGCCGGCCCGCGCTGACGGATTTCGCCGCAACGGAAGGCCGGTTCGCGTCCTTCGACGGCGAGCACGATGTCGAGCAGCGTTATGCGCTCCGCCGGCCGCGCCAGCCGGAAACCGCCCGATGGCCCGGGCACCGATTCCAGGATGCCCGACGCCGTGAGCGCGTTGAGATGCTTGAGCAGATAGCTTGGCGACAGGCCGAACGCTTCCGCCATGGCAGCACCCGGCATGGTCGACGCGCCTTCCACGCCGGCAAGCATGGCGGCGCAGTGGATGGCCGCTTCAACGCCCTCGCCCAGCTTCATTTTTCTGAATTCCAATTCATGGATATATCTTATCGTGGATAATTTTTATCCGCAATAGGAATATCCGGGCCTACGGTTCCTTTTCAAAGGTTGCGCTGCCCCTCATTGCCCTGCCGGGCATTTCTCCCCGTATAGTGACGGGGAGAAAGACGCTATCACCGATGATTTCGCCAATTGTCGGCGGTGCAAAAAGGGCGGCGAGGTTGCGGCAATCCCCCTTCTCCCCGTCACGATACGGGGAGAAGGTGCCGGCAGGCGGATGAGGGGCAGCGCCAACCTCGACAATTCAACCGGACGAAACCGATCTGGCGCTTCGACCAAACTTACTCCGCGGCCACCTTGGCCATCGGGTTGTTTGGATGCGTCGTCCAGTTGGCGTAGACCGGCGACACCGGTCTGCCGGTGCGCTGGTCGATGACGCCGGCCGCCAGCGGCTCCATGGTGATGCAGTTCTCGACAGGGCAGACATTGACGCAGAGGTTGCAGCCGACGCATTCGGCCTCGATCACCTCGAAATGCCGCTTGCCGTCAACCATGCTGGTGATCGCCTGGTGCGAAGTGTCCTCGCAGGCGATGTGGCAGCGGCCGCATTTGATGCACGCCTCCTGGTCGATATGCGCCTTGGCGACGTAATTGAGGTTGAGATATTGCCAGTCGGTGACGTTGGGCGTGGCGCGGCCGACGATGTCGTCGAGCGAGGCATGGCCCTTCTCGTCCATCCAGTTTTCCAGGCCGGCGATCATCTCCTGCACGATCTTGAAGCCATAGGTCATCGCCGCCGTGCACACCTGCACATTGCCGGCACCGAGCGCCATGAATTCGGCAGCGTCGCGCCAGGTGGTGATGCCGCCGATACCGGAGATCGGCAAGCCGTGCGTTTCCGGATCGCGGGCGATCTCGGCGACCATGTTCATGGCGATCGGCTTCACCGCCGGGCCGCAATAGCCGCCATGCGAACCCTTGCCGTCGATGGTCGGCTCCGGTGCGAAACTGTCGAGATTGACGCCGGTGATCGAATTGATGGTGTTGATCAGCGACACCGCGTCGGTGCCGCCGGCAAGGGCGGCACGCGCCGGCTTGCGTATATCGGTGATGTTCGGCGTCAGCTTGGTGATGACAGGCATGCGGGTGTTGGCCTTGCACCAGCGCACCACCATTTCGATGTATTCCGGCACCTGGCCGACGGCGGCGCCCATGCCGCGTTCCGACATGCCGTGCGGGCAGCCGAAATTGAGCTCGATGCCGTCGGCCCCGGTCTCCTCGACCACCGGCAGGATCGCCTTCCACGCATGCTCCTCGCAAGGCACCATCAGCGAGACGACGATGGCGCGCTCGGGCCAGTCCATCTTGACCTGCTTGATCTCGCGCAGATTGGTCTGCAAGTCGCGGTCGGTGATCAGCTCGATGTTGTTCAAGCCGAGCAGGCGGCGATCGGCGCCCCAGATCGCGCCATAGCGCGGGCCGTTGACATTGACCACCGGCGGCCCCTCTTCGCCGAGCGTCTTCCAGACAACGCCGCCCCAGCCCGCCCTAAAGGCGCGGATGACATTGTAGGCCTTGTCGGTCGGCGGCGCCGAGGCCAGCCAGAACGGATTTGGTGATTTGATGCCGACGAAATTGTTTCTGATATCTGCCATGCTCATGCCCTCCCGTTCGAGGTCAGTGCCCGGTGGATCGATTCGGCCGCGTCGCGCCCCTGCGCGACTGCCGAGACGGTGAGGTCGTCGCCGCCATAGATGCAGTCGCCGCCGGCCCAGACGTTTGGCAGCGAGGTGCGGCCTTCGGCGTCGACCTTGATGCGGCCGGCTTCCAGCGCCAGCAAGGCGCCGCTGCCGTTGAGCGCAGCCGGGACAAAGCTCTGGCCGATCGCCTTGAACACCTGGTCGGCGGTGAGCGTCATTCGCTCGCCGGTGCCGACGAGTTTCTCGCCATCCATCGCCGTATATTCGAGCTCGATGCCTGAGACCTTGCCGCCTTCGGCAATGACCCGCTTCGGCTGCAGCCAGTGGCGGATGATGACGCCGTTGGCGGCGGCCAGGTCCTGCTCGAATTCCGAGGCGTTCATGTGCTCCTGGCCGCGCCGGTAGCAGATCGTCACCTCTTCGGCGCCGAGCAGCTTTGATTGCACCGCCGCGTCGATCGCCGTCATGCCGCCACCGATGACGACGACACGCCGGCCGACCGGCAGGCTGGCAAGATCGCTGGCCTGGCGAAGCTCGGCAATGAACTCCACCGCATTGGTGACGCCTTGCGCGTCCTCGCCGTCGGCGCACAACGCGTTGACGCCGCCAAGTCCCATGCCGAGGAACACTGCATCGTAATTCCTGGTCAGGTCCGACAGCTGGTAATCGCGGCCAAGCGCCTTGCCGTTCTGGATGTTGATGCCGCCGATCGAAATGACATAGTCGACCTCAGCCTGGGCAAAATTGTCGATGCTCTTGTAAGCGGCGATGCCGTATTCATTGAGACCGCCGGCTTTCGGGCGGGCCTCCAGGATGGTCACGTCGTGACCGTGGCGGGCGAGCCGATGGGCGGCGGCAAGCCCGGCCGGTCCGGCGCCGACCACGGCGACCGTCTTGCCGGTCGGAGCGGCGCGCGCATAGAACTGCTTGTTCTCAGCCATTGCGACATCGGTGGCATAACGCTGCAGGCGGCCGATCTGCACCGGCTTGCCTTCCGCCACTTCGCGCACGCAGACCTCTTCGCACAGCGTCTCGGTCGGGCAGACGCGGGCGCACATGCCGCCCAAAATGTTCTGGTCGAAAATCGTCCTGGCCGAGCCGATCGGATTGCCGGTCGAGATCTGGCGGATGAACAGCGGGATGTCGATCGAGGTCGGGCACGCGTTCATGCACGGCGCATCGTAGCAGAAATAGCAGCGATCGGACTCGACCAGCGCCTCGTGATGATCGAGCGGCGGATGCAGGTCGGAAAAATTATCGGCGTATTGCTCAGGCGAAAGCCGGCCGCCGGCAATGCCCTGCTTGAAATGACCAGTCGCCATTCCGCTTCCCCATTCCTTGTTGTTTTGCGGAAGGCTAGCACGTTTTGTTTTTTTATCAATTGGTCAATTTTCGAGGCAAGCCGCTGAAAAGCCACAACAAAAACATGATATCAATACTCATGTTTTCTATATTGGCCTTGGCTGTCGGAATTCCGTCGCGAAGATCGTCCTAGATGGATCACGCATGATCGCTGACTGGAAACCCAAGGAGCACGACAATGCCAAACTCCCCGACGTCCTTCTTCTGGTACGAGCTGATGACCACCGATCTCGACGCTGCCGAAGCGTTCTACACCGACGTGGTCGGCTGGAAGGCGCAGCCCTTCGACGGCGCGCCCGGCATGCCGCGCTATATCGTCATGAATGTCGGCGAGCGCGGCGTCGGCGGGCTGATGACGCAGCCGGACGAAGTGCGCAAGACGGGCATGCCGCCGGCCTGGGTCGGTTACATCCATACCGGGGATGTCGATGCTTCGACGAAATCGCTGAAGGAGGCCGGCGGTACGGTTCACCGCGAACCCGATGACATTCCGGGCGTCGGCCGCTTTGCCGTCGTCGCCGATCCGCAAGGCGCGGTCTTCAATTTCCTGCAGCCGATTGGCCCTGACCAGCCGCCGTTGCCGGCTACCACTCCCGGCAATATCGGCTGGCATGAACTCTACACGACCGACTGGCGCGCCGCGTTCGATTTCTATGCCGGGCAATTCGGCTGGACCAAGGGCGACGCCATGGATATGGGGCCGATGGGCACCTACCAGCTGTTTGCCGCCGGCGGCGAACCTGTCGGCGGCATGATGAACAAGCCCGAGCAGGTTCCGGTGCCGGTCTGGCAGTTCTATTTCAATGTCCCCGCAATCGACGCGGCGGCCAAGCGTGTCACCGATAATGGCGGCACGATCCTGATGGGACCGATGGAGGTTCCCGGCGGCGGCTGGATCGTGATGTGCACGGATCCACAGGGTGCTCATTTCGCGCTAACGGCGCCGGTGCGGTAGCTGGGCCGGCGTCATGCTTGTCGAAGTGGGCGATCCTTCGCGCCCCCCTCTGTCCTGCCGACCCCGCGCATTTTGGATAGCCTCCACCTAGCAGCGCCCTCACCCGCGCATCCGCACGAGATTCGCGTCGAACAGCGGCGTCGGCTGCACCCGGGCGGTGTAGCGCTTGCCCAGGAGCTCGATCTCGAAACCATCGGCCTCGTCGGCGATCTCCTTCGGCACATAGCCCATCGCCACGGACGTCTTCGAATGATGTGCGTAGCCGCCTGACGTGACCCAGCCGCGCACGGCGCCGTCGAACCAGATCGGCTCGTCGCCGATGACGTCGGCGTCTGCAGCATCGACGACAAAGGCGCGCAGCCGCAGCTTGCCGCCTTGCTGGCGCTCGGCCAGTGCCGCCTGCTTGCCGATGAAATCGGTTTCTTTCCCGTAGGCGACGAAACGGTCGAGCCCGGCCTCCAGCGGACCGTAGATCGGCCGGTATTCGCGCGCCCACGAGCCGTAATTCTTCTCCAGCCGCAGCGCGTTGAGCGCACGCGCGCCGAACAGGCCGATGCCGAAGTGTTCGCCGGCCGCCATCAGGGTCTGGTACGCGGCACGCTGATATTCCGGCGCCACCCAGATCTCGTAGCCGAGATCGCCGGTGTAGCTGACGCGGCCGACCAGGCACGGCGCCATGCCGATATCCATCCTGGCCGTCGCCATGAACGGAAACGCCGCATTCGACACATCCGCCCGCGTGGCTTTTGCCAGCACGTCCCGCGCCCTCGGACCGGCAATCGACAGGCCCGTCAGTCTCGCCCCCAGCGCCTCGATATGGACCGAGCCATCTTGCGGCAGATGCGCCTCGAACCAGCGCATATGATACTGCTCGGCAATGCCGGAACCGGCGAGGAACCAGCCCTCCCCGCTGGAATTGCCGCTGCCGAGATTGGCCAGCGAAAAGTCGCCGATCAGCCTGCCGTCTTGCTTCAGCATCGGCGCCAGCGTCATGCGGCCGGGCTTTGGCAGCTTGCAGGCAAGCAGGCGGTCGAGCCAGGCCGCCGCGCCCGCGCCCGTCACCCTGTATTTGGCGAAGGACGAGATTTCCGACAGGCCGACACTTGTCCGCACCGTCCTCACCTCTTTTGCGACATGCTCGAAATCGCTCGAGCGCCGCCACGAGAACTCGTCCCTGACGCCTTCGGGCGCATACCACAACGACACTTCCAGCCCATAGGCCACGCCCCACTGCGCGCCCTTCGCCGACAAAAGGTCGTAGACTGGCGTGGTCTTGAGCGGCCGCCCGGCAGGCAGTTCCTCATTGGGGAAGCGGATGGAAAAACGCCGCGAATAATTCTCGCGCACCTTGGCGTTGGTGTAGGCCATCGTTGCCCAGTCGCCGTAGCGAGAGACGTCCATCGCCCAGATGTCGGCGCCGGGATCGCCCTCGATCATCCAGTTCGACAGCGCCAGGCCAACACCGCCGCCCTGCGAAAAGCCGGCCATGACGCCGCAGGCGACCCAGAAGCCAGGCAGGCCGCGCACCGGCCCGACCAACGGGTTGCCGTCGGGCGCGAAGGTGAAGGGGCCGTTGATGATCTGCTTGATTCCGGTGTTCTGGAAGGCCGGGAAATGCCGAAACCCGACTTCCAATGACGGCGCGATGCGGTCGATGTCGGGCTCGAGAAGCTCGTGGCCGAAATTCCACGGTGTCTGGAGCTCGGACCATGGCTTGTTGGCCTTCTCATAGGTGCCCATCAGCATGCCGCCGCGCTCCTGGCGCAGATAGAGCTCGCCGTCGAAATCGACCGCGTGGATGATCTCCGTGCCGGTCTTCTGGTTCCAGGCGGCGACCTCCGGCATGTCCTCGGTGATCAGGTACATGTGCTCCATGGCCAGCACCGGCAGTTCGAGGCCCACCATGCGGCCGACCTCGCGCGCCCACAGGCCGCCGGCGTTGACGACATGCTCGGCCACCACCTCGCCCTTGTTGGTGATGATCCGCCACAACCCGTCGGCGCGGCGCACGATATCCTCGACCTTGGTGAAGCGCTCGACCTCGGCGCCAAGTTTTCTGGCCGCCTTGGCATAGGCGTGGGTGACGCCGGACGGGTCGAGATGACCGTCCTCCTTGTTGCGCACCGCGCCGACGAACTGTTTCGGGTCGAGCAGCGGCATCAACTCGGCCGCCTCATCAGGCGAGATCTCCTCGAGGTCGATGCCGAGATAGCGGCCCTTGGCGACAACGCCGCGCAGCCAGTCGAGCCGCGCCTCGGTCGCCGCCAAAAGCACGCCACCGGTCAGATGCACGCCGGTCGCCTGGCCGGACAGCTCCTCGATCTCCTTGTAGAGCGAGATCGTGTATTTCTGCAGCTTGGCGACGTTGGGATCGCCATTGATCGTGTGCATGCCGCCGGCCGCGTGCCAGGTCGAGCCGGAAGTCAGCTCGTCGCGCTCCAGAAGCACAATGTCGGTCCAGCCGTGACGGGCGAGATGGAACAGCACGGAACAGCCGACGACGCCTCCGCCAATGACCACGACCTTAGCATGCGATTTCATGGGTTTTTCTCATTATTTCAGGGAGTTGGAGGGGTGAGATGAGGGAGGAGCCAAGTCACCCCCCTCTGGCCTACCGGCCATCTCCTCCTCAAGGTCCCCCCAAGGGGGGAGATTGGCAGTTTCAACGCCGCCGCGCTCTTTTCAACGGTGGTGATTGGCGAAGGAGAACGTGACAGCCAATCTCCCCCCTTGAGGGGGAGATGTCCGGCAGGACAGAGGGGGGTACACGAGCGCAAGCCTTCGACCATCACGGCTCGCCCTGCCCGATCGCTTCCTTGCGCCTGGCCACATACGCCTCCAGCGCTTCGCGCACCGCAATATCCATCGTCGGCTCGACATGATCTTCCAGCGCCTTCTTCCACAGCCGCGTCGCCCGCGCCGTGGTGTCTAGCCCGCCGGCCTCCTGCCAGGCCTCGTAGTTCTGCCAATTGGAGAGCATCGGCTGGTAGAAGGCGGTTGCATAGCGCTCCAGCGTGTGCGGCTCGCCGAAGAAATGGCCGCCGGTCGGCACCGCACCCAGCGCCTCGACGGCGAGTTCCGCCTCGTTGACTTCGATCGGGCGCAAAAACTCCATCATGTGCTGGATCATCTCGACATCGATGATGAACTTTTCGAACGACGCGGTCAGCCCGCCCTCCTGCCAGCCGGCTGCGTGGTAGACGAGATTGCCGTGGCCGAGCACCGCACCCCACAGCGCCATCAGCGTCTCATAGGCGCCTTGCGCGTCGGCCGCGTTGGAGGCCGAGCCCGGCGTCGTCCGGTAGGGCAGTCCATAGCGCCGCGCCAATTGCCCGGAGGCGATGTTGGCCTTGGTGTTCTCCGGCGTGCCAAAGGCCGGCGCACCGGACTTCATGTCGACATTGGAGGTGAAGGCGCCATACATGACCGGGGCGCCAGGGCGGACAAGCTGCGTCAAGACCACGCCGAACAGCGCCTCGGCGTTCTGTTGCGCCAGCGCGCCGGCAAGCGTCACCGGGCTCATCGCCCCCATCAGCGTGAACGGCGTCACCGCAACCGACTGGCCGAACTCGGCCATGGTCATCAGGCCTTCGGCCATCATTTCGTCGAAGCGGCGCGGCGAGTTGACCGAGATGATGGTGGTGACGCCGGGATCGTCGCGCATTTGGTCGAGGCTCAAGCCCCGCGAAATCGCCATCATTTCGACGCCGTCCAGCGCCCTGCCGCGGCCGATCGCCGAGACGTGAAAACTCTTGTCGGTCAGCGTCAGATTGGCGAAATAGGTGTCGAGGTGGCGTGAATTGGCCGGCAGTTCCACCGGTGCGCAGACCTGATTGCCGAGCATGTGGATGCAGTTGAAATGCTGCGCCAGCCGGGTGAGGTCGCAATAGTCGCGCAAATTGCCGGCGCGCCGGCCGCGTTCCATGTCATGCACGTTCGGCGGTCCGGCGACGAGCGTAAAATTGATCGTGTTGCCGCCGAGATGGACTGTGTGGGCCGGGTTGCGCGGCGTCAGCGTATAGCTGGACCGCGTCGTCTTCAGTGCCTCGTCGACCATGCCGCGGTCGATGCGGACAGTCATCGACGCATGATTGACCTTGGCGCCGGCCTTCTCGAATAGCGAAAGCGCCCGCGGGCTCATCACCTCGATGCCGAAATTCTCCAGAATGTGCATCGACGCCTGGTGGATCGCCTCGATCTGATCGGCCGAGAGCATCGCCATCGGCGGATAGGGATTTGTCACGCGGCGCAACGGCAGTTGCGGGATGGCGGCCGGTCCCCTGTTGCTGGTTCGCTCGGCGCCGCGCTTGCGTCTCGGTTCGGTCATGCGGCGCATCAAAGCGCCGGCACGACGATCGGGCTGTCAGAAATCCGCCACCTGCGGGCGCGATTTTAGCCAAGGCGGCATTTTGGGATTTCGTGCCGACAAAAGCGACGGAAAACGTCGGAATATCTATCCTCGCTGTGTCCCGGCCAAAGCGGCCGATCAGCCGTTAAGGAACGCTGCAAGATTCCCTTTATGATTCCAGCCTAATCCTCTTCCAATGGGTAGGTCGAGTTTTAGCAAAATTGTAGCCGTTACCGTGCTGCTGGCGCTGTCGGCCTGCGCGACGCCGCCGAGCCATATCAACAATGTCTGCGCCGTCTTCGACCAGAATGACGGCTGGTTCGACAACTGGCAGGCGGCGGCCGAACGCGCCGAACGGAAGCACGGCGTGCCGGTTCCCGTGCTGATGGCGACGGTGCGCAAGGAATCCGGCTTCAAGAGCAACGCCAGGCCGCCGCGCAAGAAACTGCTCGGCTTCATTCCCTGGAAACGTGCCTCCAGCGCCACCGGCTTCTCGCAGGCGCTTGACGGCACCTGGGCGCAATATCAGAGCGAGACCGGCAGCTGGGCGGCGCGCCGCACCAGCTTCGCCGATGCCGTCGATTTCGTCGGCTGGTATCATTCCAAGACATCAGACACGCTCGGCGTCGCCCGCAACGACACCTACAATCTCTATCTGGCCTATTATCTCGGCTGGACGGCCTATGGCCGCGGCAACCGCGGCGATGCCGGCGTGCAGCGCTATGCGCGGGCCACGGAGCAGATGGCTCGGGACTACGCCGCGCAGCTACGCCAATGCGCGCGTTGATGGCGCCACGGATCTAATCGTCCGTCAGCTTCGGCCTCTTGCCATGCGGACGCTGCGGCGGAGCGCCGGCAAAGCCCGGACCGATGCCTTGCGGCGCGTCGTCGGGCACGCCTTCATTGGCGGCATGCTCCTTGTCGAACTTGATCACCGGCTCCATTTTCGCCAGCACGTCGTCGGCAAGCCAGCACAGGCTCATATGACCGTCGCCGAGATGCTTGACCGGCGGCACCTGCGTCTCGCAAAGATTGTCCGGCACCAGCTTCTTGTAGCCGCAGCGGGTCTGGAACGGGCAGCCGGTTGGCGGGTTCATCGCCGACGGGATGTCGCCCTCCAGCACGATGTGCTTCTTGATAACGCTGGTATCGGCGATCGGGATCGCCGACAGCAGCGCCTCGGTATAGGGATGATAGGGCGGCGAAAAGATCTGGTCGGTCGTGCCCTGCTCGACGATATAGCCGAGATACATGACGACGACGCGGTCGGCGATGTAGCGCACCACCGACAGGTCGTGGCTGATGAACAGCATCGTCGTCTTGTTCTTGCGCTGGATGTCCATCAACAGTTCGGTCACCGCCGCCTGCACCGACACGTCGAGCGCCGAGACTGGCTCGTCGGCCACCACCACCTTGGCATCGCCGGCAAAAGCCCGCGCCACGCCGATGCGCTGCTTCTGGCCGCCGGAAAGCTGGCGCGGCTTGCGGGTCTCGAACGCCCGCGGCAGCTTCACCAGGTCGAGCAGTTCCAGCATGCGCTTGCGGCGATCGGCAACGGTGTTGCCGACATTGAATTTTTCCAGCGTGCGGATGATCTGCGAGCCGACCGTATGGCTGGGATTGAGCGTGTCGAACGGATTCTGGAACACCATCTGGATCGACGACACCGTCTCGACGCTGCGGTTCTCGACCCCGATCGACTGGATCTGCTGGTTGCCGAGCGTCACGCTGCCGGAGCTTGCCGTCTCCAGTCCGAGCAGCACCTTGGCCAGCGTCGACTTTCCGCAGCCGGACTCGCCGACAATGGCGACGGTCTCGGATTCGCGCGCCATGAAGGAGATCGTCTCATTGGCCTTGACGACGCGGCCCTCGCTCGAGCCGAACACCTCGCTGCCGCCGACCTTGTAGTACTTTTTGAGATCCTCGATCTTGAGCACCGGCGCGCCGGGCTCGACGCGCTCGTTGACCTTCTTGGCGCCGGGCGGCAGCGCTTCCCAGTCGATCTCGTTGAAGCGCACGCAGCGCGAAAAATGGCCTTCATGGCCGTCGACCGCGATCATCGGGATTTCTGCGGCGTTGCAGACGCCCTCGACGAAATGGTGGCAGCGGGGGCCGAAATTGCAGCCCTTCGGCCGCTCGTGCGGCAGCGGCAATTGCCCCGGGATTGAGATCAGAGGCCGCGAATTCTTGTCGGCGCCAGGCAGCGGGATCGAGCGGAACAGGCCTTGCGTGTAGGGATGGCGCATCCGGTCGAAGACGTCCTTGATCTTGCCGGTCTCCACCGCTTCGCCCGAATACATCACCGTGATGCGGTCGCAGGTTTCCAGGATCAGGCCGAGATTGTGCGACACGAAGATCATCGAGGTGCCGAACTTCTCGCCAAGTCCCTTGACCAGGTCGACGATGCCGGCTTCGACCGTCACGTCGAGCGCCGTCGTCGGCTCGTCGAGCAGCAGCAGCGCCGGCTTCGACAGCAGCGCCATGGCGATGACGATGCGCTGTTGCTGGCCACCGGAAAGCTGGTGCGGAAACGAGCGCATCATCCGCTCCGGATCGGGCAGCCTGACCGAGCGCACCATTTCCAGCGCGCGTTGATAAGCCTCTTCCTTCGACACCTTGTCGTGGATCAGCGGCACTTCCATCAGTTGCTGGCCGACCTTCATCGCCGGGTTCAGGCTGGCCATCGGCTCCTGGTAGATCATCGCGATCTTGTTGCCGCGGATGGCGCGCAGTTCCTCGTCGGACAGCTCGCCCATGTCCTTGCCCTGGAACTTTATCCGGCCGCCGACGATCTTTCCGATGTTGGAGAGGTCGCGCATGATGCCGAGCGACACGGTCGACTTGCCGCAGCCGGATTCGCCGACGATGCCCATCGCTTCGCCAGGCATGACCGTGCAGGAAAAATCCATGACGGCCGGTATCTCGCCCTTGCGGGTGAAGAAGGAGATCGACAGGTTCTCGATCTCGATGATCGGCCCATTGGTCGGCTTGGCGGGATTTCGAACTGCCTCATTCATGGGTCGCTCCAATCCTGGTTCTTTCAGCATATCGGGTCGAGAACCCGTACATCAATCTTTCATCGATTGCTCACGCAGCGAGTCGGCCAGCAGATTAAGGCCCAGCACGAACGACATCAGCGCGATCGTCGGCGGCAGCGCCGGATGGATGAAGGAGCGCAGCAGCCGGCTGGCATCCTTGATCGCGGTGCCCCAGTCCGGGCTCTCGGGCGCCAGCCCCAGGCCGAAATAGCCGAGCGTGCCGAGCAGGATCGTGGTGTAGCCGATACGCAGGCAAGCATCGACGATCAGCGGCCCGCGCGCATTGGGAAGTATCTCCCACAGCATGATGTACCAGGGCGATTCACCGCGCGTCTGCGCCGCTGCCACATAGTCGCGCGTTTTGATGTCCATGACCAGGCCGCGCACGATGCGGAACACGCCGGGGCTGGAGGCGAACACCACCGCCACGAAGATGTTGAGCTGGTTGGGATCGATATGGATGATCCTGAACGGATCGGCATCGAAGACCAGGCCGGCATAGACCCAGCCGCCAATGATCAGCGTCAGCCCCAAGAGGATGTAAAGGCGGTCGGGCCGTTTCTTGTAGCGCGTCCAGAACAGCACGCTGAAGAAGATGATCGGAAACATGAAGAACAGGCCGGCCATCGCATAGGGGATAGGTGTCTCCATGATGCCCGGCGTCACCAGGAGGTAGAACAGCAGGATCACCGGGAAGGCGAGCACCAGATTGGCGAGGAATGACAGCACCGTATCGATCCTGCCGCCATAATAGCCGGCCGGCAGACCGAGCGTGATGCCGACCATCAGCGCAAACCCGGTCGCCGCCGGCGCGATGATCAGCACGATCTGACTGCCGTAGACCATGCGGCTGAACACGTCGCGGGCAAGCTTGTCGCCGCCGAACAGGTAGACAAGTCCCGATTGCGGCTCGACCGCGCCCGGCAGCGCGTCCTTCATGATCGGGATCTGGACAAGCGGATTGAACGGCGAGACGGTCGACGCGAAGATCGCCGTGAACAGCCAGAACAGGCAGATGCCGACGCCGACGATGCCGACGCTGCTGTCGAAGAGCTGACCGTAGAGGCCAAGCCTCTTCTTGTAGGCGAAGCTCGCCCCCATCACCACGACGAGAGCGATCCAGACCGGCCAGAAACGCGCAAGCACGCCAAGCACCACATTGAAGGCGCCGATATATTCAAGCTGCATCCGCTCGATCCCCTATTGAACTCTGATACGCGGATTGAGAAACGCGTAGCCGACATCGGAAATGAGCTGCGTGATCAGGACGATGAACACCGAGACCAGGGAGCAGCCGAGCAAAAGATCGATATCGTTGTTGCCGGCCGCCTCGACCAGCGTGTAGCCAAACCCCTGGTAGCGGAACATCACCTCGACGATGACGACGCCGGTGAGCAGCCAGGGAAATTGCAGCATGATGACGGTGAATGGCGCGATCAGCGCGTTGCGCAGCGCGTGCTTGACCACGACGCTGCCGAAGGAGAGGCCCTTCAGCCGGGCGGTGCGGATATATTGCTGCGTCATCACCTCGACCATCGAGGCGCGGGTCATGCGGGCGATGTAGCCGATGCCATAGATCGCCAGCGTCATCACAGGCAAGGTGAAGTTGTAGAAGGTGATGCCCCGGCTGGCGGAAGCCGCCGAACCGTTCAGCAGGCCGAGCCATGAGGCGAAGATGACGGTGAAAATGACGCCCGAGACATATTCGGGCGTCGCCGTCGAGGCGATCGAGGCGACCGACAAGGTCCGGTCGGTTCGCGAGCCTTCGCGCATGCCGGCGAGGATGCCGATCAGCAGCGAGATCGGCACCATCACCACAAGCACCCAGAACATCAGGATTCCGGTAGCACCGAGCGCCGGGAAAAGCTTCGACGCGACCGTCGTCTTGAACTTGGTCGAGCAGCCGAAGTCACCCTGCAGCACGCCGGAGAACGTCGGCTCGACAGGATCGTTGCAGAAGGCAAAACGTCGCGTGGGTTTGCCCGTTGCCGGGTCTGTGACCGGCTGTTTGGGTACGATACCCAGCCATTGGCCATAGCGGGAGAAGAAATTCTGGCGGTAGCCATGATTGACCAGCCAGTTTTCGAGCTGCTCGGCCGAGGTGTGCATTTCAGTCTGGCTGATCGCCAGCTTTTTCAGATTGGGATCGAGATTGATCAGGAAGAACACGACCATCGTCAGGCACAGCATCGTCAATGCCATGGTGCCGAGGCGTCGAAGGATGAAAGAAAGCATGGCGGTCCCCTGCCGGCTGGTTGGGGTTGAGGCCGGCTCGGAGCCAGCTCGGCCGCAATCGGCAGAGCTGGCTGTCAAACGGACCCTCAGAATGCGATCAACCCTGTCTTATTGCACGCCCCTTTCCGAAGAGTCTGCGCTTTTTTTCTGCGCCGACCTGCGGTTGTGGGATCATGCATGGCGTGGGTGGAAGGGGCGAACCGCCCCTTCCACGATCGATCCGATCAGGCCTCCTCGTCGAGCCAGACCTTGCCGTAGTCGCGCTCGAAGGTCGGGTGCATGGCGTAGTTCTTAACGGAAGCGACCGAATGGCTGTAGAGCTTGCGCCAGTAAGGCTGGATGATGATGCCGGCATCCTGCAGGATCTGCTCGATGTCCTTCATCATTTCCTTGCGCTTGGCGGGGTCGGCAACGGCGAGCGCAGCGTTGAGCTTGGCATCCCACTCCGCATTCGCCCAGCCTGTCTCGTTCCAGGCTTCACCGGTGCGATAGCCGATCGCCAGAACCTGGACGCCGAGCGGCCGCATGTTCCAGTTGGTCATCGACAGCGGGTATTTGGTCCAGTCGTTCCAGAAGGTCGAGCCCGGCAGCACCGTACGCTTGACCTTGATGCCGGCGTCGCGCATCTGCGCGGCGATCGCATCGCCGGTGTTCTTGTGCCAGTCTTCGTCGACCGTGATCAGCTCGTGCTCGAAGTCGGCCTGGCCGGCTTCAGCCATCAGCGCCTTAGCCTTGGCCGGATCGCGGGCAATCTTCGCCAGCTCGAAGTATTCCGGATGGATCGGCGAGACATGGTGGTTTTCGGCAACTGTGCCGGCATTGCCGTAGCCGAGCTGCAGGACGACAGCGTTGTCGACCGCAAGCTGCAGCGCGTTGCGAACCTTCTGATCGTCATACGGCTTGTTGGTCACATTGGTGCGGCAGACGATCGTCGAAGCGGTGACCACCTCGGACTTGACCAGGTCGACACCGTCGAGGATCGACACATAGTCGGCCGACGTCTCGAAATTGGTATGGACTTCGCCGGCTTCGAAAGCGCTGACCATCGCCGCCGGATCGGTGCCATAGTCGATGAACTCGACGCCGTCGAGAAACACCTCACCGTCCCACCACTTGTTGTCTTCGCGGCGTTTGTAGACGACCTTCTGGCCGACATCGTAGGAGACCAGTTCAAATGGGCCGGTGCCGATCGGGCAGGCTTTGAAATCGCCGCCCTTTTCGTCGAAGGTCTTGTGGACGACGAGACCGGGATAGTCGCACACGTTGGGGATGAGCGCGATATCCGGCGAGCTGAGCGTCAGCTTGACCGTGTGTTCGTCGACCTTGGTGACGGCGCTCTCATCCAGCTTGTCGTCCTTGACCAGCGAGCCGAGACGACCGGGCATGGAATTGCCTTCGGCCTTCTTGTCGGCCCAACGCTTGAAGTTGAAGATGACATCGTCGGCGGTGAACGGATCGCCGTTGTTCCAGGTGACGCCCTTGCGCACATGCAGCGTGTATTCGGTGGCGTCGTCGTTGACGTCCCAGCTCTCGAGCAGGTAGGGGCGGAACGTGTATTCGTTCGTGTACTTGACCAGCGGCTCGAGCGCCTGGCGCTCGGCATTGGCGATTTCCGACCAGTCGGCCTTGCGCGGATCCTTCGGATCCTTGATCCACATAGCGACCTTCAGTATGCCGCCTTTCTTGCCCTGCGCGTCCTGCGCTCTCGCCGGCGTCGGGTCGGCGAGGCCGAGCATGCCATAGGCCATCGCCGTGGACGCGCCGAAGACGCTGGCCAAAGCGAGAAACTCGCGGCGATCGACACGTCCGGCCCTGGCTTCCTGGGCCATCGCATGGATGTGATCCGGAACGCGGTCGCCATTACTCTTGTAGATTGTCATCGAGAACTCCCATTGTTGGCTTTCTGCCTTTTACCATTCCGCATCCGGGCCGTGATGTCAAAAACGGCACCGGATTGGGAACATGCCAAGGAATGTGCAACTTTGGAAGGGAAGCAGTTCGCGTGATAACGACAGTCTTGGCGCAAAATTGCTATTGCCCGGCAGATTTCGTTCGAATCTCCGGCATCGATCAAACTGAGACATTCACTACCCCGCCGCACGTCCCGTCGGGCGCGCAACGGACGCTGTAGCGGTTTGATTTTGCGCCGAAATCGATTTCGATTCTCGCGGTCATGCGCGAAGCTTTGCACCGCGCCGGCCGATCGCGGATGAGTGCCAGAACGGCGACGAGGGCTGTCGGACTGCCGGCCACGCAGGCCGGCTTCAGTACTCGCGTTCGTAGAAAATGCCACCCTTGGCTTCGCCGGCATCGGTGGCTTCGCCGCGCAATTTGACGCCGCGGCCGACGTCGAGATCGATCGCCGCCTTGCCCGAACCCGGCTTGTCGCCCTTCTGGATCGTCACATAGGTGCGGTCGTTGAGATATTTGCCGGCCGAGACCGCGGTGCCGCCCTCCTCGTCGGTGACGACGTCGAGATCGTCGACGCCGATGGCGCTGCGCAGGTTCTGGAGCAGTGAGGTCGAGCCGCCGATGCCGGCCAGTTGCGCGGCGGCTTCGGCAAGCTGGGCGATCTGCAGCGGCGACAGGTTCGACATCGAGCGGCCGAAAATCAGTTGCGCCAGGACCTCGTCCTCTGGCAATGCCGGCACCGACGAGAAGTTGAATTTCGGATTGGTCGCCTCGCCCGACACCACGATGGTGACGGTGGTGCTGCTCGTCGTCGATGTCGCCGTGAGATTGAGATAGGGCACCAGCGACCCCGAAAAGCCGACCGTGCCTTCGGTGAAGGTCAGCCGCTTGGCCAGGATCGACAGCCGACCGCGCTGCAAGTCAAAGGTGCCGACCGCTTGCGGCGACGATGCCGGGCCGGTCAGCCGCAGCGAACCGCCAAGCTCGGCATCGACGCCCCTGCCCTGGATGAAGATCTGGCTGGGCGCGTTGACCGTGACATCGAGGTTGAGGCCGCCACCACCGCTGCTGCTGCTCGCCGTCGCCGGACGCAACGCCTTGTCTTGCGCGCGCACGGCGGCCGGTGCGTTCTTGTGCCTGATGTTGAGCGCCGCCAGCGAGCCCGGCAACTTTTCGGGAACGGTGATGACGGTCTTGGCCAGGTTGATCGTACCCGAGATCAACGGCGCCGATGCGAGTGGCCCCTTGATGGTCAGGTCGCCGCCGAGATTGGCGGTGACCACCCTGCCGTCGGTGTAGCGACCGTCGACGAGCTTGACCGACAGGTCGGCCGGAAAGCCTTGCGCCGGATTGATGCCGACCGTGCCGCTGGCCGACAGGCTGCCGCGCGTCGACAAATTGCCGGTCAGGCGGTTGATCCTGGCGACGCCATCGCCGATCGCCACATCGGCGGTGATGTCGTTGATTGCAAGTCCCGAGCGTGCATCGATCAGGCGGGCACCTGACGTGCGGACCGTGCCTGTGATCACCGGCGCCGTCGCCGGGCCGCGCACCTTCAGATTGACGTCGGCAGTGCCGCTCAACGACAGGCCTTGTGCGGCCAGTGTCCGGGTCAGGAAGGCGAACGGCACCTTGCCGGAAAAGTCGAGATCAAGCGTCGGCGTGCCTGATGTCGTCATCGTGCCGCCGCCCTTGAGGCCGAGACCGGCGGCATCGCTCATGTTGGCCTCGAAGGTCAGTCGGTTGCCGGAAAACGTGCCGGAGGACGAAACACCCATGCCGCCGAAACCGGCGCCGCGGGTCTGCGACGTCTGGACGCCTGCGGCGTCGACCTTGAAGGCGACGGCCGGATTGGCCGGCGCGCCCGTCACCTTCACCGTGCCCGAGATCGTGCCGGCGGCATCGAGGCCGGGCGAGAAACTGTTGGCGAGCGACATCGGCACCCGCGCCAGCGTCGCGTTGAGATTGAGCGCCTCCCCGACCTTGCCCGAAACCGTCGCCGTGCCGCCGCCGAGGTTGAGTGCGAGCCTGTCCAGGCTGGTGGTGCCGTTGGCGGTGGTGATGGTCGAGGTCTGGGCGATCGCCGCCTTGATGCCGCGCATCGTCGCCTGGCCGGAGGCGAGCTCAACCGTCGTCGTGCCATTGGCGACCCTGACGCGGCCGGCCGCCTTGGCCGGAATGTCCTTGACGGTGGCGCCGCCGGAAAAGCCGGTCCAGTCGCCGTCACGGGTGAGATCGACATCGATGCCGCGAATGACGGTGTCGCCGGAGGTGACGCTGTCGGCCCGGATTTTTCCGGAGATCACCGGTGCCGCGAGATAGTTGCCGATCGATGCATCGATGGTCACCGTCTTCGCCGAAACATCACCGCGTGTAATCGACGCCGTCGAAGCCTTGACGGTGACGCCAGGCGCATTGCCGGTCTTCGAGAACACGATCGTGCCGCGCACGTCGCCTTCCGCCTTTTCCAGCGCAAGCGCTGCCAGCGGTCCGATGTCAGGTAGGTCGAGCGCCACGGTGCCTTCAGGCACGAACGCCTCGTCAAGCGCCAGGTCGCCTGATATCCGGTTCTTGCCGAGCGACAGCAAAAGCCCGTCGATGGCGCGCTTGCCGTTTGACGTCGCCAGCACGGCGCTGCCTTGCAGGGGCTGGCCCGCGACGTTTCCGGTCAGTTGGACATTGGCCGCCGGGTTGGCGGCATCGGCCTTGCCGGTGGCGGTGAGGCTCAACCCGGTGATCTCGCGTTCGGCAACCGAAAGCCGCTCGCTGTTGACCGTCAGCGACAGGTCGGGCGCGGTGCTGGCGCCTTGCGCGTTCAGCGCAAAGGTGATGGCGCCGTTGGCGTCCCCTGACAGAAGCGAGATGTCGGCCAGCGCGCCTTTGATGTCGACGGTGAGCTTGTTGTCGGCAAGGCTGGCCTGCCCGTCGGCGGTCAGCGCGCCGGATACCAGCCTGATCGCATCGGCGGTGACATTGCCATTGGCGTCGCGCTTCAGCGCGGCACTGAGTTCCGTCCGCTGCGCGAGCACGCCGCGCGCTGCCGCCGGCAGCGCCGCGGAAACGGCATCGGTCTTAAGGTTGAGGTCGATGGCGCCGTCGGCCAGCGAGATCCTTCCATTGAAGCCGCTGTTCAGCGCGTCGCTCGTCACCGACCCGCTGTCGATGACGATGGTATCGGTAGCGAGATCGCCGGCGACCTTGGCAGTAATCTTTCCGGCGAGCAGCGGCGCGATGGTCGGATTGTCCAGGCCGATTTTGTCCGCCGTCACCGTGCCGGAGATCGGCCCTGTTCGGCCCTTCAGATCGAAGGCGTCGGAATGGAGCGCAAGCGCGATGCCTTCGGCCTTGGCGAGGTTGGTGGCGACCGACGGCAGTGTCGCGGAGATATTCAGCGTCGATTGCGTGCCCTGCCCCGCGACCTCCACCGAAAGCGCCTGCAGCTCGAGCTTGATCGGGCTCTCGGTGCTGCCGAGCGTCAGCGGCAGGCTCGGGCCGGTCGAGGCCAGGTCGAGCGAAAAATCGCTGGCGCCGTTCGGATTGATGGTGCCGGCAGCCTTGCCGGAAATCTTGTCCCCGGCAAGCGTCGCGTTGTCGATGGCGACGCCGCCGGCGGAGGAGAAGCTGCCTGCGGCATCGAGGTTGAGCTGCCCAAGCCCCGCCTGGCGGGTCTGGCTGGTCTCGGCGCCGTTGAGCTGCGCATTGAAACGAATGTCAGGGGCTGCCGACGGTCCCGTCACATGCGCCGTTCCACCGAGTGTGCCCGCGGCGTCGAGGCCGGGTGAAAAATCATTGGCCAGGGCGGCCGGCAGCCCGGAAAACTCTGCCGCGAGATCGAGCGTCTGGCCGGCGGTGCCGGAGACTGTCACCGATCCGCCGCCGACATCGAGCATCAGCTTCTCGATGCTGGCCGCGCCATTGGCGATGCTCAGGGTCGACGGCTGCGCGATCGCCGCCTTGATGCCGCGAATGGTCGCTTCGCCGGAAGCGATTTCGACGCTTGTCGTGCCGTCCGCGATCCTCACCCTGCCTTCGGCCCTGGCCGGAATTCCGGCAACGGTGGCGCCGCCGGAAAACCCGGTCCAGTCGCCGTCGCGCTTCAAATCGACATCGATGCCGCTGATCACGGTGCCGCCGGAGGTGACGCTGTCGGCACGGATTTTACCGGAGATCGCCGGTGCGGCGACATAGTTGGCAATCAGCGCATCGATGGTGACCGTCTTTGCCGAAAGATCGCCGCGCGAAATTGAATCTGTGGTCGCCTTGATGGCGACATGAGGCGCATTGCCGGTCTTCGAGAAGACGATCGTGCCACGCACGTCGCCGTCAGCTTTTTCCAGCGCCAGGGCTGCGAGCGGACTGATATCGGGTAGATCCAGCGCAACCGTGCCGAGCGGCAGGAATCGATCGTCGAGAGCAAGGTCGCCGGAAACTTTGTTGTCGCCCAGTGACAGGCTTAGTCCGTTTATGGACCGCTTTCCCTGGCGCGTTACCAGCGACGCCTTGAAATCGAGTGGCTCGTCATTGACGGATCCGGTGAGCGAGATATCGGCCGCCGGGCTGGCGATGTCGCCCTTCCCCGTCGCGGTGAGCTTTAGCCCGGTGATTTCTCGCGCCGCCACCGAAAGCCGGTCGCTGTTGACCGTCAGCGACAGGTCGGGCGCGGTGTTGGCGCCTTGCGCGTTCAGCGCGAAGGTGATGGCGCCCTTGGCATCCCCGGACAGAAGCGAGATGTCGGCGAGCGCGCCCTTGACGTCGGCGCTGACCTTGTTGTCGGCGAGGCTGGCCTGCCCGTCGGCGCTGAATGCACCTGATACCAGCCTGATGGCGTTGGCGATAACATTGCCGTTGGCGTCGCGCTTCAGTGCCGCGCTGAGCTGCGTCCGCTCGGCGAGCACGCCGCGCACTGCCGCCGGCAGTGCCGCGGAAGCCGCAACCGCCCTGAGGTTGAGATCGATGGCGCCATCGGCCAGGGAGACCCTTCCATTAAAGCCGCTGTCCAGTACCTCGCTCGTTACCGAGCCGCTGTCGATGACGATGGTATCGGTAGCGAGATCGCCGGCGACCTTGGCAGTAATCTTTCCGGCGAGCAGCGGCGCGATGGTCGGATTGTCCAGGCCGATTTTGTCCGCCGTCACCGTGCCGGAGATCGGCCCTGTTCGGCCCTTCAGATCGAAGGCGTCGGAATGGAGCGCAAGCGCGATGCCTTCGGCCTTGGCGAGGTTGGTGGCGACCGACGGCAGTGTCGCGGAGATATTCAGCGTCGATTGCGTGCCCTGCCCCGCGACCTCCACCGACAGCGCCTGCAACTCGAGCTTGATCGGGCTCTCGGTGCTGCCAAGCGCCAGCGGCAGGCTCGGGCCGGTCGAGGCCAGGTCGAGCGAAAAATCGCTGGCGCCGTTCGGATTGATGGTGCCGGCTGCCTTGCCGGAAATCTTGTCTCCTGAAAGCGTCGCGCGGTCGATGGCGACGCCGCCGGCGGAGGAGAAGCTGCCTGCCGCATCGAGGTTGAGCTGCCCAAGCCCCGCCTGGCGGGTCTGGCTGGTCTCGGCGTCGTTGAGCTGCGCATTGAAACGAATGTCAGGGGCTGCCGACGGTCCCGTCACATGCGCCGTTCCACCGAGTGTGCCCGCGGCGTCGAGGCCGGGTGAAAAATCATTGGCCAGGGCGGCCGGCAGCCCGGAAAACTCTGCCGCGAGATCGAGCGTCTGGCCGGCGGTGCCGGAGACTGTCACCGATCCGCCGCCGACATCGAGCATCAGCTTCTCGATGCTGGCCGCGCCATTGGCGATGCTCAGGGTCGACGGCTGCGCGATCGCCGCCTTGATGCCGCGAATGGTCGCTTCGCCGGAAGCGATTTCGACGCTTGTCGTGCCGTCCGCGATCCTCACCCTGCCTTCGGCCCTGGCCGGAATTCCGGCAACGGTGGCGCCGCCGGAAAACCCGGTCCAGTCGCCGTCGCGCTTCAAATCGACATCGATGCCGCTGATCACGGTGGCGCCTGATGTGACCGTGTCGGCCTTGATCGTGCCGGAGATCGCCGGCGCCTTGAGAAAGTTGGCGACCAGCGCCTTGACGGCGATGGTCTTCGCCGCCAGATCGCCGCGGGAAATAGACCCGCTCGTCATATCGATGACTACCGTCGGCGCGCCACCATCATTCGAGAGGCGGATGCTGCCCTGCACGTCGCCGGCCGCCGTCTGCCCGGCAAGCGCGGCCAGCGGGCCGATATCGGGCGCTTCGAGGGTCAGCGTGCCGAGCGGCAGCAAGCTGTCGTCGAGCACGAGATCGCCCGAGACCTTGTTGTCGGCCAGCGACAGGCTAAGCCCGTTGAGGGAACGCGTTCCGTCACGCGTCACCAAAGATGCCCTGAGATCGAGCGGCTGGTCGTCGACGGACCCTGTCAGTGCGACATCGGCAGCGGGATTGACGATGTCGGCCTTGCCCGTCGCTGTCAGCTTGATCGTCTTGACCGTCCGGCCCGACGCGGTCAGGCTGTCGCTGTCGGCCGAGACCGAGAAATCCGGCGCCGAGCGCGCGCCGCTCGCCGTCAGCGCGAAATTGACGGCCCCGCCGACCGGTACGCCAACCATCGGCGACAGCACCGAGACATCGCCGAGCGTGCCCCTGATGTCGGCCTGGATGTCGGTGCCCGTCGCGCTGGCGGTGCCGCTGGCGCTGAGCGAGCCCGAATTGAGTTGCAGCGCATTGGCGGCAAACAAGCCTTGCGGGTCGCGGGTCGCGGTCGCCGAGAATGTCACACGCTCGCCGAGAACCGGGCGGATCTGCGGCGGCAGCGCAGTCGAGACGGCATCGGCATTCATCTTGAGCGTCATCGCCAGATCGGCCAGCGTCACCTTGGATGTCACCGAGGCATTGAGCGCATCGCTGCGCAGCGTGCCTTGATCGACGACGATCTCGTCCTTGCTGACCGACCCGGCGAGGTCGGCGGTGACCCTGCCGGTCACCAGCGGCGCCAGCGTCGCCACGTCGGTGTTCAGGCCGCCGGCGATAAGCTTGATGGTGACCGGTCCGCTGCGGTCCTGGATGTCAAAGCCGTCGGAATGGATTTCGGCCACCAGATCGTCCACCCGCGTGCCGCCCGCCACCACCGAGACCAGGGACGCGCCGATGTCGATTATCGGCGCCTTGCCGCCGCCGAACGCGCGAGCCGTGGCGCCGGTGATCGCGACCGTCACCGGCTGCGCCGCGGCGCCGAGGCTGAGCACGATTGGTGGACCCTTGGCGGCGAGTTCCACCGAAAGGTCGCTGGCGCCGTTGGGGTCGATGATGCCCGCGGCGGTGCCATGCACGGCATCGCTGTCGATGCTGGCGCGCTCGACCTCGACGCCGCCCGTCACGATCGCGGTTCCGGCGAGGTCGAAGCTGGTCTTGCCGGCAAACAAGGATTTCAGATTGTCGGGCAAGAAGCGCTGGAAGTCGCCGTCGCCCTTGGCCTCGACATAGTTGCCCTTGTCGGTGAGCTGGTGGCGACCTGTGAGCTGGGTGACGATCTGGCCGTCGACGACGAAGGTACCGATGCCGCTCCAATTGGCGACCGGCCCGGTGCCGGTGACGACGATGTTGACCGGCGGCGCATCCGGCAATTTGAGCAGATTGGCGATGATGCCGCCGGCCGGCTCCGACGCCTTCAGATCGAGGTCCAGCTTGTTGTCGGCGGGCGCGAAATGGATGTTGGCGTCGAGCTTGCCTTGCTTGCCGTCGCGGCGGGTGATGTTGAGGCTGGTTGCGAGCGCCAATGGCGCCGCATCGGCCTTGAACGATCCCTTGGCGGCGAGCTCGGCGATACCGCTGCCGACCAGCGCCTGCCCGAGCGCGATTTCCGGCAGGTCGATCTGCTTGATGTCGAGCGACACCGGCAGCGTGGTGGCGCCACCTTGGCTCGGCTGCGTGCCGGCCGCCGGCAGCCGCGCCAGTTCGATGCGATCGGCGCCGATGCGGCCGGCGCTGAAGTTTTTCGACAGAAGCGCCAGCGGCGACCAGTCGACGGCCACCTTGCGCGCCACCAGCCAGGCGCCCTGGCGATCCTCCAGCACCACATGGTCGACCGTCAGCGCGCCGGACCAGATGCCGTCGATGCCGCTGACCGTGACCTTCTGGTCATCGGTCGACGCCACGGTCGAGATGATGCCGGCGAGATTGGCGCGGCCGCGCTCGGTCTTGGTCAGCACGACGAGCGCACCGACCACCGCCGCCACCAGGACGAGCAGCGTGTAAAGGGCAATGCGAAGGATGCGCTTGAACATTGTCATCAAAACGCCTGGCCGATACCGGCATAGATGCCGAAATCCGGGTCGTCGGGATCCGGGTTGAGCGGCACCGCCGCATCGATGCGCAACGGTCCGAACGGCGTAATATAGCGCAAGCCGACGCCGGCGCCGACCTTCATGCCGGAAAAATCCGGGAATTGATCGGTCGAGACGGTGCCGGCATCGACGAACGGCACGACGCCGATCGTGTCGTTGATGGCGATGCGCATCTCGAACGAGGTCTCGAAGAAGGACAGCCCGCCGATCGGCTCTCCGTCGGCGTCCTTCGGACCGATGCCCTGATAGGCATAACCGCGGACCGAGCCGCCGCCGCCGGAATAGAAGCGCCGGTCGGCCGGAACATCCTGAAGGCCGGCGCCGATGATCGAGCCGATGACGACGCGTTCGGCCAGGACGAACTTCGAGGCCGCGTCGAGCGACTGATAGGCCGATCCTTCGCCCCTAAGCTTGACGAAGGCGGCACCGTTCAAAATGTCGTAGCTCGGCTCGGCATAGGCCAGCGCCCTGAATCCGGTCGTCGGGTTGAGCCGGTTGTCGCGGTTGTCGTAGACATAGCGCAGCGGAATGCTGGCGATCAGAAAAGTGTGCTTGCCGAAGGAATCGGTGATCTTCGAATAGTCGAGCGCGACTTCCGCCGAAACCGTCTGCTGCCGGTCGAGGTCATACGACAGGCCGGTGTTGCCCTTGACCGAGAAACGGTCGTAGGCGTCGGGATGCTCCAGCACGGTGTTGGCGCCGGCGAAGAATTTAGACGCCGGCCCGACCACGCCCGGCTTTTCGAACATGATGCCGGCATTGTAGTTGAGCTCGGTCAGTTCGTTGCTGCCGATGCCGCTGATTTCACCCTCGATGCGCAGTTTTTCGGCACGGCCGAACAGATTGCGGTGACCCCAATAGCCTTCGAGGCCGAGCCCCTCGGTGTTGGAGAAGGTACCGCCAAGGCCGAAATAGCGCGGCTTGCGCTCGCTTACTTCGACGCCGATCGGGATGTTGCCGCCGGCGTCGAGACTGTCGGCCTCCTTCAGCGTGACGCTGTTGAAGACTTCCAGCCGGAGCAGCCGGTCGCGCGCCTCATCGACCTCTTCCGGCGAATATTGGCGGCCGCGCTTCAGGCCGGTCATGTATTCGGTGAAATCGCGGTCGACCTTTTCGGTGCCTTCGACCGTGGTGTCGCCATAGCCGGCAACCGGCCCGGCGGCCACGGTCAGCGCCACGTCGAGCGTCGAGGTGGCGTGATCGGCAACGATCTCGCGGGCGGTCACCTTGGCCAGCGGCCTGCCGTCCTCCTTGAGCGCCCGCACGATCGACGCCTCGGCCTTGAGCACGGCACCGGAACCTGCATCGCCGCCGGCGATCAGGCCGAAATCGGCGCCCGACAGCCCCGCCGCATCGCCCTCCAGCCTGATGTCGCCAAGCGTGAACTTCGGCCCGGCCGCAATGTTGATCACCACCGGAATCGGCTGCGGACCCGAGAATTCGGCGTCCGGCGGCAAATCGTCGAGCGGCTTGCCTTCGATGGTAATGGTGACGACGCCCTCGTAGCGGGCGTCCGCATAAAGGGCGGCGACAAGCTGATCGCGGTCGGCACGCGCCTTGGCCAGCAGGCCGAGCGAACCGGAGACCGGACGTTCTTCGTCGTCCTTCAGCGCCGAGGCGTTTTCGAGCTTTTCGGCGAGATCCTCGTCGGCGTCGGGCGCCTCGATGGTCACCGCATAGCGCAGCGGATCGACGATGTCGGCATCTTCATCCTCCGACGATCCCCACAGCTTGATGCCGAAGATCTCGAAAGCGGCCGCATTTCCGCTCGCGCCAATCAGTGCAGTCGAGCATAGCAAGGCGGAAAGCAAGGCGAGCGAAAACACGCGCCGTGGCGCGGTTCCTCCCGACATCTGCCTTTCATACGCCGACATTACAACTCTACACTAGCGGCCAAAGCTAAAATTGGAATGAAGTTCTGAATTGCTCGTAAACGGGCCACAATCCAAATGCCACAATCCAACTGTCTGAAATGGACAGGGCTTGGAATTCACACCTTCTGCGTCGCCGCGAGAAAGCGTGATCCCTGTCCTGTGGAGGTACTACCGGTCATCGGCCGGAAAGGAAACCGTTGGCAGGCGGGAACCTGCCGCGTCCTTGTGTTGACAAGCTGGACCGAAGCTTGAACATGTCTGGGCGTAACGTGGACGTAACGTAAGCAGTGTCCGGAGGGGTGTCATGGCAATGCGCGCGGCTCGTGGTCTGTCGATTCTTTTTCTTCTCTTTTTCGCTTGGGGCAGTGTCGCGCAAGCGGCCGAAGCGCGCCGGGTGGTGACATCGGACAATTCCGATTATTTCGGCTTCGATCTCAGATCCGACCAGAACGTCAGCCTCGATCAGTGCACGACGACATGTCTCGGCGATCCCGCCTGCCGCGCCTTCACCTACAACCCCAAGGCCAAATGGTGTTTTCTCAAATCCGATTATAACACGCTGAAGCCCTTCAAGGGCGCCGTCGCCGGCAAGGTCGTCAACGTCGAAGGCGACCCCGACATCGGCGCGCCGCCGGCGCTCGCCTTCTTCCCCGCCTGGATGGCCGACCAGGCCCAGCAATACCGCAACAGGCTCACCGGCCCGGCCTACACCAAGCCCACCGAAGGACTGACGGCGCTGCGGGAGGCGGCAAGGCAAGCGTCGCAGACCGGCGACCACCGCTTGGCCGTTCAAAAATACGAGGCTTTGGTTTCGGTATTGCCCGACGATGGCCAACTCTGGCTTGAACTGGCGCGGGAAACACTTGCCGTGCAGCCGACCGCCAACAGCGCCGAGGCGTCGACCCTGCCGGCGAACGCCACCTCCGCCGGCTTCAACGCCTACAAATTGCTGCGCACCACAAAAACCCGTGCCGAAGCGCTGGCACTGCTTGGCGACGGGCTCGATCGCCGCGACCTCGCTCGGCCGGCCCTGCAGGCCTACGAAGCGAGCCTCGCGCTGGTCAGTTCGCCCTGGGTCACGGCCGCCTACCACGACCTCAAGGCGCGCAAGGGCTTCCGCGTCGTCGATCACACGGTCGACGCCGACACCAGCGCGCCACGCATCTGCGCGCAATTTTCAGAAGACCTGGTCAAGACCGGCGTCGACTACGCGCAATTCGTCACTGTCGACAACGCCGCCCCCAAGGGCGTCGAGGCCAAGGACAAGCAGATCTGCGTCGAGGGGCTCGAGCACGGCCAGCATTACGACGTGACCTTCCGTCCCGGCCTGCCGGCCGCCATCGGCGAGGTGATCTCCACCCCTGTGGTGCTGTCGATCTATGTGCAGGACCGCGCCCCGTCCGCCCGTTTCACCGGCGACAGCTTCGTGCTGCCGGCCGGCGCCCGCCGAGGCATCCCGGTCGTCACCGTCAACATGAGCGCCGCCGAAATGAAGCTTTTTCGCATCGGCGATCGCTCGCTGACCCAGCTTCTGTCCGGCTACCAGTTCCTGCGCCAGCTTGACGGCTACGACATCTCCAACATTTCCGACCAGATGGGCGAGCCGGTCTGGCAGGGCCTGATCGACATCGCCAACGACCTGAACAAGGAAGTCACAACCTCCTTCCCGGTCGACGAAGCGCTGCCGCAACGCAAGCCCGGCGTCTATGTGCTGACCGCGCAACCGGTCGACGAGAACGACGACGACTATGATTCGCGCGCCACGCAATGGTTCGTCATCTCCGATATCGGCCTGTCGACCTATACCGGGCAGGACGGGCTGAACGTCTTTGCCCGTTCGCTCGCAACCGCCAAGCCGATATCAGGTGCTGAACTGACGCTGCTGGCCAGGAACAACGAGATCCTCGGCACCGCGACCACGGATGGTGAAGGCCGCGCCGTCTTCAACCCCGGACTGACGCGCGGCGACGGCGGCATGGTGCCGGCCGTGCTGACAGCCAGGCAGGGTGACAGCGACTTCGTCTTCCTCGACATGGGCCGCGCCGGCTTCGATCTTTCCGATCGCGGCGTCACCGGGCGTCCGGCGCCGGGCGCGCTCGACGTCTATGCCTGGACCGAACGCGGCATCTACCGCGCCGGCGAGGACGTCCATGTCGCAGCACTTGCCCGCGACAGCGCCGCCAAGGCGGTCGAGAACCTGCCGCTGACCTTCATCTTCACCCGTCCCGATGGCGTCGAGAACCGCCGCATCATCAGCGACGGCGCATCGGCCGGCGGCCATGCCGTCGACCTGCCGCTCGAACCCAACGCCATGCGCGGCACCTGGACGGTGGCGATCCACACCGACCCCAAGCAGGCGGCGGTCGCCAGCCAGATGTTTTTGGTCGAGGATTTCGTGCCGGATCGCATCGAGTTCGACCTGTCCTCCGACAAGCAGGAGATCGCGCAGGGCGAAACCGCTAACGTTACCGTCGACGGCCGCTTCCTTTATGGCGCGCCGGCCGCCGGGCTGGCGCTCGAAGGCGAACTGACGCTGTCGACCACCCGCGCCTGGGACCGCTTCAAGGGCTATTCCTTCGGCCTCGCCGACGAGCAGTCGGCGGAACCGTCAGTGACCCCGTTCACCGGCCTGTCGGTGGTCGGCGACGACGGCAGGGCGACCTTCCCGGTTTCCGTCGACCAGTTGCCCTCGACCACCAGGCTGGTCGACGCCAAGGTTACGGTCAGGATGCGCGAGACCGGCGGCCGCGCCGTCGAACGCTCGCTCAACATCGCCATCCGGCCGCAGGGCCAGATGATCGGCATCCGCCCGGATTTCGACGGCGACGAGGTGCCGCAAGGCGGCACGGCGAAGTTCGGCCTGATTGCCGTCGACCCCGACGGCAAGCGCGAGGCGCTCCAGGGCGCGCAATGGTCGCTGGTCAAGGTCGAACGCAATTACCAATGGTACCGCTCCAGCAATTCCTGGAATTATGAGCCGGTGACCTTCACCAAGTCGGTGGCCAGCGGCCAGGTCGACATGACCGCCGACGGCGAGGCCACCGTCTCGCTGCCGGTCGACTGGGGCCGCTACCGGCTCGAGATCGAGACGTCTGACCCGGAGGGCCCGGCGACCAGCTACGAGTTCGACGCCGGCTGGTATGTCAGCTCCACCACCACCGAAACGCCCGACGGCCTCGAAATCGCCCTCGACAAGGACAGCTATGCGGCCGGCGAAGTGGCCAAGCTCAAAGTGTCGCCGCATTTTGCCGGCGAGCTGCTCGTCACCATCGGCGCCGACAAGCTCTTGAAGACCGTCACCGCCAGCGTGCCGGCCGGCGGCAGCACCATCGACATCCCGGTCGGCGACGACTGGGGCGCCGGCGCCTATGTCACGGCAACGCTGTTCAGGCCGGGTGATGCGCAGGAAACCCGCATGCCGGCGCGCGCCATCGGCGTCAAATGGCTGAAGGTCGATCCGGGCTCGAAAAAACTCGCCGTCAGCCTGACGCCGCCGGACAAGACCATGCCGCGCCAGCAGCTGTCGATCCCGGTTTCGGTGGCCGGCGTGCAGCCGGGCGCCAACGCCTATGTCATGGTCGCGGCCGTCGACGTCGGCATCCTCAACCTGACCAACTACAAGGTGCCGGATCCGGAGACCTGGTTCTTCGGCCAGCGCATGCTCGGCCTTGAAGTACGCGACCTCTACGGCCGCCTGATCGAAGGCTCGCTGGGCACGATCGGCAAGCTGCGCAGTGGCGGCGACGGCGCCAACATCCAGTCGCAAGGCAGCCCGCCGACCGAAAAGCTGGTCGCCTTCTTCTCCGGTCCGGTCCAGCTCGACGCCGACGGCAAGGCGCGGGTCGACTTCGACATCCCACAGTTCAACGGCACCGTGCGCGTCATGGCCGTCGCCTGGACCGAGGACGGGGTCGGCCACGCCCAGTCCGACGTGATCGTGCGCGATCCGGTGGTGATCACAGCCGGCCTGCCGCGCTTCCTGGCGCCCGGCGATTCGGCCGTCATGCGGCTCGACGTCACCGACGCCGACGGTCCGGAGGGCGACTATGCGCTGTCGATCGACACCACAGGCGATCTTTCGACCGGCAGTGCCGCCCTGCCCGAAAAGCTGACACTGGCCAAGGGCAAGCGGCGGACGCTGACCGTGCCGCTGATCGCTGAGGCACCGGGCAACGCCTCGATCACCATCAAGCTCGCCCATGCCGACGGCACCGCTGTCGAGCAGACGCTCTATGTCCCGGTGCGCCCGGCGCAATTGCCGGTGACCACCCGCATGGTGGTCGACCTCAAGGGCAATGGCGGCTCGCTGCGCGTCGACAAGGAGCTCTTGGCGGCAAGCCTGCTCGACGGCGCTTCGGTCAGCGTCGGCGTTTCACAGGCGGCGGCCTTCGACGTGCCGTCGCTGCTGATGACGCTCGACCGCTACCCCTATGGCTGCGCCGAGCAGACCACCAGCCGCGCCATGCCGCTGCTCTATGTCAACGAGATGGCGTCGGGCGCCGGCATGGCCAGCGACGCCGATCTGCACGGCCGCATCCAGGACGCCATCTACAAGGTGCTGAGCTACCAGGCCTCGGCCGGCAGCTTCGGCCTGTGGGGCCCGGGCTCCGGCGATTTGTGGCTCGACGCCTATGTCACGGACTTCCTGACCCGGGCGCGCGAGCAGAAATACGACGTGCCGGCGCTGGCGATGAACCAGGCGCTGAGCAATCTGCAAAACGCGATCGGCTATGACCAGGACGTCAAGGATCGCGGCAGCGAGATCGCCTATGCGCTCTATGTGCTGGCCCGCAACAAGAAGGCCTCGATCGGCGATCTGCGCTACTATGCCGACACCCAGCTCGAAGCCTTTACCAGCCCGATGGCCGTCGCCCAACTGGCGGCGGGCCTGGCGCTCTATGGCGACACGCAGCGCTCGGAAGCCACCTTCCAGGCCGCCCTGCAACTGGCCAATTCGACCTCGGCATACGACCACTACAGGTCCGATTATGGCTCGCCGCTGCGTGACGGCGCGGCGATGCTGGCGCTTGCCGCCGAATCCAAGCCGGTGCCGACGATCGTGCCGGTGCTGATCAAGCGGGTCACGCAGGAACGCGCCGCCGTCAGATGGACCAGCACGCAGGACGAGTCCTGGATGCTGCTGGCGGCGCGTGCCCTAAAGGCCGGCAATGATGCGATCGCGCTGACCATCAATGGCGCGCCGCATGCCGGCGCCTATTCGAACCAGATCGCCGGCAGCGACATTGCCGACAGTCCGCTGACCGTCGCCAACACCGGCAGCAACCCGTTGCAGGCGGTCGTCACCACGGTGGCCTCGCCGATCCAGCCGCTGCCGGCCAGCGGCGACGGCTTCACCATCGGCCGCACCTACTACAAGCTCGACGGCACCGAAGCCAATGTCACGCAGGCGACCCAGAACGAACGCTATGTCGTCGTGCTCAATATCTATGAGCAGAACAAATGGCCGTCGCGGCTGGTGATCACCGATCTGCTGCCGGCCGGCTTCGAGATCGATAATCCGGGCCTGGTTTCCAGCGCCCAATTGTCGAATTTTTCCTGGCTGGCCCAGACCGACGCCGCCCATCTCGAATTCCGCGACGACCGTTTCGTCGCCGCTTTCAATCCGAACGACGGCGAAGGCGACCGCAACATCACGCTCGCCTATGTCGTGCGTGCGGTGACGCCGGGCACCTATGCCCACCCGGCGGCAACCGTCGAGGACATGTACCGGCCGCAATATTCGGCCCGCACCGCAACCGGCATGATGGAGGTCAAGGCGCCGTAAGGCAAAGATGGCGAACCATGGCGATGGCGCTGCCCCTCATTGCCCTGCCGGGCATTTCTCCCCGTATAGTGACGGGGAGAAAGAGGCCTGCGCCGAAGTTTTCGCCAAATTCGAACGCTGCAGAAAAGCCGCCGTGGGCCGTGACAGCCCCCTTCTCCCCGTCGCTATACGGGGAGAAGGTGCCGGCAGGCGGATGAGGGGCAGCGCCGTGCTCTCCAAAAAATTCCTGCGCCGTTCAGCCATCGCCGCCGCCTCCCTCTCCGGCTTCGCAGCAATCGCCGCCGCCACCCTTTGGCAGCTCGACCGCGCCTTTCCGCCGCCGCTGCCGGCGGCGCTGACGGTATCGACCGAAGTCCAGGACCGCGACGGCCAACTGTTGCGGGCCTTCGCCACGCCGGACGGCTATTGGCGGCTCGCCACCCGCCTCGACCAGGTCGACAGACAGTTCGTCGACATGCTGGTGACTTACGAGGACAAGCGCTTCTGGGATCATGAAGGCGTCGACGTGCTGGCGCTGGCCCGCGCCGCCGGCCAGTTCGCGACCAATGGCCGTATCGTCTCCGGCGGCTCGACGCTGTCGATGCAGCTCGCCCGGCTGACCGAACCGCGCGACAGCCGCAGCCTCGGCTCCAAGCTCAAGCAGCTGCTGCGCGCCCTGCAGATCGAGCGGCGGCTCAGCAAGGGCGAGATCCTCGAACGCTATCTGACGCTGGCGCCCTATGGCGGCAATCTCGAAGGCGTGCGCGCCGCCTCGCTGGCCTATTTCGGCAAGGAGCCGAAGCGGCTGGACGTCTCGGAGGCGGCGCTGCTCGTCGCGCTGCCGCAACTGCCGGAAAAGCGCCGGCCCGACCGCAACCTGGCAATCGCTTACGCCGCCCGCGACCGGGTGCTGACGCGAATGGTCACATCAGGCCTGCTCGGCGAGCCCGAGGCCGCACGTGCCGCGCTCGACGATGTTCCCGCCAGCCGCCGCCCGCTGCCGGCACTCGCCGCCCATGCCGCTTATGCAGTGCTGCCCCGGGCCGTCCCCGGCCACAAGCTGCGGCTGACGATCCGCAAGAGTGTCCAGGAAGGGCTGGAACAGGTGGCCAGGGATGCCGCCGCCAGGCTCGGCCCTCGCCTGTCCGTCGCCATGGTGCTGGCCGACGCCCGCACCGGCGACATCCTCGGCGAAGTCGGCTCTGCCGACTATTTCGACGCCAGCCGCTCTGGTTGGATCGATATGACCAGGATCGCCCGCTCGCCCGGTTCAACGCTGAAACCGTTCATCTACGGGCTCGCCTTCGAGCAGGGATTGGTGGCGCAGGAAACGCTGATCGATGACAGGCCGACGGATTTCTCCGGCTATCGGCCGAAGAATTTCGACATGGGCTATCAGGGCGACGTCAGCATCAGGCAGGCGCTGCAGCTGTCGCTCAACGTGCCGGCGATCAGTGTGCTCGACGCGGTCGGGCCGGCGCGGCTGCTCGCGCGCTTCCGGCAGGCCGGCGTCACGCCGATCCTGCCCGTCAACAAGGCGCCGGGTCTCGCCATCGGCCTTGGCGGCGTCGGCGTGACGTTGCGCGACCTCGTCCAGCTCTATGCCGGGCTCGCCAATGGCGGCAAGGCACACACGCTGCATGACGGCACCGAGCCGGCGAATGCCGAGCGCTCGACCGCTACCGTCCTCGACGATCAGGCGAACTGGCAGATCACCGACATACTGTCGGGCGTCAAGCCGCCCGAGGGCGCCGCCCGGCGCGGCATTGCCTACAAGACCGGCACCTCCTACGGCTACCGCGATGCCTGGTCGGTCGGCTTCGACGGGCGCTACGTGCTGGGCGTCTGGGTCGGCCGTCCCGATGCCGGCGCGGTGCCCGGCCTGTCCGGCTATGTCTCGGCCGCACCGATCCTGTTCGAGGGTTTTGTCCGCTCCGGCCTGGCTGCCATGCCGCTGCCAGGCCAGCCGGCCGGCGTCACCAGACCCAGGCGCGACGATCTGCCGGTGACATTGGCGCGCTTCGGCTCTGGGATCGACGGCCTGGTCCAGGCGACGCCGACCGAGCCCGCGCCGACGATCATCTTTCCGCCCGACGGCGCCCACGTCGATCTCGGCGCCACCGCCGCCGACGCCACGCCGCTGGTGCTGAAGCTGCAAGGCGGCCGCGCCCCGTTCCGCTGGCTGGCCAATGGCAAGCCGCTGGTCGGCATCGACCGGCGGCGCACCGCGACCTGGCAGCCGGACGGCACCGGCTATTCGACCCTGACCGTGATCGACGCGGCCGGGCGTGCGGCCAGCGTGAAAGTGTTCGTTGAATAGAATGCGCCAAGCCATTCAGGGAATTGGCTTTCCATTGGTCGGCGAGTAAGCAGGACACGCTCGACTCCTCAGGCCATTGCCGAGGCGCGACCTGTCTCTAGATAGATTGCTTCATAAGCCCGGATTCGGCACTGCAGCGTTGCGAGGAAAGAATTTCTTCGTGATGCCGAAAGCCGGCGAAAAATTGCTTCATAAGGCCAAAAAAAACAACATTGATTGCATCTAATTTCTACCAATTCAGTAGATTGAGGTGATCTCAACGGAGGCGGAAATGACCAATCCTCATTTCAGGAAACTGCTCGGCGCACTGGTCGCCACATCTGTCCAGTTCGGCACGCTCGGTTTCGCGTTCGCCGATACCACCATCCTCAATGTGTCGTATGATCCGACGCGTGAGCTTTACAAGCAATTCGACGAAGCGTTCGCCGCCCACTGGCAGGCCGAGACCGGCGAGACGGTGACCGTCCAGCAATCGCATGGCGGGTCGGGCGCACAGGCCCGTGCCGTGATCGACGGCCTCGACGCCGACGTGGTGACGCTGGCGCTAGAAGGCGACATCAACGCCATCGTCGAGAAATCGAAGAAAATCAATCCCGACTGGCGGACCAAATTCGAGAACAATTCGGCGCCCTACACCTCGACCATCATCTTCCTCGTCCGCAAGGGCAATCCGAAAGGCATCCACGACTGGGGCGATCTGGTCAAGGACGACGTCCAGGTGATTACGCCGAACCCCAAGACTTCGGGCGGCGCGCGCTGGAACTATCTCGCGGCCTGGGCCTATGCCAACGCCAAGGATGGCGGTGACGAGGCCAAGACCAAGGAATTCGTCGGCAATCTCTACGCGCATGTTCCGGTGCTCGACACCGGCGCGCGCGGCGCGACCGTGACTTTTGCGCAAAAGGGGCTGGGCGACGTGCTGCTGGCCTGGGAAAACGAGGCCTATCTGGCGCTCGACGAATTCGGCGCCGACAATTTCGATATCGTCTACCCGCCGACCTCGATCCTGGCCGAGCCGCCGGTCGCCGTGGTCGACGCCAATGTCGATGCCAAGGGCACGCGAAAAGTCGCCGAAGCCTATCTGAGCTACCTCTACTCCAAGGAAGGCCAGACGCTGATCGCCAAGAACCACTATCGCCCGTCAAAGCCGGATTTGGTACCGCCCGAGGACCTCGCGAAACTGCCTGAGATCAAGCTGATCACCATCGACGATCCGCTTTTTGGTGGTTGGAAGAAAGCACAGCCTTACCATTTCGGCGACGGTGGTATATTCGACCAGATCTACAAGCCGGCCCAGTAGACCCAGTTAGCTAGATTCTAGATCAGGACGACATGACCACAGCACCCGCCAAGGCGGGGTGGCGGTTCAGACAGCCGAGCGTCATTCCGGGTTTCGGATTGACGCTCGGCTTCTCGCTTGCCTACCTCACGCTCATCATCCTCATTCCCCTGTCAGGGCTGATCTGGCGATCGGCCGCGCTTGGCTGGGCCGATTTCTGGGCGATCGCCACCGACCGCCGCACCATCAACGCGCTTGAAATCAGCTTTGGCACCGCCTTCATTGCCGCCATGGTCAATGTCGTCTTCGGCACGATCGTCGCCTGGGTGCTGGTGCGCTACAGCTTTCCGGGCCGCCGCATCGTCGATGCCATGGTCGACCTGCCCTTCGCCTTGCCGACGGCAGTCGCCGGCATCGCGCTGACCACGCTCTACGCGCCGAACGGCTGGCTTGGCAGCCTGCTGGCGCCGCTCGGCGTCAAGGTCGCCTATACGCCGCTCGGCATCGTCATCGCGCTGATCTTCATCGGGCTGCCCTTTGTCGTGCGCACCGTCCAGCCGATCATGGAGGAGATCGACAAGGAGGTCGAGGAAGTGGCCGCCACGCTCGGCGCCAATCGCTTCCAGACCATCGCCCGGGTTCTGCTTCCGGGCCTGGCGCCGGCCATCGTCACCGGTTTCGCGCTGGCTTTCGCGCGCGGCGTCGGCGAGTACGGCTCCGTCATCTTCATCGCCGGCAACCTGCCCTACAAATCCGAGATCGCGCCGCTTCTGATCGTCATCCGGCTGGAGGAATACAATTATGCGGCGGCGACCGCGATCGCGGCGATCATGCTCGCTTTGTCGTTCGTGATGCTGCTGGTCATCAATCTGGTGCAGACGTGGAGCCGCAAGCGCTATGGCTGATCCGGAGATCAAATCCTACGCACCGCACCACGAAAGCCAGTCGGCGGCAGTGACCGAAAGCCGCCCGGCGAAAGCCGTGCTGATGATCGTGACCTTTGCCTTCCTCGGCATTTTCCTGCTGTTGCCGCTGATCGTCGTCTTCAATGAAGCCTTCGCAAAGGGCATCGGTGCCTATACCGAGGCGCTGACCAATCCCGACACGCGTTCGGCGATCCACCTGACGCTGCTCGTGGCGGCGATCTCGGTGCCGCTCAACATCGTCTTCGGCGTCTCCGCCGCCTGGGCGATCGCCAAGTTCGAGTTCAAGGGCAAGGCCTTCCTGACCACGCTGATCGACCTGCCGTTTTCGGTATCGCCGGTCATTTCCGGCCTGGTCTATGTGCTGTTATTCGGCGCGCAAGGCCTGTTCGGCGCCTGGCTGAAGGCGCATGGCATCGTAATCCTGTTTGCCGTGCCGGGCATCGTGCTGGCCACCATCTTCGTCACCTTCCCGTTCGTCGCTCGCGAACTGATCCCCTTGATGCAGGAACAGGGCAATGGCGACGAGGAGGCGGCGCTGTCGCTCGGCGCCAATGGCTGGCAGGCGTTCTGGTACGTGACGCTGCCCAACGTCAAATGGGGGCTGCTCTACGGCGTCTTGTTGTGCAATGCCCGCGCCATGGGCGAGTTCGGCGCGGTCTCCGTCGTGTCGGGCCACATACGCGGACTGACCAACACCATGCCGCTGCATGTCGAAATCCTCTATAACGAATACAATGCCGCAGCCGCCTTCGCCGTCGCTTCACTGCTTGCCGGCCTGGCGCTGGTCACCCTGGTCTTGAAAACACTTCTCGAGATGCGCTACGGCGCCGAGCTCGCCGCGACGCGCGGACACTGAAAAAAGGGACGGTTGATGGAAGTTCGCGTTGCCAACGTGCGTAAGGAGTTTGAGCGGTTTCCGGCCCTCCACGACGTTTCGCTCGACATCAAGTCCGGCGAACTGATCGCGCTGCTCGGGCCATCCGGCTCCGGCAAGACGACGCTGCTCAGGCTGATCGCCGGGCTGGAGCGGCCGACGAAAGGCAAGATCTTCTTTGGCGAGGAGGATGCGTCGCAAAAGTCGATCCAGCAGCGCAATGTCGGCTTCGTTTTCCAGCATTATGCGCTGTTTCGCCATATGACGGTCGCCGACAATATCGGCTTCGGCCTAAAAGTTCGGCACGGGCCGTCACGGCCGTCGGCGCAGGAAATCCGCCGCCGTGCCTCAGAGCTTCTCGACCTCGTCCAGCTTTCCGGCTTGGAAAAGCGCTATCCGGCTCAGCTTTCGGGCGGCCAGCGCCAGCGCGTGGCGCTGGCCCGCGCGATGGCGATCGAACCGGCCGTGCTTTTGCTGGACGAGCCGTTCGGCGCGCTCGACGCCCAGGTCCGCCGCGAATTGCGCCGCTGGCTGCGCGACATCCACGACGCCACCGGCCACACCACGGTCTTTGTCACCCATGACCAGGAAGAAGCGCTCGAGCTTGCCGACCGCGTCGTGGTGATGAGCCAGGGCAGCATAGAGCAGGTCGGCACCGCCGACGAAATCTACGACACGCCGAATTCGCCCTTTGTCTACGGCTTCATCGGTGAATCGAGCGCGCTTCCGGTCAAGGTCGAGGACGGCCAGGTCTGGATCGCCGATCGCCCGATCGGGCTGTCGGCGCCGCAGGCGCCGCGGGGCGAAGCAACGCTGTTCTTCCGCCCGCACGATGTCGACCTGGTGGACGAATGCAATGGCTGCATCGCCGGCACGGTCGCCGCCAGCCGCCGCGTCGCCGGCACCAGACGCGTGGAGCTCGAAATCGGCGGCAAGCGCCAGCGGGTCGAGATCGAGCTGCCGGTCGACCATCCGGCGGCGCAGAAGAGCCGGGTAGCGTTCAGGCCGCGGCGCTGGAAGCTTTTTCCGGGTGCTTGATCCCCTTCCGGCGCTACTCAGCCAGTTCTCGACCTTCAGGCCCTTGATCCGGTTGAACTCTCCCATGTTGGCGGTTACCAGGGTGGTGTCCAGCGCGTAGGCGTGGGCAGCAATAAAAAGGTCGTTTTGGCCAATAGTGGCTCTGCCCGCCGGGTTTCGGATCATGTCGCTGACAAGTTGGTGTCCAGCATGAGCCGCATTAAAAAATTCTTTCGGATTTGACAGGCATATCGTCGGTTCCGGGGAAGTCGTCCTCGGGACCGAGCGGTGGCTCTTGCGCCCATTGCGCGAGCCGCGCCGAGAGGCCAGGTTTGCGGACCGGCTCGATGACCAGGCGGTCGCCTTCACGGCTGATCAAGACCTTTTCGCCGGGGAGCTCGAACTCGACAGGAATGCGCACCGCCTGGCTGCGATTGTTGCGAAACAGCTTCGCCTCTTTCGGCGGAGTCTTGGAATGGCGGCGCTGGGGCATAGCGATGGCTCCTTTGTTTATACCATTTGTAAAATGCCAGACAGTGTCGCGATGCAATCGTCTTGCTAACGCATGGGGACTGCTGCCCAGGTGCTTCGCAAGACTCCGGGTGAAAGAAAATCCTAGCAACGGCCTGGAATGGGAACATTTTTCTCGCGATGGCGTGGTGAAGCCGCTCTGCGTGTCTCGTCGACCACCATGCCTTGCCGCTATGGTTCGGCAATAAGCGCACTGCATCGGAGTCCTGTTTTCATGAAGCGATTTTTGCTTGGCGTCGCCACATTGGCCGGCCTGTTCCTCGCATCCTCCCAAGCCTGGTCGGCCGACAAATTGCTGAACGCGTCCTATGATGTCGGCCGCGAACTGTTTGCGCAGATCAACAAGGCCTTCGTCGCAGAGCACCCCGGCGTGACCGTCGACCAGTCGCATGCCGGGACGTCGGCGCAGGCGCGTGCCATCGCCGAAGGCCTCGGCGCCGATGTCGTCACCTTCAACCAGGTCCTCGACATCGACTTCCTGGTCTCGAAGGGGCTTATCTCCGCCGACTGGCAGAAGGACTTCCCCGACAACGCCTCGCCTTTCTATTCGCTGCCGTCCTTTTTGGTGCGCGCCGGCAACCCGAAGAACATCAAGGATTGGAACGATCTCGTGCGCGACGACGTCCAGGTGATCTTCCCCAACCCGAAAACGTCGGGCAATGCGCGCTACACCTATCTCGCGGCCACCGCCTACGCCAAGGAGGCCTTCAAGGGCGACGACGCCAAGGTCAAGGAATTCGTCACCAAGCTGTTCAACAACGTGCCGATCTTCGACTCTGGCGGGCGCGCCGCCACCACCACCTTCGTGCAGCGTGAGATCGGCGACGTGCTGATCACCTTCGAGTCGGAAACGCGCGGCGTCCGCAGGGAGTATGGCGATGACAAGTTCGAGCAGGTGACGCCCTCGGTCAGCCTGCTGGCGGAGTTTCCGGTGGCGATCGTCGACACGGTCGCCGACGAGCATGGCACGCGTGACCTCGCCAAGACCTATCTCGACTTCCTCTACACGCCGCAGGGCCAGGACATCGCCGCCCGCAACGGCCTGCGGGCTCGCGACGCGGCGGTCGCCGCCAAATACAAGGCCGAGTTTCCCGATGTCCGGCTGCTGACGGTCGAAGATGTCTTCGGCGGCTGGGCCAAGGTCCAGGCCGAGCACTTTGCTGCCGGCGGACTGCTCGACCAGACCTATGGCAGCCGCTGAGCCAAGCGATCTTCGAAATTGATTGAAAGCCGGCTTTGCCGGCTTTCTTCGTTTTTCGCGCTCCGGACAGGTGATTTCCCGCAGGTTCCCAGCGCGCCGTCCAAAACGTCACGAACAATCAACGTGTTTGTGCCTACTGTGCCCTCGGACGGCTTGTTTCGCGAAACTGCATCGCGCGACAAAACGTCATGATTTGCACACAAACAACCGCCAGATGCGGGCGGTTGGGGTTTTCATGAACTGAATCGGCATGCTTACCAAAAAAGGCAAATACGGCCTCAAGGCCCTCGTGCATCTGTCAGGCTTGCCGGTCGGCCAGTTGGCGTTCGTCAACGACATTGCCGTCGCCAACAACATCCCGAAGAAATTCCTGGATGCCATTCTGGGCGAATTGCGCAATGCCGGCTTCGTCCAGAGCCGCAAGGGCAAGGAAGGCGGCTATCGCCTCGCCCGCCCGGCCTCCGAGATCAAGATCGGCCATGTCGTGCGCGTCCTCGACGGGCCGCTGGCGCCGATCCCTTGCGCCAGCCGTACCCAATATCAGCGCTGCGATGATTGCGACGAGGCGACATGCCAGGTCCGGAACATGATGCTGGAGGTGCGCCATGCGATCGCCGAGGTGCTGGACAATCGCAGCCTCGCCGCCATGCGCGACGCCGACAATGACGATTTTCCAGTCGAACTGACGTCACAGATCTGATCTGGCGTCTTGAAGCAATATCCGCGCCGGCGACCCCCTCATGAATCCGGCTCGAACAGGCTTGTGACGTCAGCGACAATGTCGGCGATCGGGCGCGTTGCATCGAGCGTCAATGCATTCTCGTCGGCTGCCGGCGTTTCGAGCGTGGCGAACTGGCTGTCGACCAGGCTTGCCGGCATGAAATGGCCCTGGCGGGAGCCGACACGCTGCTTTGCCGTCGCCGGATCGATTTCCAGGTAGAGGAACAAAATGTCCTGGCAAAAGCCGCGCAGACGCTCGCGATAACTGCGCTTGAGCGCCGAGCAGGCGGCGACGACGCCCTGCCCATCGCCGACCGGTCCTGCAATGCGCAGGCCGATCGCGTCGAGCCAGCCTTCGCGCAATGCGTCGGTCAGCGGCTCGCCGCTTGCCATGCGCGCGACGTTTTCCGGTGGATGCAGCCGGTCGCCCTCGACGAAGACAGCGCCCAGCGCCGCCGCCAGCGCTTCGCCGACCGCCGACTTGCCACAGCCGGCGACGCCCATCACCACGACGGCCGGTGCGGGCCGAATGCAATCGCTCTGCATTTGTGCTGTCTTTTCGTCCACGATGCGGGTCAGCGGCTGGCCGGCGCACGGCCGTAAAGCAGGAGCATGGCGACGATGACGACGCCATAGATGATCTGCCGCCCCGCCTCCGGCATCTGCATGACGGAAAGAATGGATTGCAAAAGCGTGATCAGGATGACGCCCGCGACCGTGCCGAGATAGGAGCCGCGGCCGCCGAGGATCGAGGTGCCACCAAGCACCACCGCAGCGATCGACGGCAGCAGATAGGCGTCGCCCATCGACTGCGCCGCCTTGGAGGCATAACCGGCCAGAAGCACGCCGCCGAAGGCGGAGAGCCCGCCGGATACGGCGAAGGCGATCAGCACCACGCGCCGCGTGTCGATGCCGGAGAGGTAGGCGGCGCGCTCGCGGTTGCCGATGCCGTAGACCGTGCGGCCGAAGCCGGTGCGGGTCAGCACGAAAACCATCGCAGCGCCGATCAGCGCCCAGATGACGACGGCATTGGGCACACCCGGAATGGCAAAGCCGGTCGCCAGATAGCGCATCGCCCGGGTCGCCGAATCCTGCGGCGAGAAGCCGCCGGTATAGACCACCATCAGCCCTTGCGCGACGGCATTGGTGGCGAGCGTGATGATCATCGAGGGAATGCGCAGATAAGCGACGCCAATGCCGTTGACGATGCCGATCGCGACGCCGCAGAAAATGCCGAACGGGATCGCCAGCGCCACGCCGAGCGGGCCGTAGGCGGCGGCCGCACAGGCCATCATCGCGCCCGTCGCCACCGACCACGGCACCGACAGGTCGATCTGGCCAAGGAGGATGACCAGCATCATGCCGGTGGCGATGACGCCGAGAAACGACGCCACCTTGAGCTGCTGCAGCAGATATTCCGGCGACAGGAAGCTGCGCGAGTAAAGGCTGCCGACAAACAGCAGCAGCACGATGCAGGCAAAGGCGGTCAGCACCGCAGGGTCGGCGCGGCGGATGAATTTCGGCATGCGGCCGGCGATGCCGGCGATGGTCGTTTCGCTCACAGGAACCACTCCAGCCGGTTGCGGACCCTGAACAGGGCGAAGGCGCCGAGGCTGACGGCGATCAGCAGGATGACGCCCTGGAACAGCGGCTGCCAGAGCGGATCGAAATCGAAGACGAAGAGCAGGTCGCCGATGGTGCGGAAGGCGAGCGCGCCAAAAATCGCGCCGATGGCGCTGCCCTTGCCGCCGAACAATGAGACGCCGCCGAGCACCACGGCGGCGATCGAGAACAGCGTATAGGCATTGCCGCTGGCATAGGCCGCCTCGCCCGTATAGGTGAAGAAGGTCAGGAACAGCCCGCCGATCGCGGCCAGCAGGCCGGCCAGCGCATAGGCGGCGAATTTTCCCCGGCGGATCGGCACGCCGGACATGTAGGCTGCCATCTCCGAAGATCCTGCGGCATAGGCCGCGCGCCCAAGCACGGAGCGGCTGAACGGCACCCAGACGACAAGCACGACGGCCAGCAGCACCATCAGGCTCGCCGGCACCACGCCGAACAGCCGCCCGGTCAGCGCGTCGGCAAGATCCTCGTTGACCGAACCGCCCGGGAACGGTCGCAGCAGCAGCGCGATGCCGAAATAGACCGCGCCGGTGGCGATGGTGGTGACGATCGGCTGCAGCCGTCCGTAGATGACGATGGCGCCGTTGATCGCCCCGCACAGCAGTCCGGTGCCGAGCACCGCGACGACACCGAACGCGGTCTCGATGCCGGTGCCGATGACCAGCCACGAGGCCAGGCAGTTGGTCAGCAGAAAGATCATGCCGACGGAAAGGTCGATGCCGGCGGTGATCACCACCAGCGTCTGCGCCATGGCGACGAAGGCAAGCAGCACGCCTTTGTTGGAAGCCGTCTGCACGACATTGGCGGTAAAGCCGGCCGGATGGTTCGAGGTGTAGATCGTGAACATCACGATGAAGATACCGAACGCCAGCAGCGTTCCGCGTTGTTCCGCAAGCCAGTAGCGCCAATCTTTCACGCGTCCGCTCCTCGGGCTGGCGTCTTCGCCATGCCTCTAACGGGCATCTCTTCGCCATGGATGTTGAGCGCGCTGGCGATCAGCGCCCGCTCGGTGATCTCGGCGCCGACCAGCTCGCGCTTGACCGCTCCGTCATAGAGCACCAGCACCCGGTCGCAGCAGCCGATCAGCTCGTCATAGTCGGTCGAGTAAAACAGGATCGCCGCGCCCTGGTCGGCAAGCTTGCGCATCAGCTGATACAGTTCCTGCTTGGTGCCGACGTCGATGCCGCGCGTCGGGTCGTTGAGCAGGATGATGCGCGGCTGCCGCATCAGCCATTTGGCGATGACGACCTTCTGCTGGTTGCCGCCGGACAGCGCGCCGACCGGGATGTCGAGGCCGGCCGTCTTGATCGCCAGCAGGGCGACCATGTCGTCGATCAGCCGCTGCTCGGCGGCACGGTCGATGATGCCGGCCCTGGATAACCGGTCGAGTGCGGCAAAGGAGAGGTTTTCGCGCACCGTCATCGGCAGCATCAGGCCTTCGGTCTTGCGGTCCTCCGGGATCAGCGCCATGCCGATCCGGTCACCGCGGGCCTTGGCCGGGCTGGCGATCGCCACCGGTTTGCCGTCGATCAGTATCTGGCCGCTGAGGCCGCGCAGCACGCCGAAGAAGGCGAGCAGCAATTCGCGCTGGCCCTGGCCGTCGAGGCCGCCGAGGCCGACGACTTCGCCCGCCCCGACCGTGAGCGAGATATTGTCCAGCCGGTCGGTCCACGACAGTTTTCGCGCCTCCAGTACCGGAGCGGTTATAGCCGGGGCGCGCACCGGCTTCGGTGGGAAAATATGGCTGTATTCGCGGCCGATCATCAGCTCGACGACTTCATTGTCGCTCTTCGAGCCCGCAACATAGCTGGCGACGTTGCGGCCGTTGCGGAACACCGTGCACTGGTCGGCCAGTTCGGCGATCTCGTTCATCCGATGCGAGATGTAGAGCAGCGCCAACCCTTCCGAGCGCAGCCGCTTCAAGACGCCAAAAATCTTGGCGACGTCGGCCGCGGTCAGCGCCGAGGTCGCCTCGTCGAGGATCAGGATGCGCGGCTTCCTGGCAAGTGCTTTGGCGATCTCGACCATCTGCCGTCTTGAAAGCGGAAGGTCCTTGACCAGCGCCAGCGGGTGGATGTCGGCGGCGCCTGCACGCGCCAGGGCTTCTTCCGCGATGCGCCGCTGCGCCTTGCGGTCGATCATGCCGAACCGTGTGGGCGGATCGGAAATGACGATGTTGTCGGCGACGCTGAGTTCGGGGACGAGCGACAATTCCTGGAAGATGCAGACGATGCCGGCCTGGTTGGCCGCGGCCGGCGACGCGAAGCTCACCTCGCTTCCGTCCAGCATCATGCGGCCTTCGTCAGGCGCGACGACGCCGGCCATGACCTTGATCAGCGTCGATTTGCCGGCGCCGTTTTCGCCGAGGATGGCGTGGATGCTGCCTGGCGTGACCGAAAGCTCGGCCTTTTCCAGCGCCCGCACACCGCCATAGCGCTTGGATATGCCCTCCATGCGGAAGAGCGGAACCGCACCGTCCATCGGCCCCTCCCAAGGCGCTTGTTCACCGGGACCGGCGCCGCGTAATATCCCGCGGCGCCGAGCGACCAGCCTACTGATTTTCCTTGCTCTGGCCCATGATTTCCTGCGCGGTGAAATTGATGCCGCAGGTCGGGAAGGAATTGCCGACGAAGAAATTGTCGGACTGGTCGGGGAAATAGTCCTCGCCCTCCTTGAAGTTCGGATCCTCGACGATCGCCAGCGGCAGCTTCACCGCCTGCGGGACGACCTGGCCTTCGAGCGCGGCGATCGCCGTCTTGATGGCGACCGCCACCTGGGCGGGTCCGGTTCCGGCCGACGAGCATTTCAGCCCTTCTGAGGCGAATTTGGCGCAGAATTTGCGAAAGCCATTCTCCGTTTCGCCGCCGAACGGCACGAACGGATGCTTGGCGTCGATCATCGCCTGAACGATGCCGGTGTCGCCACCCTGCCCGGTGACGCCGTCGAAGGGACCGTTGGTGGCGATCGCGTCGGCCGTAGCCTTTTGCGCGACGCCATCGTCCCATTTGCCGACGACTTCGGTGACCTCCCACTTCTTGCCTGAAGCGTCGAGGGCCTCATGGATGCCGTTGTGGCGGTCGGTGTCGACCGACGTGCCGGCAACGCCCCGCACCTCGAGGAGCTTGCCGCCATTGGGGATATGCTTGATCAGCCAGTTGGCCCACAATTCGCCAAGGCCTTTCTGGTCGACATTGACGTTGATGGCGTCCTTGGTGTCGAGGATGTTGTCGAAGGCGACCAGCACGACGCCGGCTTGCTTGGCGCGCTTGATGACCGGACCGAACGCCGTCGGATTTTGCGCGTTGACGACGATCGCGTCATAGCCGGAATCGATGAAATTGTTGATCGCCGAAATCTGCGCCGGCACGTCTTCGCCGGTCGAGACGACTTTGAATTCCTTGAGCTTGGCCGCGACCTCCGGCTGCGCCGCATAGGCTTTTGCCGTCTGCACCATCTGGATGCGCCAGGTGTTGGCGATATAGCCATTGGCGAGCGCGATGCGGTACGGGCCTTCCTTCTTGGGGAACTTGAAGAACTGCGTGTCGGCGGCCCATGGCGCGAAGCATTCCGGCTCGGCGGATGGGCCTGCGACGATTTCCGGTTCGGCGAGCGCCGACGAACTCAGCATGACGAATGCAGTGGCGGCGACGACGCCACCTACGAGTGACTTGATCATCGATATTCCTCCCAGTTGCAGTTTCTGATTGTTCTTACGCGTCTCGCGTGCCTGGCTCGGCACCTCCTGCCTTGCCGTCGCGCTTTCAGGATGGCCGAATGCCAACCCGATCTCCTCCCTCGTGGCTCAGTAAACCGGAATAAAAACTATCATATTATACATAATAAACAAGCATCAGCTGTCGCTTATATATAATAAACAGACTTTCGCTGTTTCGCGAGCTTTCGCCTGGATATAACTGGTAGCGCTACCATGACGTAGAGTAAAGCGGCATTTGGCGATGCCTGCAAGCGCTTTCAGCGGGCAGTGCTCTCACGGCGCTTGAGTTCGAAGCCAAGGTCTACGACCGGTTGTTGCGGCCGCTTGCCTGCAATCGCCGCGAGCGCCATGGCGACCGACAGCCGGCCGATCTCGTAGCGAGGCGTCCGGACGCTGGTGACCGAGGGGAAAGCCACTTCCATCATGTCGAGATCGTTGAAGCCTGTGATGCCGATCGTCTTCGGCACGGCGATCGAGGCGCGGTGGCACTCGAACAGCGCGCCGAGCGCGATGTCGTCATTGTTGCAGAAAATCCCGTCCAGCGTCGGCATCTTGGCCAGCGCGTCGCGAAACAATTCGCGCCCGAGCGTCACGCTGGACGGCACCGGCGTGGTGGTGACAAGCCGCGAGTTGAACAGGCCGGCCGCCTCCATCGCCGCGCGATAGCCGGCCAGACGCCGCTGCGAGCGCGGGTCCATGCGCGCGCCGATGAAGCCGATGCAGCGATAGCCCATTTCGATCATGTGCTCAGTCGCCGCCCTGCCGCCATCGAAATGCGAGAAGCCGACCATCATGTCGACCGGATCGGGGCCGGTCTCCATGACCTGCACCACCGGGCAGCCGGCCGTCTCGAGCAGTCTTCGCGAAACTGGCGTCTGGTCGATGCCCGCCACGATCAGCGCCGCCGGGCGCTGCGGGCCGAACACCTGCAGCAGCCGTTCCTCCTCGAGGCCGGAATAATGGGTGTTGCCGAGCTGGATGCGGTAGGAGCTGTCGGACAGGCTGTCATAGATGCCGCGCAGCACTTCGGCAAAGACGCTGTTGGTGAGCGACGGCACCAGCACGCCAAAGACCTCGGCGCGCGCCGAAGCCAATGCTCGCGCATTCGGATCGGGCAGATAGCCGAGCTCATCGACAGCAGCCAGGATCTGGCGGCGCAGATCCTCCGAAACGCGCTCCGGCTCGCGCAAGGCACGGGAGACGGTAATGGCGCCGACGCCGGCCTTGCGCGCGACATCGGCGATCGTCGGACGGCCGCCGCCACGGCGCGAGCGCGGTTTGGTCATAGCCTGGTGCCGAACGCGGCGCCCTCGCCGAAGCGCGACCGCGAAATGCTGTTCAGCGTCTTTGCCACTGTCGCCATGCCAATCCGACTTTGCCGCACCCGACTTGCCACACCCGTCTGGCGTCGCGCAGCCTTACCCCATTGTCAAGCGAACCGGGCAGGACGCTACCCGAACTCGGGTAGCGCCACTGTTTGAATTTCGGCTGTGGGTGGTGAGCGGGCGTCTTGTCGTCCACCGTGCTCAGTCTTCTACGCCGTGCGTCGTCCGCTGCGCCAGTTCGTGGCATAGGGCAACGCGAACAGATAGAGACCGCTGAGCATGAGCAAGCCGAGCGGGATCAGCGGCATGAGATATACCCAATAGGCCGGCTCGACACCTACGCCCAAGGTGATGAAGATCGCAGCGACGACCGCCGTAAAAATGATCGACAGCCAGCGGTGGAATTGCCGGATCCACGTGTTCCAGTTCATTTGGGACCTCCTCTGAAGACGAGCCGCACGACCCGCTTGGCGGCTTTTTTGCTACCTTGTTTCGTTGACAGACGTCTTGTTGGGCATTGCGTTTCGCCCGCAGATGCCTATGGCGCCGGCACGCCTATTCTATTCGCGCCAGGACCTGCTCCAGCTTCGCAAAGAACCGCTGCCATCCGTGTTGGGCGCCCTGATAGTACTGCTGCTGATCCGGCCGGAAGCCCAACTGCTCCATGCGCAGATGGGTCCCCGTGCTCGTACGGGTGAGCGTCCACGTGACGACACTTCTGAGATCCTTGGTATCCCACGTGTAAGACAGCGTCTTGTTGGGCTCGACTGCCTGGACCTGACAGTCGACCGTCCCCCAGTCCGCGCTCAGATTGAAACGGTGCCCCTCGTCTGGCTTGAAATCGTTCTTCATCAGCCACTCCTCGATCAAATCTGATTGGGTGAGCGCGCGCCATATCTTTTCCGGCGGAAAAGCAACCTCCCGTTCAACAATGACGGCGCGCGTTTCGGTCTCGGTATTGGTCATTGGTCCATCCTTTTGAGCAGATCTTCGAGGTTGTCGAACCGGCTTTGCCAGAACCCAGCCATTTGGTTTGTCCAGTCGATCAGCGGCGCCAGGGCGCCGAACTCCGCGCTATAGTGCGTGTTGCGGCCTTCGTGGCGATCGCGCACCAACCCGGCCTGCTTCAGCACCCCAAGATGCTTTGACACGGCCGGTTGCGAGACCCCGGCCCGAGCGGTCAGGGCCGCGACGGTTTGGTCTCCATCGCGACACAGCCGCTCGAAGATGGCCCGTCGCGTCCGATCGGCAAGCGTTTTGAAGAGGATCTCGTGGGGCTGTGACATGGCGATCGATAACTCTCTGGCTATCGGAAACCAATAACCGCCGAGATATGTGTACGTCAAGCAGGAACCTGGACCGGGCTCCGCGTCAGGGGGCCTACCCCATGTCGCTGCCATCGCTCTGGCCAGCGGGTCAGTGCTCAGGCCATCGCCGCGGCGCTGCGCCGCGCCTTCCACAACAGCAGCACCATGGCCGCTATGTTCAGCAGGTTCCAGGCGATGCCGTTGAGGAACGCGGCGGCGTAGGAGCCGGTCAGATCGTAGATCCAGCCCGACATCCAGCCGCCGATTGCCATGCCGAAGATAGTTGCCATGATTACGATGCCGACGCGCTGGCCGGCCTCTTTGGCGGGCATGTATTCGCGCACGATGATGGCATAGCAAGGCACGATGCCGCCCTGCGACAGGCCGAAGACCAGCGAGACGACGTAAAGCGACGCGAGCCCGTCGAAGGGGATGTAGAACAACAGCGACAGGGCTTGCAGTACCGAGCCGATCAGCAGGGTTTTCACGCCGCCGATGCGATCGGCAAGGAAGCCGGACGCCAGCCGGCTGACGACGCCCGCCGCCATCATGATCGACAGCATGTCGGCGCCTCGCGCCACGCCGTAGCCGAGATCCATGCAATAGGCGACGATATGGACTTGCGGCATCGACATCGCCACGCAGCAGCCAAGTCCGGCGACGACGAGCAACACCTGCAGCGCTGCCGGTGACAGCGTGATCGGCTGGACCGGCCGGCTGCCGGGTGAACCGGGAGCGGCGGCATGTGGTGCGCCGCGCCTGAGCAGCATGATCAACGGCAGCATGGTGGCGAGGCAGACGACACCGATTGCGGCATAGGTGAAGCGCCAGCCCTCGCTCTGTATGATGTAGGGCATTGCCAACGGCCAGATCACCCCGGCGAGATAGCTGCCGGCGGCGGCAGCCGTCACCGCGACGCCACGGCGGCGGTTGAACCAGTGCGAGATGTCGGCGATCAGCGGCCCGAAAATCGCCGACGTGCCGACGCCGATCAAAAGTCCCTGGACAAGGGTGAACTGCAGGATCGAAGTGGTCAGCGACGCCAGCAGGAACCCGGTACCGAGCGTCACCGAGGCAATGAGCGCCGGTATCCAGTAGCCGATGCGGTCGATGGCGCGGCCGACCAGCACATTGCCGACGGCGAAACCGGCCATGGTCGCGGTATAGGGCATCGAAGCGGCGGCGCGATCGACGCCGAATTCGGCCTGCATGGCGGGCAGCACCACGACCACCGCCCACATGCCGACACCGCCGATCGTCGCCAGCAGCATCGAGATGCCGAGCCGCAGCCAGGCATAGGCGCTGTCTATGCCGGAGCTGCTCGGCCGGCTGGAGGCGGTTGTGGTCAAGGCGTTTCCTGTCCGCGGTGCGCAAGTCGACGGGTTCGACACCACTATCGGCACATTGGCGGCGCCGTGCAGCGCCACATCGCCCAATTGCGTGGCTCCAGGGATTTTGAGCTGCAGTGGAACGGTGGCCGCCGTCCCGGAGTTTTTCATCAAACTTGCCAATGGGCCAATAGAAGGGAGAAGGAGCTTGTCATGACCGCGAAAAGGAAATGGTCGGCCGAGGTCACCGAGCACAGTGATGCGCTGGACCTCGAGGAACACATCTTCGAATCCCACGACCCCAAGAAGATCGCAGCCTCGCTGAAGCGATCGGCCGAGCACAGCGACCGGCGCAAGGCCGAGCCGTTCCAGTCCGCCATGTCGATGCTGAATTTCTACATCAACCGCGCCGGCACGAACCTGCCGGCCAAGCAGAAGAAAGTGCTGGAGGACGCCAAGGACGAACTGCGCGCCGCGTTTGGCCGCCCGAGAGAACACTGAGCAAGGAGCGAAGCGACGCGGCGCAGACCCTGGGAGCCATTCCGTGACAGCCGCCGAAGAATGCAACGGCTCAGAATAAAAGCGCTCTGTAGCGATCCTTCGCGCCCCCCTCTGTCCTGCCCTCTTTGCCAAGACTCGACATCTCCCCCACTTGGGGCAGATCGGCAGCTTCGCGGACAGCGTCCGCAAGGTTGGTGATTGGCGAAATCAGTGATGAAGCCAATCTCCCTCCTTGTGGGGGAGATGTCCGGCAGGACAGAGGGGGGCGCTGTCCCTCCGCGATCAAAGGTCCTGCACCGCAGCAGTGCTCCAAGGTAACGGCATGGATCCTGGGGTCTGCGCGGCGTCGCTTCGCTCCTTGCTTCGCCCCAGGATGACGAAGGCATGGGACCCTGCGGCTAATCTCAAATCTTGAAGATTGGCGGCTGTGGCCCGGCGGCGATCGCGAACGGGGAGATTGCGAACGGCGAAATTGCGGGCGGTGGAGAAAGAAGATGAAGCGCTGCAGTGGTCCCGCGCTATATCAGCGCGACTTGATGACGCTATCTGTATTGGCCAACAGCTTGCGCACCGCGTTGCGTGCCGCATCCGGCCGCTGCAGGCGGATGTTCCTTTCGATCGCCTCGTGCAGCTTCTGCGCGTGCTGCAGATCGTCCAGTTCCCGCGTCGTATAGGCGAACAGATGATCGAACGCCGATTCGATCAGCACGCCGAGCGGCACCAGGAGGTCGTTACCGGAGGCGCGCAGGATCGCCAGGTGAAACCGCGTGTCGGCGCGGGTGCGCTCCTGCAGCGTCGCCGCCGCGCCCATCTCCCGGCAGGCCCGGCTGATCTCGGCCATCTGCTCGTCTGTGCGCCGCATCGCGGCAAAGGCGGTCGCTTCCGGCTCGATGATGTGGCGGAACTCCTGCACCGTTTTCAGGAACACCTCGCGGTCGGGCGAGGTCGCGTACCAGGCCAGCACGTCGCGATCGAGCAGGTTCCAGCGCTCTTTCGGCTCGACCCAGCTGCCGATCTTTGGACGCGACGCCAAAAGGCTCTTGGCCATCAGCATTTTTATCGCTTCGCGCACCGCCGAGCGGCTGACGTCGAAAGTCTCGGACCATTTGGCCTCGTTGGGCAGGATGGTTCCCGGCGGATAGTCGCCGCGCACGATCCTGAGACCGATTTCGTTGGCCAGCGACGCATGCACGCTCGCCCCAGGCATGCGCGCCGTATCGGCACGGCGAACGGCAGCCGGGCGCTCGGCCGACGCCGCCCTGGCCGGTGTTTTTCGCTTATTCGGCTTGCCGTCCCGCATGCGTTCACAAAGTCCGGATTGCGAAAGCTGTCAAGCACCGGACAAGCCTCGGGCGGCAAAGCCTGCTTCTGTGCAAAGATCAGCCGGGATGCATCGGCCTCGTCATGCCGTCTTGACGTATTTCCGCCAGCTGTGTTCCGGGCGGAAGCCGAGGATATCCCGCGCCTTGCGGTTCGAAAGCAGCGTCTCGTATTCGCCGAGCTCGCCCTTGACCGGCACGCCGGGATAGAACCGCTTCAAGAGTTCGGCCGTCGGCAGGTCGGACGAGGTGTCGTCATTGGCGGCGTTGAACACCTGATAGCCGAGCCCGTCCTTCTCGATGGCGCGCAGGGTGATCTGGCCGAGGTCGCGCGCGTCGATATAGCTCCAGGCGATCCGCTTGCGGAAACCTGGATCGGCGAACCATTTCGGGAACAGCGAATATTCATGCGGCTCGATGACGTTGCCGATGCGCAAGGCGTAGATGTCGATGCCGCCGCGCAGCGCGAAGGCGCGCGCCGTCTTCTCGTTGACGATCTTCGACAGCGCATAACTGTCCATTGGATCGACGTCATAGTCCTCGTCGAGCGGGAAATGTGTCGGGTCGCGCGTCTCGTTGGCGAAAACGAGCCCATAGGTCGTCTCGCTGGAGGCGATCACCACCTTGCGGATTCCGAGCTTCACCGCCGCCTCGATGACATTGTAGGTGCCGAGCGCGTTGATGCGGAACACCTCGTTGTCGGGCGTGATCATGATGCGCGGGATCGCAGCGAAGTGCACCACGGCATCGACGGGCTGCGCGCGCAGCGACGGGTCGAATTCATGCAGGCCCATATAGCTCGACAGCGCATTGAACACCTGCCCGCTGTCGGTGATGTCGGTGATCAAGGTGCGCACCTTGGGATTGTCGAGCGGCTTGGTGTCGATGTTGAGCACCTGGCAGCCCTGCTCGACCAGATACTGCACGACATGACGCCCAGCCTTGCCGCTGCCGCCGGTGAACATGATCCGCTTCGTCATTTTGCTCTCCACATTCCCTGGAATTCAGGTGTATTGTCAGACAATATCGAACTCTGCAATCGTCCGCCAACCGCTTTTGGTAAAACCCGCTTCAACAATTCGCCTGCCGAAGTGCGGCGCCGTCATCGAGACCGCAACAGGGATTACACGACATGAACACCACCGCCGCGAGCGAAAAGATCGGCTTCATCGGCCTTGGCCTGATGGGACACGGGATCGCCAAGAACATCGTCGACAAGGGCTATTCCCTGACGTTTCTCGGCCGCAAGAACCGCGCACCGGCGCAAGACATGCTCGACCGCGGTGCGAAGGAAGCCGCAACCTCGCGCGACGTGGCAGCGGCATCCGATATCGTCTTCATCTGCGTCACCGGCTCACGCGAGGTCGAGGCCATCATCCGCGGGCCGGGCGGCCTCAAGGAGGGCCTGAACAAGGGTTCGGTGATCGTCGATTGCTCGACCTCCGACCCGACCTCGACGGTGGCGCTTGCCGCCGAACTCAAGGCGATCGGCGTCGACTATGTCGATGCCCCGCTCAGCCGCACGCCGAAGGAGGCCTGGGAAGGCACGCTGGACGCCATGGTCGGTGCATCCGACGCGGTCTTTGCCCGGCTGAAGCCAGTGCTCGACACCTGGGCCGGACGTATCGTCCATATCGGTGACACCGGCGACGGCCACCGTATGAAGCTGCTCAACAATTTCATCTCGCTGGGCTATGCGGCGATCTATTCCGAGGCGCTGGCGCTGGCCGAAAAGGTCGGCATCTCGCCGCCGCGCTTCGACAGCGTCATCCGCAACGGCCGCATGGATTGCGGCTTCTACCAGACTTTTATGCGCTGGACGCTTGAAGGCGACCGTGACGCGCACAAATTCACCATCGCCAACGCCTTCAAGGACCTCACGTATCTCGAATCGATGGCCGGTGCCGCCGGCATCGCCAACCCGCTCGGCAATGCCACCAAGAACGCCTTCGCCGGCGCATTCGCCGCTGGGCCCGCCGATCAGTATGTGCCGATGCTGGCGACGCATATCGGCAAGGTCAACGGCGTCGATTTGACGCCGACGAAGGATGGGAAGAAACAGACGATTTAAGGCGATCGGCTCGCTGTATCTGATCAAAGTTGGCGCTGCCCCTCATCCGGCTACCGCCACCTTCTCCCCGTGAAAACGGGGAGAAGGGACAAGCTCCAGCGCTGGCGTCCCCCCTCTCCCCGTTCTTCACGGGGAGAGGGTAAGGGTGAGGGGCAGCGCCGACTCTGCGGTATAAATCACCGCCGCGACCGCCCGATAACCTCGTCATTATTGGTGAGCAGCCTGTGCACGGCACTCCTTGCAGCCGCCGGACGCCGGAGACGGAGTTCTTCTCGATTGCCTCATGCAGCGCCTGCGCCCGAGCCTGGTCGCTGGTTTCGCGCGTGACGATGGCGGCAACCTGCACCCATATCAGTCGTCGACAATGACGATGCAGACTACCTCTTTTTGAGGAATTTCCCGAACGCCGTCTCACTGTCATCGTTCGAGGAGAAGGTGCGGGAATAAACAAGAATTTTGAGGCGACCCATGACGCGAGAGCGTGAACCTACGCTTGACGATCTCCTGAGCGAGCCGATCATCCTGACGATCATGGCAATCTACGGTCATACTGCAGATGACATCCGACATCTAATACACCAAGTGGGCGCTCGGAAAACGCCATCAATGCTTCAGAAGCCCTCTTCGATGGCTCACGCGCCCCAGCGGATTTCCAGTCCCGCCTTGACGGCCACTTGATGGCGGATCGGTTGGTGACAGTGGCTTTTCCACGGGACGTCGTTGAGAACCGCGATCCGTGTCAATCGGCGTTTAGGCGTGACATCCGCCGACAGCAGATCGCCCAGGAAACGCAAACAGGTCAGGTTTCTCTATCCCAGACCCAGTCCGCCGGCAGCCAGCGAAAGCCATCGCCCTCCTTCACGACATGGCCAACGCCCGGGAACGGATAGTGGTAGCCGTTGAAACTTTGCTGGGGTCGGATTGTGCGAGGTTCAGACTTCCCTAGTCTCAAAGAGCATTAGCTCCACTCCGCCATCTGCAAAATTGCCAAGATCAGCCGCAGTGGCCCGACCCTCGGAGGACGCTAAGGCCGCTTGAATATCCGCAACGGAATCGAAGTAGAGCGTAGCAATAAGATGATAGCCTGAGGCCCCACCCGGCGAATGGACGCCGCCATCGCTGATTTCGTATTTCCTCAAGCCGGGAATGGCTTTGGCCAGAGGAATGTGGGTCGAAACATAGTAACGGTCGAAGGCGGCCACGTCTTTCGGAGTCTTGTAGAGTGCGACAAGTCTGGCCATGCTCCCCCTTTCAACCGACACTCACCGCCAGCTTTGGGCAAAAGGATACTCCTCAGCAAGAGTGCTGGCAAATGGGTTCGTTCCTCGCTCTGAGGAGGTCAACGAAGCATATGGGTTTCAGGCCCGACGTGAGTCTTCCAGGTCGCCGCTCCCTGGCCGTTCAGAGCGATTGCGTTTGACCTTACCGCCGCGACCGCCCGATAACCTCGTCGGTGTTGGCGAGCAGTCGGTGCACCGCGGTGCGGGCTGCCGCCGGCCGCCGAAGGCGGATGTTCTTCTCGATCGCCTCATGCAGCGCCTGCGCCCGAGGCTGGTCGCTGGTTTCGCGCGTGACGAAAACGAAGAGATGATCGAGCGCCGATTCGATCAGCACGCCCAGCGGCACCAGCAGGTCGTTGCCCGAGGCGCGCAGGATAGCCAGGTGAAAACGCGTGTCGGCGCGGGTGCGCTCCGGCAATGTCGCCGCCTCGCCCATCTCCCGGCAGGCCTGGCTGATCTCGGCCATCTGCTCGTCGCTGCGCCGGATCGCCGCAAAAGCGCTGGCTTCCGGCTCGATGATGTGACGGAATTCCTGGACAGTGCGCAGGAACATTTCGCGATCGGGCGCTGTCGCATACCAGGCGAGCACGTCGCGATCGAGCAGGTTCCAGCGCTCTTTCGGCTCGACCCAGCTGCCGATCTTGGGGCGTGAGGCCAGCAGGCTCTTGGCCATCAGCATTTTTATCGCTTCGCGCACCGCCGAGCGGCTGACGTCGAAAGTCTCGGACCATTTGGCCTCGTTGGGAAGGATGGTTCCCGGCGGATAGTCGCCGCGCACGATCCTGAGGCCGATCTCGTTGGCCAGCGACGCATGCACGCTCGATCCGGGGATCAGCGCCGCGTCGGTCCGGCGGGCGCCGGCCGGGCGGGCGACCGGCGCCTTGACCTTGGCCCGTGCCTTGACCTTGGCCCGTGCCTTGACCGTAGCCCGTCCCTTGACCGTGATAAGTCGCTTTTTCGATCTGGCGTCCGACATCCATGTTCCCCGGCACAGGCTGAACTCAAGGCGCGGCAAAGCAGGAGCGGTTCGCCCCAGCCACGTCACCTCGTAGATTTTCGTGAACCGGCGTGACGGGGCGCCCGTCGAGCGGACGCCCCGAAAATGCGAACCTACTTCTGGATGCAGGTATCGACCGTATCCTTGGTGCACTCGTCGAGACCGGTGAAGACCGGATCGGCAACGGGCTTGCCTTCGACAAGGTCGATCATCACCGAGGGCGCCTTGTAGCCCATCTCGAACGGTCGCTGGCCGACCAATGCGGTCACCAGGCCCTCCTTGGCAATGGCCACTTCCTCACCGATCGTATCGGCGGCGCCGATGACGAACTCGTTCTTGGCGATCTTGTCGGCCATCGGCTTGAACAGGTCGCGATAGGGCTGCGGCGCACCGAACAGCGGCCAGCCGCCCATGATGCCGAAGGCGTCGAGATCGGGATTTGCGGCGAGGATATCGGTCATCGCCTGCACGCCCTTGGCACCGTCGTCATTGGTGAACACCGGGCAGCCGGCGACCTCGGTCCAGCCGCCCTCGCCGGCGAGCGCCGGGAGATCCTTCTGGCCTGTAAGCGCGTCACGCATGCCCTGGGCGCGGCGCAGGATGTTGTCGGCCGCGGGATTGCCCTGGATGGTGCAGATCTTGCCACCGTCGGGCTTGGCCTTCTTGATGTACTCGCCGATCTTGTAGCCCATCAGGTAGTTGTCGGTGCCGAGATAGGTCTTGCGCAGCGCCGCATCTTCCTTGCTGAGATCGGCGTCGAGCGTCATGATCGGGATCGACGGATTGGCGCTCTTGATCGTCTGCGCGATCAGCGGTGCGTTGGACGGCGAAATCGCCATCGCCACCGTGTCCGGCTTGCTCAGCATGTCCTGGACGATCTGGGCTTCGCCGGCTTCGTCCGAGGTCGATGCCGGACCGGTGTAGAAGCACTCATACTCCGAGTCGGCGTTTTCCTTGTTCCATTTCTGGCAACCCTGGTTGATGGCCTCGAAGAACGGATTGTCGAGCCCCTTGACCACGATGACGAGCTGTTTCTTGGCCAAAGCCGGCCCGGCGCCCAGCGCCAGCATGGCGACGGCAGCGAGCAATAGTGACTTCCTCATTTCAGTCCTCCCTTGAAACAGACGGACACGGCGTGCCCGCCACACAGACCAGCCCGGATGCGCGATGACAGAGGTTCGTTTCGCGAGCGCTCGTGTCGTCAAGCCGGGCCGATAAGAATTTCCAGATGCGGTTGCAGACCAGCGCGATAGGGACGCTGCCAGATCCTCGACCGATAAACCTCCGCCTGCTCAGCCCCGGCGAGCCGGGGCAGGAGATCGGCATAATCTCCTCCGACGCCTAGCTAATATCGGCTTGCGACGGACGTCAATTGCTATTTGTCCTACAAAACGGATTTTTCGAAAGAAGCCGCTGTTGACGGCAAGGGGGCATATGCGTAAATGGGCGAAAGCGCGGTTCCCGGGAGGAGCTGGGAAGAGCGAGGCCGCGGCAGGACCGCAGGCCGAAAGCACGGAGGAAGCAGACTGGTGCCGGTTCTCGAACTCGCCAACATCTCAAAACATTTCGGCGCCATCCAGGCCGTCAACGACGTTTCGCTGTCGATCGAGGCCGGACAGGTGGTCGGGCTGATGGGCGACAACGGCGCCGGCAAGTCGACGCTGGTCAAGATGATCGCCGGCAACTTCCGCCCAAGCCTTGGCACGATGCAGATGGACGGCAAGGAGCTGATCCTGCACAAGCCGGTGGAGGCGCGCCAGCACGGCATCGAGATCGTCCATCAGGATCTGGCGTTGTGCAACAATCTGACGGCCGCCGCCAATGTCTATCTCGGCCGCGAGCTGCGCCGCGGCGTCGGGCCGTTTCGCATCCTCGACTACGCCGCCATGTACAAGCGCGCCGGCCAGATCTTTGCCGTGCTGAAATCCGAAACCCGCCCGCGCGATCTGGTCAAGCAGATGTCGGGCGGCCAGCGCCAGGCGGTGGCGATCGCCCGCACCATGCTTTCGCAGGCCAAGATCGTGCTGATGGACGAGCCGACGGCGGCGATCTCGGTCCGGCAGGTCGCCGAGGTGCTGAACCTGATCCGCCATTTGCGCGACCAGGGCATTGCCGTCGTGCTGATCAGCCACCGCATGCCCGACGTCTTTGACGTTGCCGACCGCGTCATCGTCATGCGGCGCGGCCGCAAGGTCGCCGACAAGACGATCGCGTCGAGTTCGCCCGAGGAAGTCACCGGGCTCATCACCGGCGCCATCGAACAGGTTTGATGCCAGCCGGTTTCACCACGCAAGCAGATAAAGGTCGACGATGGCAGTAACTCTTGACCAGACGATCGCGCAGAAACAGCACACTTTGCTGACCAGGGTGTTTGCCAGCCAGACCTTCTGGGTGGTGATCGCGGTCATCCTCGCCTGCCTGTTCCTGTCCGTCGCCACCGATTCCTTCGCCACGACGAAGAACCTCTACAACATCACCCGCAACATCACCTTCGTCGCCATCGTCGCGCTCGGAATGACCTTCGTCATCATCACCGGCGGCATCGACCTGTCGGTCGGCTCGGTACTTTGCCTGTGTTCGATGGTGCTGGCGGTGACCATGCATGCCGGCTACGGCATCGAGATCGGCATTGCCGCTGCGATCGCGACGGCGCTGATCATCGGCGCCTTCAACGGCATCCTGATCGCCTATCTCGGGTTTCCGCCCTTCGTGGTGACGCTCGGCATGCTGTCGATCGCGCGCAGCCTCGCCATGGTCGCCTCCAACAACACCGTCGTCTTCCAGTTCGGGCCCGACCACCACAAGCTTCTGGCGCTGGGCGGCGGCGCCTTTGTGTTCGGCATCGCCAATCCGGTGCTCTACATGATCGTGCTGGCGCTGATCACCGGCTTCGTCCTGCGCTGGACGAAATTCGGCCGGCACATCTTCGCCATCGGCGGCAACGAGCATGCGGCGACGCTGACCGGCGTTCCGGTGCGCCAGATCAAGGTCGCGGTCTACATGATCTCGGCGCTGGCGGCAGGCCTTGCCGGCATCATCCAGACCGGCTGGCTGGGCGCCGTCACCACCAATCTCGGCAACGGCATGGAGCTTCAGGTCATCGCCGCCACCGTCATCGGCGGCGCCAACCTGGCCGGCGGCATGGGCACGGCCTTTGGCGCCGTCGTCGGCGCGGCGCTGATCGAAGTGATCCGCAACAGCCTTGGCCTGCTCGGCATCAACGCCTTCTGGCAGGGGGTGTTCATCGGCGGCGCCATTCTGATGGCGGTCCTGTTCGACCGGCTCCGCAATTTCCGGCGCAACGAATAGGCCGCGGTCACGCGCGCAATTCGTTGTCGTTGCTATCGCTCAGTCTGAAAATCGGCCGGCGCGCCGCGTGGCGTGCGCCAGGCGCGCACATGCGCCTTGACGCGGACCCGGACTGAGCAGCACTATCCCGATTGCAGGCGAAGGGAGGCCAGTCGCCTGCGGGAGGATATACCCATGACGGAAGCGATCAGGCTCTACTGGGGCCGGTTCGGACATGTTTCTGTCCTGAACGTCGCCAGCGACTTCGTCACCCATGCCCATGTCGAGGCGCATATCATCATCTGGCTGGAAGGCACGGCCGGCGAGATGACCATCGGCCGCGAGACGGTGCGGCTTGGGCCCGGCACCGCCGCCGGCATCAATTCCTTCCAGCCGCACAGCCACGCTTTGTCCCGCGACGGCCGGCCCGGGCTGTTCCTCGCCTTCTACATCGATCCGGACTGGGCGCGCCGGCGCCGCGACCTGCCGTCGACCGCGCCGCTGTTTTCGGCACCGGCGATCACGCTGGAGCCGTGGCTGCACAAGGCGGCAGCCAATCTTCTCGACCATCTCAGCGACAATGAGAGCATCGACGACATCGCCAATTACGAGATCGAGCGCTTCATCGACAGTGTGCTCGACGCCGCCGACGCCTCGGCGCCACAAGTGGCGCGCGCCCGCGTCCACAGCGTGCAGGATTTTCGTGTCCGCAAGGCGATCCAGCTGATGAAGGCCAATGTCTGCGAACGCATCTGCTTCGACGAGGTGGCGCGCAGCGTCGGCCTGTCGCGGCCGCATTTCTTCGCGCTGTTCAAGGAGCAGACCAATCTGACGCCCAATGTCTACTGGAACACGCTGCGCATGGAGGAAGCGGTGCGGCAGTTGCAGTGGTCGCAGGAACCGCTGATCTCGGTCGCCTGCAATCTCGGCTTCACCACGCAGGGCAATTTCTCGCGCTTCTTCCGCGACCATGTCGGCGTTCCCCCGACACTCTATCGCGAGGCGGCGCGGGCCATTTCCTGAGCCATTTTCAGACTGCCCGTATTTCAGACTGCCCGTTTTTTTTCAGGCTGCCGTTTTTTCAGATTGCCGGTTTTTTTCAGACTTATTGATAGGCGCTTAAGACGCATTGATAAGTGCTGCCGGGCTTGCCGCCCTACCCTCGCGACACAGCTATTGCAAGGGAATGATCATATGGCGAAAGTCACCGTCTCCAGCGTCATCGACGCACCGGTCGAAAAGGTCTGGGCGCGCATACGCGATTTCAATGGGCTGCCGAGCTGGCACCCTCGCATGGTCGAGAGCCATATCGAGGACGGCAAGGACACCAGCGCAATCGGCTGCGTGCGCAATTTCCAGCTCGCCAGCGGCGCTCGCATCCGCGAGAAGCTGCTCGACTTCTCAGACGACAATTTCCTCGTCAGCTACTCCATCCTGGAGACGCCGCAACCGCTGACCAACCACAAGGCGACGCTGCAGCTGCGCCGGGTGACCGATGGCAACCGCACCTATGCCGAATGGACCGCAAGCTTCGACGCGGCTCCCGAGGAAGCTGACAAATTGGCCGAAGGCATGGGCGCTAACGTCTTCCAGGGCGGCTTTAACGCCCTTAAGACCCATTTCGCCGGCCAGGGTTGAGCTGAATGGGCTCACAAAAAGGATAGTTCCATGGCGCTTGCACTGCAGACTTTCTCGACGGTCAAGGACGCCAGTGCGGCGCTGAAAGCCGCCGGCACCCGCTATCTCGGCGGCGGCACGCTGGTCGTGCGCGCCGCCAATGAAGGCGACGTTTCGGTCTCCGGCCTCATCAGGTCGACCGAACCGGCGCTGTCGGCCATCACTGTTTCCGGCAGGGAGGTCCGCACCGGCGCTTCGGTGACCATGGCGGCGATCGCCCGTCACCCGGATCTGTCTTCCCTTGCCCGCGCGGCGCGCGCCGTCGGCGGCCCGGCGATCCGCAACATGGCGACCATCGGCGGCAATCTCTTTGCCCCGGCGCCCTATGGCGATTTCACCGTCGCGCTGCTGGCACTGGGCGCAACCGTCGGCACCGATGACGGCGAGGTGCCGATCGAAACCTTCCTGGCAAAACGCGAAGACAATCACGCCATCGTCACTTCGGTCGGCTTCAGCTTGCCACTGGAAGGCGGCTTTCGCTTCCTGAAAATATCGAGGGTCAAGCCGAAGGGCGTCTCGGTGCTGAGCATCGCCGCCGTGCTGGAACGAGCGCCGGACGGAACCGTGTCATCGGCGCACATCGCGCTTGGCTGCCTGGCCGACCGGCCGATGCGCGCCAAGGCGGCGGAGAAGGCGCTGCTCGGCAGGAAACTCACCAGCGACGGCATCGCGCCGGCGCTGGCCGTCGCGAACGACGGCACCTCGCCGATTACCGATCCGATCGCCAGTGCCTGGTATCGCAACGAAGTCCTGCCGGTCCATCTCGGCCGGCTTTTGCTCGCCTGAAAGCCGATGGCGCGCATCTCCGCCTGGCTGCGGCGCAAGGAGTAAAAAATGGCAAAGATCCCGGTTCAGTTCACGCTCAACGGTGCGGAGAAGGCCGAATTCATCGACAGCGGCACGACGCTGCTCAATGCGCTGCGCGACAAGATCGGCGACACCTCGCCAAAGGGCGGCTGCCATCAGGGCACATGTGGCGCCTGCTCGGTGATCATCGACGGCGAGTTGCGGCTGTCCTGCCTGACGCTGGCCGAAACCTGCAACGGCGCGGCGATCACCACGACGTCAGGGCTTTCGCAAGGCGGCGTGCTGCATCCCTTGCAGCGCGCCTTCCTCGACGCCTTCGCCACCCAATGCGGCTTCTGCACGCCGGGCATGCTCATGGCCGCCAAGGTGCTGCTCGATCACACGCCGGACCCCAGCCGCGACGAGGTGGTCCAGGCGCTGTCGGGCAATATCTGCCGCTGCACCGGCTACGAGCCGATCATCCAAGCGGTGCTGACCGCCGCGCGGTCCAATTCGCAGAACGCAGCTTGAGGGGAGTCGAAAACATGGAACTCCGCAAGAGCTACTTCGCCGACCAGCGCAAGGACGATCTGCACGAGATCGGCCAGCCACGGCCGCGCTCCGATTCGCCCGGTCATGTCACCGGCAAGACCGCCTATTTCGCCGACCGCAATTTTCCAGGCATGCTGCATCTGAAGATGGTGCGCAGCCCGCATCATCACGCCCGCATCCGCAGCATCGACACTTCAGAGGCGCAGATGCATCCGGGCGTGGTGAAAATCCTGACCGCCAAGGACGTGCCGCACAATGTCTACACCATCCTGATCCTGATCCAGATCGGCCCGGAGGACGAGACGGTGCTGGCCGACGGCAAGGTGCGCTGGAAGGGAGAAGCCGTGGTGGCGGTGCTGGCCGAGACCGAGCGTGCCGCCCAGGAAGCGGCGGCCAAGGTCAAGGTCGACTACGAGGTGCTGCCGGCCGTTTTCGACATGGAAGAAGCGCTGAAGCCCGGCGCGCCTGTCGTCAACGAATATCACGGCCGGAATTATTACCTCTATGACAGCGGCGAATGCCGCAAGGTGCGCTTCGGCGATGTCGAGGCCGGTTTCGCCGGCGCCGATCACGTGCTCGAGCAAACCTATCAATCGTCGCCGATCGAGCACGCGCCGACCGAGACGACCGGCTGCATCGTCGCGCCGGAGGGCAACGACCGCTTCACCTGCTACACCAACACGCAGGCCATGTTCTTCACCCTCGACAACGCCTCGATCATCCTGCAAATGCCCGGCAACAGACTGCATTTCGTCGGCGGCACCGTCGGCGGCGGCTTTGGCGGCAAGGTCGACGTCATCGTCGAACCGATCGCCATCCTCGGCGCCAAGCTGACCGCGCGGCCGATCTCGTTCATCTACAGCCGCGAGGAGGAGATGCAGATTTCCTCGCCGCGCGCCGCCGAAAAAGTCGTCATCAAGGACGGCGTCATGAAGGACGGCCGTATCGTCGCCAGAAAAGTCACCGGGTACACCGATGCCGGCGCCTATTCGCGCCATTCGCCCTATGGCGCGCAGAAGGGCGCCGGCCACTATCCCGGCCCTTACACCATCCCGAATGTCTGGATCGACACCTACTGCGTCTACACCAACCGCACCCCCTCCTCCGCCATGCGCGGCTTCGGCGTCACCATCGGCGATTTCGCGCTTGAGGTGCAGATGGACAAGCTCGCCCGGCTGATCGGCATGGACCCGCTTGAATTCCGCTTCATCAATGCCTACCGCGACGGCGACATGAAGGCGCACCGCCAGCCGACCGAGGGCGCGGCGCTGATCGAGTGTATGCAGGAAGCCTCGCGCGCCGCCAACTGGCCGGTGGCGGAAAAATTCATGGCGATGTCGTCCTACGCGAAGGGAGCTTGAAATGGCGATCAGGCGCGGGCGCGGCGTCGCCGCGATCAACTATCCGACCGGCATGAACCTCGGCGGCGATCCAACCCAGGCGCTGGTCCATTCGACGCCGACCGGCAATTTCATGGTGACGCTGTCGAGCGTCGATCTCGGCCAGGGCATGAAGCAGATCATGGCGCAGATCTGTGCCGAGACGATCGGCGTGCCGACCGACCGCGTTGTTGTCGACACCGCCGACACCGACACCGGCCCGCACTGCATGGGCACCTTCGCCTCGCGCGGCACACATCGCGCCGGCAACGCCGTCATCCAGGCGGCCAGGGAAGCCCGCCAGGTCATGCTGGAAGTGGCGGCCGAAGAACTGGAAGTGAACGCCTCGGACCTCGAGACCGACGGCCAGGGCAACATCCTGGTCAAGGGTGCGCCGCAAAGATCGATCTCGATCTTCGATGTCGCGCTGTCGGCGCATTTCAAGCGCGGCCGCTCGATTTCCGGCCGCGGCATGTTTTTGATCCCGCGCTCCTATCCGGAAAAAGAAACCGGCGCGATGAAACCGTCGACCTGCTACGCGCATGCCTGCACGGTGGTCGAGGTCGAGGTCGACGACGAAACCGGCGAGGTCACCGTGCTGACGGTGAAGAACGTCTTTGAGATCGGCCGCGCGCTGAACCCGAAAATGGTCGAGCAGCAGCTCGTCGGCGGCTCGTGGATGGGCATCAGCCACGCGCTCTACGAGACGACGGAACCCTATTACCCCGACCGCGATCATGGCGGCACCGACTTCAACCAGTATCTGATGCCGGGACCAGGCGATCTTGCGCAAACCGAGATCATCGTGCTGGAGAGGCCCTCGGCCGACGGACCCTTTGGCGCCAAGGGGCCGGGCGAAATGTGCGCCAACCCGCAAATCCCGGCGGTCGCCAACGCGGTCTTCGACGCCGTCGGCGTGCGCATCGACACGCTGCCGATCACGCCGGAACGCATCCTGCGGGCGCTGAAGGCGCAAGCCTCGAACTGAGTGCTGGAAATGCCCAAAAGAAGCGCCCGGACTGGAAGCGCCGACACTGTCGTGATCTCGCCGGAGGCGGTGGCATCGCGCCTCGCCGCCTCGCGCTATCTGGCCGATGAAAGCCTGGCCACCGCCATTTTCCTGGCGATCCGGCTGGGCAAGCCGCTGCTGCTCGAAGGCGCGCCGGGCGTCGGCAAGACCGAAGCGGCAAAGGCGATAGCCGAACTGCTCGGGCGCGACCTGGTGCGGCTGCAATGCTACGAAGGCATCGACGCCGCACACGCGCTCTACGAATGGAACTACCAGCGCCAGTTGCTCGCCATCCGCCATGCCGGCGAGCATGAGGTCGACATCTATGATGACCGCTTTTTGATCGCGCGGCCGCTGCTGCAGGTGCTGAAGGCGCCGGAAAAGCGCGTGCTGCTGGTCGACGAGATCGACCGTTCCGACCATGAGTTCGAAGCGCTGCTGCTGGAATTCCTGTCCGACTTCCAGATCAGCATTCCCGAGCGCGGCACCATCCGCGCCAAAGCGCAGCCGATCGTCGTCCTGACCTCGAACCGCACCCGCGAACTGGCGGAGGCGCTGCGGCGGCGCTGCGTCTACCACTGGATCACCTATCCCGACGCCGAGCGCGAGGCCGAAATCATCATGCTGCGCGCCGGCGACGTCGCCAACGCCACGGCGCGCGCCGTGGCTACCGCCGTGCGCGACATCCGCGCCCGCCCGCTGGCCAAGCCGCCAGGCATCGCCGAAGCGGTCGAATGGGCGAACGCCGCGACGATCCTCGAAAAGGGCGGCAGCCCGTGGCCGGAAGCGTTCCGCCGCGCCATCGGCGTGCTGATCAAGGACGAGGAGGACCTGTCCTACATCGCCCCCGAGCTTGGCCGGATCGTCGAGGAGGCATTGGCGTGACACGCGACGTCAACGATCCCTTCTCCCCGTTCACGGCGGGGCGGCCGAATACGGATCGACCTCACCGCTGGCGGGACAGCGCCCGCGAAGGAATGATGCGGAAAGAAAGCTTCCCCCGCGCCGCAGCACCTCTCCTCGGTTTTGGCCGGCTGCTGCGCCGCTACGGCTTTCCGGTGGCGCCCGAGCAGGTGTCAGGCTTCATGCAGGCGGTGACGCTGCTCGGGCCCCGCTCCATGGCCGATATCCACGAGGCCGCCCTTGCCACGCTGGCGCCGCCGCCCGACCGCCGCGACGAATTCGAGGCGCATTTCCAAAGCTATTTCTACGGCAACACCGCGGCCGTGGTCGAAGGCGAGGCCGACGAGGAAACCCGCATCAAGGACGACGGCGGCGCCAGCGACGAAGAGAACGAGGTGGCGCGCCAGGAGGAAGGCGGCGCGCTATCGTCTGGCGCCGAACAGTTGAGCGCCCGCGACTTCCAGCGCGTCGGCGACGGGCTTGCCGCTTTCCGCCGCAAGCTCGCTAGCGCCCTGCCCGCCCGCCGCTCCTTCCGAACCGTGCGCACGCACGCACGCGGCAAGCTCGATCTGCGCCGCTCGCTGCGCGAAATCGTCAGTGCCGACGGCGATATTCCGTCGCCGCTGCTGCGCCGCCGGCAGACCGTGTCGCGCAAGCTTTTGCTGCTGATCGACGTGTCCGGCTCGATGAAGCTCTACACATCGGACTATCTCAAGCTGGCGCATGCGGCGGTGCAAGGCGCGGACCGGGCTGAAATTTTCACCTTCGGCACGCGGCTGACCCGCATCACCACGGCGCTGCGTATTCGCGACCGCGACCAAGCGCTCGCCCGCGTGGCAGCATTGGTCGACGACTGGGATGGCGGCACCCGCATGGGACCGACGCTGCTCGCCTTCCTGTCGGTGCCGCGGTTCTCCTCACTTGCGCGCGGGGCGGCGGTGGTCATCCTGTCGGATGCCCTGGAGCGCGGCGACCATGCCGAGCTTGAAATGGCGATGCGCCGGCTGAGCGCCCGCGCCTTCCGCCTGTCGCTGGCGACGCCGCTGGCCGGCGATCCGCGTTTCCGGCCGGCGACGGCAGCACTTCGCGCCATCCTGCCGGTGCTCGACGATCTGGTCGACGGTTCTTCGATCGCCGGTCTCACCGATTTCATCCTGTCGCTCGCCCGCCCCGCTCCGGCGGCGGCAGCAATCTGGAAAAGGGTTTCATGATGAAAAAGGCGATCGACGCGCATTTCCATATCTGGCGCCAGGAGGATCAGCCCTGGCTGCGCGGGCCGATGGTGCCGCGCATCTTCGGTCCCTACGAGCCGATCCGACGCGACTACCCGATCGAGGAATTCCTCGCCGACCAGCAAGGCTCTGATGTCGAGAAGGCGGTCTATGTCCAGACCAACTGGGCCAAGGAGGATTTCGAGAAAGAAGTCGCCTTCCTGCAGACGACGGCTGACGAAACCGGTTGGCCGCACGCCATCGTCGGCTATGCCGACATGACGGTGGACGATGTACGCCATCAGATCGACCGACTGATCAAGTACCCCCTGCTGCGCGGCGTGCGCATGCAATTGCACTGGCACGAAACGCCGGCCTTCCGCTTTGCCGCGTCCGCCGATCAGGTCGTCGACCCGAAGGTGCGGGCCAATGTGGCGCGGCTGAAGGACTATGGCCTGTCCTTCGACCTGCAGCTTTTCCCGGCCCAGATGAAGGACGGGCTGACGCTTGTCGGCGAAAATCCCGAGACCAACTTCATCCTCACCCATGCCGGCATGCTGACCGACATGTCGGAGGAAACCACGCAAGCCTGGAAGGCCGGCCTGCGCTCGCTTTCAGCAGCGCCAAACCTCTACGCCAAGCTGTCCGGCCTCGGCACCTTCGTCCACCGCAACGACCCGGCGCTGATCGCCAACATCGTCGACAACGCAATCGAAATCCTCGGCAGCGACCGTCTGATGTTCGGCTCCAACTTCCCGATCGAAAAGCTGTGGACCAGCCACGCCGAACTGATCAAGAAGCACCGGGAGGCGGTGGCCAAGCATGGTGCGGCGGCAGAGGCGGACATTTTTTGGAACACAGCGGAGAAGGTATATCGGCCGGTGTGACGCGCTGCCCCCCTTCCAAACACCATTGTGGGAGAAGGTCACGCCCGATGGCCCGAAATCTCGGCGCCGGCGGCCCGCGGCAGCGCCAGGAAGCGGAACGAGGCCACGAGCCCGATGGCGCCGATCGCCAGGAAGGCGAGGCGGAAGTCGACGAGGTCGGGCGCCGCCCCGGCCCTGGCGATCTGCGACAGGTTGAGCAGCGCCGCGGCGACCGCCACGCCGAACAGCATCGCCACCTGCTGCAGCATGCTGGACAGCGTCGCCGCCGAGCTGCGCTGCGCCGAAGCGATATCGGCGAAGGCCAGCGTGTTGAGCGCGGTGAACTGCATCGACCGCGTCAGTCCGGCAATCAGCATCAGCGCCACCACCAGCGCTTGCGGTGTCTGCGGCGATATCGCCGCGCAGGCCATGATCGACAGCGATGCGATCACGCCGTTGACGACCAGCACCGAACGGAAACCGAAGCGCTTCAGCGTCGGCGTCGTCACCGTCTTCATGCCGAGATTGCCGAGGAAATAAGCCAGGATCAGCATGCCGGCATCGACGGGTCTCAGGCCGAACCCGACCTGGAACAGCAGCGGCAGCAGGAACGGCGTGGCGTTGATGGAGACCCGGAAAATGGTGCCGGCCGACAGCGTCGATATGGCGAAAGTCTGCACCTTGAATGCCGCAAGGTCGAGCAGCGGATTTTTGGCGCGCGCCAGGTGCCGCACGGCCAGCCAGCCGATCAGGACGCCCGCGCCAAGCAGCGCCACGGTCGGCAAGGTGCCGTCTTGCGGATGGGCGATGCGTTCGAGGCCGTAGAGCATTGAGGCAAGCCCGACCGAGGTCACAAGGAAGCCCGGCCAGTCGAGCGGCCTGGTTTCGGAAGCGCGGTCGCCGGGAATGAAGCGGGCGACCAGCGCCAGGCCGGCCGCGCCGAGCGGAATGTTGATGAAGAAATTCCAGTGCCAGGACAGATAAGTGGTGATGAAGCCGCCAAGCACCGGCCCGATCACCGGCGCAAACAGCGCCGGCCATGTGATCAGCGCGGTGGCATTGAGAAGCTCGGACTTCGAGGCGTTGCGCAGCACCAGGATGCGGCCGACCGGTGTCATCAGCGCACTGCCCAGGCCCTGCACGGCACGCGCGGCGACGAACTGGGTCAGGTTCTGCGAGATGCCGCAGGCGATCGAGGCCAGCGTGAACAGGGCGATCGCCACAAGGAAGATGTTGCGCGCGCCGAAGCGGTCGGCGAGCCAGCCGGACAGCGGCACGAACACCGCCATGGTCAGCATGTAGACGGTGATGCCGATGCTCATCGCCACTGCCGGCACGCCGAAGGATTCTCCCATCTGCGGCAACGATGTCGAGATGATCGTCGAATCCAGAAGCTGCATGAAGAAGGCGACGGCGACGATCAATGCCACGCGCCGCGCCTGCCGCGCCGCCGTCGCGGTTTCGGGCAAGGCTTTGTTTTCAGGAATGGCGGTCATGCGCAGAACTGTACGAAAGGTTTTCCCGGCCACTGGGACCAGGCGATTGTCCGGCAAATCGATGACGCACCGGTTTGAACAGCATTTGCGCGGCGACGTCCAGACTTGGCCCAACAAACTTTCGTGTCGTATCGCGACCAGTCACGGCAGAGAAGGTATACCGGCCGGTGTAGCGAGCAGCGCCCTTTCCTTCTCCCCTTGTTGTGGGAGAAGGTCACAGCAGGTCCTGGCCGGCGCATCTCATCCGGCGTCGATCTTCTCCTTGAACTGACCGAGCTGATCCGGGTCCATATGCACCACATGCTTGTCTTCGGGATAGGCCAGGCTGTTGACGTCGGCGACATATTCGGAAAAAGCAGCGATGCGTTCCGCCTGCAGGCGGTCATATTCGGCGGCGAAATTGCGATAGACCTTGGAATGGCGCGGCATGTGGCCACGGTTCTGGCCAAGGATGTCGTCGGCGAACAGATATTGCGCGTCGCAGCCGGTGCCCGCCCCCATCGACAGCATGATCAGCGAGGTTCGCTCCGAAATCGCCTTGGCCACCTCGACCGGCACCACTTCGATCTCGGCGCCGATCGCGCCGGCCGCTTCGTATTGCTTGACTGCCTCGAAAATCTGCATGGCGCTGTCGGCGGTTTTGCCGACAGCCTTGAAGCCGCCGGTCCAGGTGGCGCGCGACGGAATCAGGCCGACATGGCCGATCACCGGGATATTGTCATCGGCCAGCCGTTTGACAGTGGCAAAGCCGGCGCTGCAATAAACCGCGTCGGCGCTCGCCTTGTAGAGCCGGAACGCCCAGCGGACGAAATCGTCGGCTGTGCCAATCTCGTAGAAATTGTCGCCCGGCATGGTGAACAGGCTGGGTGCGGCATCGCGGTATTGCGGATCGAGCACCAGTTCCGGCGGCACCGAGACAATGTCGACCCCGGCTCGTTCGGCGGCCTCGGCCTCGTCCATCGTCAGCACCCGCAGCATGGTCAATTGCCGCTTGCCCTTCATAGCGCGCAGGTCTGCCACCGTCGGTCTTTTCCGGCTCATTGATTTGGTCCCCTTTGCTACGTGAATGGAAGGCCGGTCAGGCGATCTGGATCATCACCTTGCCAGCTTCGACCTTCACCGGATAGGTCTGCAGATTGACGCAGACCGGCGCGCCCTTGGCCTGGCCGGTCTTGTAGTTGAAGCGGCCATTGTGCTTGGGGCATTCGATGATGTCGTCCATGACAAGCCCATCGGCCAGATGCGCCTTTTCATGTGTGCAAAAGCCGTCGGTGGCGAAGAATTCGTCATCCGGCGAACGGTAGATCGCGAAGCTGCGGCCGTCATGATCGAAGCGGATGACATCCTCTTCGTCGACATCGTCCACAGTGCACGCCTCGACCCAATCGGCCATCTCTATTTTCTCCCGAAATTCGCCTTGCTGTGCTGCACAGTGCTATTCAGCTGCTGCCGACATGTTCACTTCGTGGAACTCGCCACGATAGGGCCGTGCCGTCGGCGGCAGTTCGCGCTTGAGGAAATAGTCCTCATATTTGAGCTGCCTGAGCAGGACCGGCCAAACCTCGCGATAGGCATGCCACATCGACGGGTTCGGCTCCGGCAGATCGTGTCTGATCAATTCGTGCAGCCTGGGCAGCGCGTGATAGGGCACCATCGGGAACATGTGATGCTCGACGTGGTAATTCATGTTCCAGTAGATGAACCGGCTGATCGGGTTCATGTAGACGGTCCGGCTGTTGAGCCGGTGATCGACCACATTGTCGGCGAGACCGATGTGCTGCAGCAGGCCGGTCAGCACCATGTGCCAGGTGCCGTAGAGGCGCGGCCCGCCGATCAGCACCAGCGGTATCCACGACTGCATGAAAACCGCGAGCGCGATTGTGGCGACGTAGATGGCGATATGCCAGCGCGCGGCAGTGACGGCGTTGTGCTGTTCCATCTCGGGCACGTAGCTTTTCTCGTCCGGCGTCAGCTTGCCGAACGCCTGGCGTGCCAGTGCTGGGAGCGAATAGCGAAAGTCGAGGATACCGGTGAAGGCGAGTGCGGTGCGCAGCAGGTCCGGCGGGCGCATCACGGCGATCTCGGCATCGCGTCCGACGATGATGGTGTCGGTGTGATGCCTGGCATGGCTCCAGCGCCAGGTCACCGGGTTGCGCATCAGCATGAAGCTGGCAATCTGGTAGACGACATCATTCATCCAGCGCGTGCGGAAAGCCGTGCCGTGGCCGCATTCGTGCCAGCGCGAGTCGCTGGCCGAGGCATAGAGCACGCCATAGACGAAGAAGAACGGCACGCACCACCAGGTGCCCCAAAAGTAAACGCCGCCGGCGGCGGAGACCAGGATGGCGCCCAGCCAGATGGCCGTGTCGCGGATTGCCGGACTGTCGGAACGTTGCATCAGTTCCTTCATCGTCTTGCGCGGCACATCGGTATGGTACCACTCCGCCGAGGCTAGCCCGGTCTCGATCGCAATCCGCGTGCTTTCGCCGACCAGGCTGTAATCGCGCTTCACCTTGCCAGCCATTGTGACCTCCAATTTCCGAACGGCCGCGAGCCCTCTCCACTCCGGCCGAGGCCAGCCTTCCAACTGGTGTTTCGCATCGCCTTCGCCATTGTCACGACCTGCCTCCGAGAACAGGAAAATGACCCGATGGCCGCGGATAATCCTCCCGCGGCTGCCTGGCAATCGCTGCGATCCGGCTCTCGGCGGCGGCGATCTCGCCGGCGCCGTCGAGAACCCGGAACACCGCATTGTAGGAGCGGCTTTCGCCGTGCTCCAGCCAGATCATCTCGCCGCGCTCGCGCGCTGCCAGATTGCCCAGCACATGATGCGTCGACGGCTCGATGCCGAGCGCATAATGCCCAGCCTGGAAATTCTGCCACTCATAGGCGCAAGGCATCTGGTGCTTGCGGGTGACGACTTCGAGACCGAGGCCGAGACGGTCGTTGACCACCGCCACCGGCACGCCGCCGTTGGCGTCGGCGCCGAGTTCGTGCTGCCAGACCTGTTCCGTGAAGCCCAGTTGCGGTGCCGGCGCCGTGCGGTAGCCGACCTTCTGCGCTTCATAGCGCTCGCCGGCATGGCCCGCCCAGACGACGTCGCGGATCGGCGCCAGGTAGCGCGAGCCCTCGTCGAGCACCGGATGGCTGACATTGATGTGATAAAAGTACATATGCGGCGTGCGGCTAAAACCGTGATTGACGACGCGGTCCGAAAGCCGGATCTCGTTGCCGCCGACATCGGCCTCGATCCGCCGCAGCAGATGCAGATCCTCGCCGAACACCGTCGACTGCTGAACGATGCCTTCGGCCCACAGCACGCAGCGGTCGCCGTCCCATGTCTCGCCATAGCCGGTCAATCGCGCCGGGATGGTGCTGACGCGGCCATGCAGCGAATGGCGCACCGTCTTCTTCGGCGGATAATTATAGCTGTCGGCGGGTACCTCGTTCATGAACAATATGTGGTCAAGGCCGCAGGTCAGCAGCAGGCCGGAAAACGACCGCGCCCAGGCCAGCCCCTCCTCGCCTTCATATTCGTGCAGGCCGGGATGGCGAAAGCCGCTCGGCGAATGCCAGCCGATCGCCTGGCCCCTAAAATCGCAATCGGCGATGTCGAGCGCCCGGTCGACCAGCGCGGTGAAGCGCAGGCCGGAGCCGGTGCGGAATTCGAGCATGCGGATGCCGCGCTCCACCCCGTCGCCAAGCGTCATCAGCCGCACGCCGGCGAACTGCGACAGCATGCCGGACCGTTCCGAGACCTGCCGGCGCGAAAGCGTCTTGCCGTAAAGCTCTACCATGTGACGGCTAGTTCCTTCACTTCGCTCTCGTCTCCTTGAGCAGGGCCGACATGTCGGCGCCGGTGATGATGCTCTCCACCGTCAGCAGATCGGTATCGGCGACTGTCTGCTCGGCGACGATCTCGCCATGGCGCATGACGATGATGCGGTCGGCGACCTGGAAGACATGATGGATATTGTGGGTGATCAAAAGCACCGAATGGCCGGCGGCGCGCATCTCCTTGACGAAATGCAGCACACCGTGCGTTTCCTCGACGCCGAGATTGTTGGTCGGCTCGTCGAGGATGATGACCTTGGCGGCGAACTGCATGGCCCGCGAAATGGCGATCGACTGGCGCTCACCGCCCGACAATGTGCTGACCAGCGCATCGGCGTCGAGTTTTTTCGAGATGCCGACGCGCTTCAAAAGTGCCGCGGCGGCATCACGCAATTTGGCGAGGTCGAGCGGCGCGAACACGCCCAGACATTTCAGATTGACCGGCTCGCGACCGAGAAAGAGGTTGCGCGCGATGCTCAGGTCCGGCGCCAGCGAGGTATCCTGGTGGATCGTCTCGATGCCGAGATCCATGGCGTCGCGCGTCGAGCGGATCGAGACTTTTTGGCCGCGCACATAGATGTCGCCGCGGTCGACGGGAAAGACGCCGGAGATCGCCTTGATCAGCGTCGATTTGCCGGCGCCATTGTCGCCGAGCAAGGCCACCACTTCGCCCTCGTTGAGGGTGAAGGAGGCGCTCTTCAGCGCGCGAACGCTGCCGAAGGATTTTTGCAGATTGTGCAGCCGAAGCACTTCCATGGTCAGTTCCTGGCGGCGTTCTTCTGCAGCAAAGCGTGCAGGATGAGCATGGCAAGGATGATGACGCCGACGAAGATATTGTAGGCGAGGCCGGGCACGCCGATCAGCACGATGCCGTTGCGGATGCTGCGCAGCATCAGCGCGCCGACGATGGTGCCCAGGATGGTGCCGCGCCCGCCGGTCAGCGCCGTGCCGCCGACCACCACCATGGCGATCACTTCGAGCTCGTATCCGGTACCGGCTACCGGCGAGGCGGCCGAGATGCGGAACGCACTGATCATGCCGGCCAGACCCGCCAGCACTGAGGTCAGGATGAACAGCCAGACCTTGACCGCATCGGCCGGCACGCCGCGCGCCACCGCAGCGTTGCGGTTCGAACCGATGGCGCTGATCCAGTTGCCGAGCTTGGCGTAGTGCAGCACGTAGATCGCCAGCAGCGACAGGCCGATGAACCACCACAGCGATGTATAGAAACGGAACGTTCCGATATTGAAGCTGCCGGCCAGCAGTGTCACGAAAAAGCCAGGCTGGTCCCAGGACTCCAGCGGAAAGCCTTGCGTGATGTAGAGCGCCGCCCCTCGCACGACGAGCAGCATCGACAGCGTCACCAGGAAGGAGGAGATACCGATCTTGGTGACGATCAGCCCGTTGATGGCGCCGATCGCCACGCACAGCAATAGCCCGGCAAGCAGCGCGATGCCGATATCGAACCCGCCGTTCTGCACCAAAAGCATGACGACGACCGGCGCCAGGCCGAACACGGCGCCGACCGAAAGGTCGAACTCGCCCGCCGTCAGAAGCAGCGTCATGCCGAGCGCGATGATGCCGAGTTCGGGCAGGAACGCCATCATGTTGGAGATGTTGAGCGGCGACAGGAAGTTCCCGTCGGCGATCGCGAACACCGCCAGCAGGACAATCAGGATGACGAGCGAAGAGAATTGCGGCGAGCGGATCAGGCTCGACCTGCGTTTGGAGCGCGGCATTTCCTGTTCTGCGGCGATAGTCATGACTGCTTGGACCATATCTCAGGGCGGCGCCCGCCGCCTGCGCAGCGGGCGTCAGTTTCAATCACTTGTCGTAGAGTTTCAGGATCGGTTCGACGCTCGATGCGTCGTAGAGGCTGAAAGTGTGGATATCGTAGCCGATCGGTTCGCCCGCGGCGGCAAGCCCGAGCAGCGCCACCGGCATGAAGCCCTGCGCCGACGGAAACTGCCAGGCGGCCGCGTTGACGAAGCCGGCCTTGACGGCTTCGGCGGTCTCCCGGGAATTGCCCCAACCTACGACCGGGATCGTGCCGGCCGGCACGCCGGCGCCGTCAAACACCCGCTTGATGCTGGCCGCCACGGAATCGCCGAGCGCGATGATCGCCGGCGGATTGTTGGCGACCATGTAGTCGGTCATCTTGGCGATGATGCCGGCCGGATCGGTGCCGCAATCGACCACGTCGTATTTGATGCCGAGCGGATCGAAGACGCTGGCGATGCCTTCGGTCTCGAGCTGCTGATAGCTGGCGCCCGGCACTTCCACCGGCAGGAACACCTTGTCGCCTTGCTTCACCATCTTGTGGTCGACCAGATATTTCGCCCAGATGACGCCGGCTTGCCTGAGGTCGGCGCCGACATAGGCCTGCCGGCCGGTCGCTGGATCGTCGGTGTTGAAGAACACGATCGGGACGCCAGCCGCCTTGGCTGCCTTGACCTCCTCGTTCCATAGGCCGGGCTGCGCCGAGGTGGTGGCGATGCCGTCCGGCTTGGCGGCAAGTGCGGAGTTGAAGGCCTCCTTCTGCGCCGCCATGTCGCCGCCGCTGAACGAGATCTTGCAGGTCACCTTGAGCTGGTCGCAGGCCTTGGTCGCGCCTGCATTCCAGTCGATCCAGAAGGCGTCCGACGGGCCGCCATGCGACAGCAGGTAGAACGTCTTCTGAGCATCCTGCGCCAGCGCCGGTGCAGCCAGTGCAACACCGGCGAACACGATCGCCGCAGCCGCGATTTTCGATACGAATCTCAACATTCTCTTCCTCCCTTTTTTGTGGCCGTCACAGTCCGTTGGCGCGGAATTTCTCGTCGAGGAATTTCTTGGCGCGCGGCACGTCGTCCTCCGAAAGGTGCTCGATGATGACCGGGATGTTCGGGTGCTTTTCGGCCAAACGCTTGAGATAGAGGTCGTAGTTCAGCGAACCGAGGCCGGGCGCCGGCAGCTCGATCTCGCCGACACCGCGAAAAGTGTGGCTTTCCAGCGCGTCCTCGTCGCCGATATCGGCGTGCTTCTCCGACTTGTCGCCGCCCGAGCGCTTGACGTCCTTGGCGTGGGCTATTTTGATCTTGTCGGTCAGGGTGTCGAATACCTGGTTCAGGATCTGGTCCATCCTGTCGATGTTATGGGTCTCGAAATAGTTGGTCGGATCCATCAACAGGCCGAGGCCGGGATGGTCGACCTGCGCGAACATCTTCACCGTCTCCTCGACCGAGCCGACGACATTGTTGACATAGGTTTCGAGCAGGAACACCGCGCCGTGGTCGTAGGCGGTCTGGGCAAGGTCGGCGATGACCTTGCGGCATTCCTCAAAACCTTCCTCGGTCTTGTTCTTGGGATGGTGCACCCAGTCGGATTCGGTGTTGTAGGTGCCGGTTTCCGAGATCACGTAAGGCGTGCCGAATTCGCGCGCATTGCGGATGATCTCCTTGAGATAGCCGACGCGCCTCTCGCGCTCGCCCATGTCCGGATGAATGATGTTGGTGTAGCCCGACACGCAGCACACCGGCAGGTTATGGTCGCGAAACGTGTCGCGAACTGTCCTGGCCTTTTCCTTGGTGATCTGCCCGACCGACAGGTCGATATCCCTGAAATGCAGGTCGAGCTGCACCGTGTTGAAATCGAGCGCGCGGATCTTCTGCGCGGTTTCCTTAAGGCCGTACGGGAAATAGCCCGTGAAGATACCTGCCTGCATCATGATATGAAATCCTCCCTGTAAGCGATTCAGTTGATTGGGTTTATCGAGATTTCGGACAGCTTGACCGTGCGGCGCTCGTCGATCGAGCGATAGCCGGCTTCGATCAGCGCCATGGTCTTGGTGTTGTCGGCGACGGAAAGTGCCGGCGGCTCACCCGTCTTGACCGCATGCTGGAGTTGCTCCATCACGCCGATGAAGGCATGCGGGAACCACATCGTCTCCCAGCTGGGTGTCACCCATTCGCCGCCGGTGGTCTCGGTCGAGGCATAGGTCAGCGTTGAGGGCGAACCCGTCGGCCAGCCGATCGTGCCCTTGGCGACGCCCTTGGTGCCGTCGACGCGCCAGTTGATGTGCTGGTCGTCCCTGTAGCCGTCCTGGCGCGGGCCGGACCAGACATCCTCCAGCGATACGGCGAGCACGCCGGACGGAAATCGCATCGTCGAGACGGTGATGCCGTCGGAATGGTCGAAACGCGTGCGCGGATCCTTGCGGGTCAGCGTGGTGATCTCGTCGGGATCGCCGAACAGGAAACGCAGCACGTCGAGATGATGGACGCTCATGTTGGCGAGCGTCAGCCGGTCATAGTCCTCGAGAAATGTCTGCCAGTGCGGGATCGCATGCATGTCGATCTGCGCGAAGACGATATCGCCGAGCGCGCCGCTGTCGATGATCTGCTTCAGCACCCGCATCGACTGGTCGTAGCGCATGTTCTGGTTGACCGAGAGGATCTTGCCGGCCCTGGCCGCCTCGTCACGCAGTTTGACCGCTTCATTGAGCGACAGCGCCAGCGGCTTTTGCGCCAGGATCGCCTTGATATGCTGCTGCTTCAGCGCATGGCGGATCAGTGCCGGCTGCTGGTCCGGCGGAAACGCAAGGTCGATGATCTCGACATTTTTGTCCTCGATCAATTGTTCCGGCGTGTCGTGGACGGTCGGTATCTCCCAGCGCCTGGCGACCTTCTCGGCGCTGGCCTTGGTCCTGGAGGCGATTGACACCACGGGAAAACCAGCTTCCTGGTAGGCCGCAAGGTGACATTCGGCCATGATCATGCCGGCGCCGACGCAGCCGATCCTGTATTCCCTGGTGCGGACTTTAACGTCCGGCTCGAAGTCCTTGCCCGCTATTCCTTCGCCAGCCATCTGATCCTCCCGAAGCTCGTTTCTTAGAACCGCTGTCATCGCGCCAGCGCTGCCCCGCTTTGCCCAAAATAATGCACCCTGCCCGGCTCGCAGGATATCGCCACCATCGCGTCCGGCCTGATATCGGGCTGGCCGCGCAGCAGTGCCCGCAGACGCGCCTGCCCGGCGGCGAGTGTCACCACGGTGTAGCCGCCGAGCGGCTCGACCTCGAACACTCGCGCCGGGCGGCCCGCGCGCCCAACCGACATTCCATCATCCGATATTTCCCCATCCTGCCAGGGCCGGACCTTGATGTCTTCCGGCCTGAGCCCAATCTCGACGGCATCGGCCGGCGCGGCCTTGTCCGCGATGCGGATCGTGCCTTCGGCCGCCTCCATGCCTTCCGCGCCGCGCACCGACTTCAAGATGTTCATCATCGGCGAACCGAGCAGCCGCGCGACATAGGTGCTGGCCGGCCGATCATAGATCTCGGCCGGCGCGCCGGTCTGCCTGATCCTGCCGTTTTCCAGAATGGCGATGCGGTCGGCGACAGACATCGCCTCTTCTTGGTCGTGCGTGACATAAATCAGCGTCTTGCCGAGCTCGCGCTGGATGCGCTTCAGCTCGACGCGAGTCTCCTCGCGAAGCCTGGCGTCGAGCGCCGAGATCGGATCGTCCATCAGATAGGCATTGGGGTCGCGCACCAGCGCCCGAGCGATCGCCACGCGCTGCCGCTCGCCGCCCGAAAGCTGCGCCGGCGGCTTATGCAGGATGTGGCCGATATGCAGCTTGGCCGCGACGTCTGCGACACGCTTTTCGATTTCGGCCTCGGCGAGCCGGCGTTCGACCAGGGGAAAGCGGACATTGTCGCGCGCGCTCATATGCGGAAACAGCGCCAGGTTCTGGAACACCATGGCGACATTGCGTTCGGCCGGCGACACCGTGTTGACCAGCCTGCCGCCGATCAGGATTTCGCCGGCGTCCGGCGTCTCCAGCCCGAGCACCAGACGCAGCACCGTCGACTTGCCCGATAGCGGCGGGCCGAAGAAGCAGAAGAACTCATTGTCGTTGACAGTGAACGAGGCGTCGTCGACGGCGAGCGTGTCGCCATAGCGTTTCGTCACATTGCGGAAGACGATATCGGCCATGGTCTCAGCCCGCCTTCATGGCAAGGCCGGTGGCGGCGTCGAACACACGCACGGACGCCTGGGCCGGCGCGACAACCGCTGTCTGCCCGATCGCCAGCCCGACGTCATTGTCGAACACCGCCTTCACCGTGCTCTCGCCCTGGCCGAAATGGACGATGGTGCGCGCGCCGATGCGCTCGACGAACGTTACCGGCATCGACAGGCCGCGGTCTGAGAGAATCACCTGCTCAGGCCGAAAGCCGTAGAGCACATCTTCGCGCGCGGCCCTCACCGCCGGGGCGAGATTGTCCGGCAGCGGCGGCGTGACACCGATCGGCCCGAGATCGATGACCAGGCCACGGTCGCTTTCCGCCGGCCTGCCCTCGAGCAGGTTCATGCCCGGCGCACCGATGAAGCGGGCGACAAAGACATTGGCCGGATCGTTGTAGACCTCGAGCGGCGTGCCGACCTGCTGCAGCACGCCATGGTCCATCACCGCGATGCGATCAGCCATGGTCATCGCTTCGAGCTGGTCGTGGGTGACATAGACCATGGTCTGCCGGAACTGACGCTGCAGCTGTTTCAATTCGGTCCGCATGACAGCCCGGAAGGCGGCGTCGACATTGGACAGCGGCTCGTCCAGCAGGAAAATCGCCGGCTCCATGATCGCCGAACGGCCGATCGCCACGCGCTGCAATATGTTGACCGACAGCCTGTCGGCCTTGCGGTCGAGCAGCGGAGTCAGTTGCAGCATCTCGGCGATCGCGCCCACGCGGCGGTCGATCTCTGCCCTCGGCGCGCCGCGCATTTTTGGGCCGTAGGCGAGGTTCTGCCGCACGCTCATATGGGTGAAGATCGCATAGTTCTGGAAGACGAAGCCGACGCCGCGCCGCCCCATCGGCACGCCGGCCATGTCGCGCTCGCCGAACACGATCTTGCCGCTGGTCGGCTCTTCCATGCCGGCGATCATGTTCATCGTCGTCGACTTGCCGCAGCCCGACGGCCCAAGCAGCGCCATGAACTCGCCGTCGGCGATGGCAAGATCCATCGTCTTCAAGGCGGTAAAGTCGCCGAACTTCTTGACCAGGTTCTGCAGATGGATCGCGCTCATGCCGGCACCTCCCGCGCCCGGGCCATGCGCTTCATGGCAAACACCGCGGCGATGGACAGCACGATCAGGATGGCCAGCGCGATCGCCGCGACATAGCCCCAGATCAGGTCCTGGGTGGTGAGCTTGTAGATGTAGACGGAAATGGTCTCGGTGGCGACGCCGGGACCGCCGCCCGTCATGATGTAGAGCGTGTCGAAGATCTTGAAGTTCTCGATGACCCTGATTGCCAGTGCGATGATGATGATCGTCTTCATCTTCGGCAGCACGATGGTGACGAAGCGCTGCCAGGGATTGGCGCCAAGCAGCGTCGCCGCTTTGATCTGGTCCTCGGGCACGCCGACCAGGCCGGCAAGCAGGATGAGGAACATCAGCGGCGTCCATTGCCAGATGTCGGCGAGCATGACGGCGATGAGCGCCAGCGTCGGGTCCGACAGCCAGGCGATGGTGACGGGAAAGCCTGATAGCGCCGATAGGATGTCGTTGACCGGTCCGCCTGACTGGAACAGCATGAAGAACATGTAGCCGGCCACCGCCGGCACCACCATCATCGGCATCAGCAGGATCGAATAGAAGATCCGCTTGCCCGGGAACTCGTCGGCAAACAGCGTGGCGAGTGCCAAGCCGAGCAGGAATTCCGCCGGCACGCAGACGATCATGACGATGGCCGTTCTCTTGAGCGCGCTCCAGAAGCGCGCGTCGGCGGCAAGGTCGGTGTAGTTGGCGAAGTTGTTCCACAGCGACCAGGCGCTCCACCAGCCGAGGCCGGACAGCGGCGACCAGTCGGTCAGGCTGATATAGAGCTGCATCAACAGCGGAAACACCGCGATGAACAGCACCAGGATCTGCGCCGGCAGTGTCAGCCGGAAACCGAGCTTTACCCCTTCGTCCCGAAGGGTCGGCTTTGCCTGGACGGTTTTCATCACGTCCTCCGGAATCGTGGCAGTGACCGCGCTCATTGCTTGAGCGCCCCGAAGGTCAGCCCGCGCACCAGATGGCGCTGGATCGCGATGCCCATGATGACAGGCGGCACCGCCGCGATCAGGCCGAGTGCCGCCTTGGCACCGTAGAGCTGGCCGGTCATCGAAGACGACAGCGAGGCCATGTAGACCGGCACCGTCACCCATTCGCGTGTCGTCAAAAGCAACGCGATCAGATAGTCCGACCAGTTGAGGATGAAGACGAACAGCGCGGCACTGGCCAGCGGCGCGCGCATCATCGGCAGCGTGATGCGGGTGAAGACGCGCAATCGCGAGCAGCCCTCGACCAGCGCCGCTTCCTCGATCTCGCGCGGCATGTCGTCGAAGAACGTCTTCATCAGCCAGAACGCAAAGGGCAGCGTGACGATGCCGTAGATCAGCGACAGCCCCCACCAGCTGTCGGTAAAGTTGAGAAAGGCCCACATGATCATCACCGGGGTCATCACCGCCATCGGCGGAAACAGGCGGAGCTGGATCAGCGCCAGCGGCAGGTTCTGGCCCGAGCCGAAGCGCGACAGCCCGTAGGCCGCCGCGGTGCCCGCCGACATGGCGATCGCCGTTCCGAACACTGCCGACAGCAGCGATGACAGGATCGGTTTTAGGGCGGTACGGTCGAGCGCGACGATCAGGTTGTTGGTCGATTCACCGAAGACGAAGCGGAAATTGCTGAGCGTCGGGTTCTTCGGCCACCAGGTTAGGTCGGCGCCGGTCGCCGACCATTCGGCGATCGGCTTGAAGGCCATCGAGACCATCCACAGGATCGGCACCAGCGTCACCGCCATAGCAGCAAGGATCGCTGCATAGCGGAATATTTCGAAAGGAACGGAACGCTTCATTTTGCAGCTTTGCTGGTACCATCGTTTGCGGAGGGGAAGAGCAAACTCCTCCCCTCCATTCGTATGCTGGGAGGAGGATCAGCTGATCGGATCGAGAACGGTGGGCCAGGCCTCCTTGTTGGTCTTGATGGCTTCGAGAAGCTTCTCCTCGCCGGTGCGGCGGGCGATCTTCTTCCATTCGGCCTCGGTGTCGACCATCGCCTGCTCGGCGGTCTTGGCCTTGGTCAGCGCGGCAACGAGGTTCTCGTCCAGCGCATTGTGGAAGGCGGTGGCGCCGGGATAGTTGATGGTCGGCACGGTGCGGGCGACCGTCTCGCGCACCACATCCATGTGGTAGGCGTGATAGGTCTGGCGGACCAGCGGGTCGGAGAAATCCGACAACCGGAACGGATCGAAATAGCCGCCCGGATTGGCGGTCATCCAGGCATAGATGCGGCTCGAACCGAGCCACTGCAGGAACAGGTAGCAGGCCTCCGGATTCTTGGCCTGCGACGAGACCGAGGCCGACAGATTGAGCCACAGCACCGAGCGGCTGATCAGCTTGCCGTCGATCTCGCGGCCTGGCGGCAGCATCGAGCCGATCTTGCCGGTGACAGCTGAATCCTTGTTGCCGGCATTGTCGAGGAATTTTGGCAGGTTGGAGAAGGCGCAGGTCATGGCGCCGCCGCCCTTGGCGAAATTGCCATACTGCTCAGGCCAGCCCCAAGAGATCGCATCCGGCGAATGATGGACAAGCGAGGCGATGTACTCGTTGGTAGCAGCAATGCCTTGCTGCGAATTGATCAGCGGCTTGCCGGTATCGTCGAACAGGAACTGATTGGGCGAAGCCATTGAAACATAACGCTGATACCAGTTGGTGTAGCCCCAGCCCTGGTTGCGCAGATCGGTCGAACCGAACAGACCCTTGTCCGGCCGATGGAAGAAGGCGGCGATCTCGTCATGCTGCTTCCAGGTCTTCGGCGGCGCCAGTTCATAGCCATGCTTGTCGGAGAAGGCTTTCTTCTCGGCCGCGTCGCCGAACAGATCGGTGCGATAGACCCAAGTCTGGAAATCGCCGTCCAGCGACACGCCATAGGTCGAGCCGCGATACTGGTTGAGCAGCGAGACGCCCTTGGCGCCGTCGACATAGCCGCGCTCGGGGTCGTCCCATTCCGGCTTGTACTGGGCGACGAAGTCGTCGAGCTTCAGGATCCCGCCGGTTTCGGCGAGATCGCCGAGACGGTTCCATTCCACCGCGTAGATGTCATAGGCCCCACCCTTGGTGGAGATGTCCTGCATCGTCTTGGTGAATTCCTGGCCGTTCGGCACGCCGACGATCTCGAGCGGAATGCCGGTTTCTTTCTCCCACAGATCCTTGATCGAGGGCGCGCCGGCGGGAAATGGCTGCGTCAGCTGGCCGATCGAGCCGTCGGACAGGCCAAGCACGATCTTGGCCGGCGCCTTGCCGGCCCCCTTCATCGCTTTGGCCGCCTCGATGGCGCGGCCTTCCGGCGTGTCGGGACCATACTGATAGCGCTCCGAGCCGTCGAAGCCGGTCGGGCCGCCGATCATGCCCGGCGCCAGCGGATCGGCCGCATAGGCGCGGCTGGGGCGGATGAATTTCGGTGCGATACCTGCGGCGGCAACAAGCACGGCCGCCTTTCCACCGGACGCCAGCAGACGGCGCCGCGACATGCGGATCATATCAGACATTGGAAGTCCTCCCTCGAGGGCCTTGTTCCTCCACGGCCCTCATGATGGATATTGACGGCAGTATGGGAAGGCTGTCAACATCATAAATAATCAAAATACATCATAACATGGCAATTGAGGGGAGAGGATGCAGTCCAGCGAGGTCAGCCAACGGCACCTAGTGCTTGAATTTGAGGGACCGAGCGCCGCGCCGATCCTTTTCGGCCCGGCTCGACGATTTGGTGTAGCGCGCCGGCTTGCGCATCGGCTCAGGCCGGATACATCATTTCCCATCAGAATCGCGGATGGCATGAAGCCGTCGTCCGGCATTCGAACCATTGAGCGCGCGATTTTGATGCGCGTAGCGCGCAAGCAGTGAGGTGATCGACTGTGCGGTCCACCCTGACAGACATAGCCCGGGAAGCCGGCGTTTCAGCCGCGACGGTCGATCGTGTGCTCAACAACCGCGCCGGGGTCAGGGCGCGCACCCGCGAGGTCGTGCTGGAAACGGCGCAGCGGCTGGGCTACATCGCTGAGAATTCGAACAGCCCGACCACGCGCCACGCGCTGTCCGGTGATGTGATACGGCTCGACTTCGCCCTGCCCGCCGGCACCAATTCCTTCATCAAGATGCTGCACCGGCACATCGAGGCGCAGGCGCAATCGCGGCCAGACCTCGATGTTCGCGTCGCCACGATCGAAGGCTTCAATCCCGACCGGCTTGCCCGCCTGCTGCAGGAATTGCGCGGCCAGACGCAGGGCGTCGGCGTCATCGCGCTCGATCACCCGACGGTCCGCGAGGCGATCCGTTCGCTGTCGGCCAGCGGCGTCAAGGTCGTCACGATAGCGTCCGACATCCTGCACGTGCCGAGGGTCGCCTATATCGGCATCGACAACCGCGCCGCCGGCCGGCTCGCCGGCTATCTGCTCAACCGCTTCATGGGCGCCGGTCGTCCGGGCAAGGTCGCGCTGTTCGCCGGCTCGCTCTCCTATCGCGGCCATGAGGAACGCGAGATGGGGTTCCGCCACATATTGACGGAAGAATCGCCCAATCTGCAGATCGTCGAGATGCGCGAGATGCTCGACGACCGGGAAAAGGCCTATGCGGAGGCCTCCGCCCTGCTGGACCGGCATCCGGACCTGGCCGCGATCTACAATGTCGGCGCCGGCAACACCGGCATCGCCCGCGCGCTCAAGGAGCGAGGGCGGGCGCTGTCGACCGTGTTTCTCGGCCATGAAGTGACCGAAGGCACCAAGGAGCTTTTGCTCGACGGCACGCTCGATGCAGTGATCGACCAGAACCCGCGCGTCGAGGCCCGCGAAGCGCTCAACACCTTGACCCACGCGATCAGGGGCCTGCCCTACGAGTTGCACCAGCCGAGGCTGCAGGTGATCTTCAGGGAAAGCATCCCGGAGATCTGAACGGAAGGGTCCCGGGATTACCCGGGAAAGAGAGGCAGCGCCAGCAGGTGCAGGCTGTGGCGCTGCGGCGATCAAGGTAATCTTGAGCTCAATGCGTGCGGACTGTTGTCTTCGGGACGACGACGACCGGGATCGCCTCCGCATGGCCGACCGGCTCGGCGTTCGGCTGGTTCGCGGCGGAAGCAGCTGCCGCCAGGATCGTTCGCGAACACTGGCGCGGCACGCTCGGGCTTGGCCGCGACGAGACGCTGGCGGCGTCCTACTGGCGACGTGGCACGGCAGGACTGATGGCCGGCTGAAAAAGACTGTTTTGATGGCGAATGCAACGCAGGCGATCCCCCTCTCCCCGTTCTTCACGGGGAGAGGGTAAGGGTGAGGGGCAGCGCGAACGTTGAGTAGAAATTCCGACGCTGGTGCTGCCCCTCATCTGCCTGCCGGCATCTTCTCCCCGTGGAAAACGGGGAGAAGGGGCTAGCCGCTGACCCGACGCGACAATTCCCAATCACTCACTTTAGATCATTGCCCAATATTGACGATCGCCCGGTCATCCTCGCCGAGGCCGATCGCGATCCGGTCGCCGGAGACAATGCCCGATATGTCGCAGACGACCAGCGGCATGCTGATTTCGTAGAGGAACTCGGCGACGATGGCGCCGACGGCCAGGATCGGATCGGGCCGCTGCAGGATGATGCCGGCCGGCGCCGTGCCCCGGCGGATCGCCTCGGCCAGGACCGAAGACGAGGACGACGATCCCCGCCCGGATGCCATCACCAGGATCTTGCCGGCGACGTTGCCGCCCGGGTGCGAACGGTCGATGATGTCGCCCGTTTCGGCATCGACGCCGCCCCAGAAGCTGAGCGCATGCGACAGCACCAGCGCCGATCCCTGCGCCTCGCCGGCAAGCTGGAACGTGCCAACTCTGTTCTGCGCTCGACTGTCCTGTTGGCTCATCGCGCGCCTCGCACGACGCGGCCGGCAGCGGCCGAGCGAACGCAGTCTGCCAGGTCGCCGAAGACCACCGACACGCCGATATTGCCGGGCGCATAATGCGCCCATTTGCCGGAATTGGTCATCACCACTCCGTCGAGACGCTCGAGCACCGAGGTGACATAGGTGCAGGTATCCGTAACCGGAATGAGGCCGAACGCATCCATGCCGGCAAGTTCGCCCTCGTCCTGCAATCTCTTGAAAGTGGCGCGCCCGGTGTTGACGTAGATCGGAATGCCCCTGCCCGGCACCACCTCGCGCAGCATCGCCAGCAGGCGCTTCCACTCCTCGTGCGAAAAATGCGGCGTGCCGAGCGATACGGCCGCAAGCGGCGCGCCGTCGGGGACGCTCGACAGTTTTGCCAGCGCCTGGTCGATGTCGGCGCGACAGATCCGGATCGTCGCCTCCGGCGCCACGCCGCGAAATGCCTCGTCGAGCGTCCTTGCTTCCGGCGTGATGCCGACCGCATGAAACAGCGCCACCGCACCCGTCGTTGCCGCCGCCGCGCCAAGCGCCTTCAGCTGATCCTCGTCGCGCGGCTGCGGCAGGCCCGATATCACAGGAATGCGGTCGCCACTCGCTTGCCCGATGACCAGCCCGACGCCGACGAACAGGGCATCGGCAGGTTCGAAAGAAGCGGTCAGCTCGAACAGGATCTGGCCGCGCCGATTATCGGTCAAATGCAGTCCCCAGGCCGGCGCGCGCCCGGTCATCGCGCAGCACAGATCGATGAAATCGCCATAGCGGTTGGTCCGCGCACCGATCACCGAATTGGCAAAGACGATGGCGTTGGACTCGCCCCAGGCGATCTGCTCGCCAAAGCCCGGCCGGAACCGCGTCTGATAGGGCGCGCAGGTGAAGGTCGCCTGGCAGCCGAGTTTTAGATGCGCCTTCATCAGCCGCCGCGCCGGCACCTCTTGCGCGGCCGGCATCTTCACCAGCCCGGGATGGATGAGGTCGAAGGAACCGACATTGAGTGTTGTTGGCACGCTGACGCGGCCGCCGCCCTCGACCAGCCTTTCGACGAAATCGAGGCTGGCCTGGCCGTGATAGAGGCAGCCGTCGATATGCGCGCCGGCAATGTCCAACAATTTGCGCGCGCCGACGGCGTTGGAAAAGGCGACCAGTATCTTCATCGCTGCGGCCACGGCCCGGCCGTGCTCGCCGCCGAGCATCGACTGGTCGCCCGCGCTGAGTTCAAGCGTCATCGGGTGTTCCGCTTTCCCGCACTATGCCCGACCATGCTCTCACTGATTGCGGCCCGCCTGGCAAGATCAGTTTGCCGCGATCAGCACCGTGCTCTCCGGCGACCAGCGCAGCACCACTTTTTGCCCCTCCGCCAACCTTTCAACGCCGGTGTTCTGCACGATGACCTTGAGCGTTTGCCCGCCGCGATCGACGAAATAGGTGCTGTTGTTGCCGGCGAAGATGCGCTTGGATACCTGGCCGCGGAGCATATTGGCGTTCGGATCGGACGTCCCCGAATCGGTGGCGATGCGGATGCGTTCGGGCCGCACCGCGCAGCTGGCCTTGGCGCCGGCGGCAAGCGTCGCGCCTGCCCCGGCGGCAATCGCCGTGCCGTCCTGCAGCCGGATGCCGGCGCCGGTGCTCTCGCCGCGAAAAATGTTGGCGTCGCCGAGGAAGGTGGCGGCGAACTCGCTCTTCGGCCTGTCGTAGATCTCCTCGGGCGGCCCCTCCTGCACCAGCCTGCCGTCACGCAGGATGCCGATGCGGTCGCTCATCGTCAGCGCTTCTTCCTGGTCGTGGGTGACGAAGATGGTGGTGATGCCGATCTCGCGCTGGATGCGCTTCAGCTCGATCTGCATGTCGACGCGCAGCGCCTTGTCGAGCGCCCCCAGCGGCTCGTCGAGCAGAAGCACGCGCGGCTTGGTGACGATGGCGCGGGCCAGTGCGACGCGCTGGCGCTGGCCGCCCGACAGCTGGTGTGGGCGGCGGCCGCCGAGCTTGCCGAGTTGCACCAGGTCGAGCGCGCGCTGCACCTCGCTGGCTATCGTTGCCTTGGCTTGCCCGCGCACCGACAGGCCGAAGGCGACATTGTCGGCGACGCTCATATTGGGAAACAGCGCATAGTTCTGGAACACCATGCCGATGCGCCGCTTCTCGACCGGCACCCGCTCGACGCTCTCGCCGCCGATGGCGATGCGGCCGGAGTCGGGGAAATCGAAGCCGGCGATCTGGCGCAGGAGCGTGGTCTTGCCGCTGCCCGACGGCCCGAGCAGCGCGTAGAAACCGCCGTCGGCGAAATCGATCGAGACATCGTCCAGCGCCTTGTGCGCGCCAAAACTGCGCGACAAATTCGCTACCTGCACGCCGGCCATTATTTCTCTCCGCCGAATTTGAAGAATTTTGCCGTGAGCAGCATCAGCGCCATCGAGACGACGATGATGATCGTCGAGACGGCATTGATCTCCGGCGTGAAACCCTTGCGGATCGCGGCGTAGATCTCGACCGGCAAGGTCGTCTGGCCCGGCGTCGACAGGAAGTACGAGACCACGAACTGGTCGAACGACACGGCGAAGGCGAACAGCCCGCCGGCGATGACGCCCGGCATGATCCAGGGCAGCGTGACCCGCGAAGTCACCTGCCACTGGTTGGCGCCGAGCGATCGCGCCGCCTGTTCCAGCTCCGGCGCAAAGGTCTGCAGCCGGGCTGAGACGACGACGATGACATAGGGCAGCGCCAGCGCCACATGGCCGAGCAGGATCGCGAACAGCCCACGGCCGATGCCGACGCCGAAGAAGAAGATCAGCATCGCCGTGCCGGTGATCAGCCACGGAATGGCGATCGGTGGAAACAGCAGCGCTTGCAGGACTTTCTTGCCGCGAAATTCATGGCGATAGAGCGCCAGCGATGCCGCCGAGCCGAGCACCGTGGAGATGATGGTGGTAATGATGGCGATCTCCACGCTGTTCCAGGTGGCCGAGATCAGCTGGTCGTTCTGCCACAACGACGCGTACCACTCGGTCGTCCATTCGAGCGGCAACTGGTAGAAGGGCGAGACGTTGAACGACATCAGCGCCATGATGATTATCGGGAGGTAGAGAAAGGCGAGCAGCAGCCAGATGTAGAGGCGCCCACACCATTCCAGGATACGCGTCGTCGCCATCACGCGGCCCTCTTCAACACCGGCGACGCCAATGCCAGGATGACCAGCACGACGGCCAGCAGGATAAAGGACAGCGCCGCACCCAGCGGCCAGTTGAACACGGCGACGAACTGGTCCTCGATGACCGTGCCGTAGAAAGTGCCGGTGCGGCCACCGAGAATACGCGGTTCCATGAAGGAGCCGACGACGGGAACGAAGATCAGCGCCGCACCGGCGACCGGCCCCGGCATCGACAGCGGAATGATCACCCGTTTCAGCATTTGCAGCCGCGAGGCGCCGAGCGAGCGCCCTGCCTCGATCAGCGAATCGTCGATGGCCTGCAGCGTCAGGTAACAGGTCAGCACCATGTAGGGCACGTAGGAGTGGACCAGGCCGATGATGACGGCCGGATAGGAATACATCAGGTCGATGTTGATCTTGAACGGCAGCACGGCGTTGAGTGCGGTGTCGAGAATGCCGCCCTCGCGCAGCACCATCGCCCAGGAGAAGATGCGCACCAGGCCGTTCGACCAGAACGGCAGGATGACGAGCAGGAAGATCGCCTCGCGGCTGCGTCCCCTAAACACCTTGGCCAGCACATAGGCCGCGGGATAGCCGATGACGACGCACCACAGCGTCACCTCGAGCCCGAGCCTGAGCGAGGCCAGCAGCAGCGTCCGGTAGAGGCCTTGCGCAAAGAAGGTGGCATAATTGTCCAGCGTGAACGACCACGCCTTTCCCGACAGCGGCAGCTCGGTCATGAAGGAGAAAAACACCATGGCCGACAGCGGCAAGAAGATCGCCACCGTCAGCCAGAGATAGGCCGGCACAAGCAGCGGCAAAGCCGATCGCAATCCGCTCCTCGAACCGGTTGCGACCTGTCCAGCCATATGTTCCTCCCGAAAGCTTGCCGTTACTTTCACCCCGCCCGTTACTTCACATTGACCTTCAGCTCCTGCCACAGCGCCAGATAAGCCTCGCGCTGCGCGTCGCTGATCGGCGCCTGGAACTGGATGCGCTTGGCGACGTCGGGGTCGCCCATCACCTTGCGGTTGAAGGCGTCTTCGGGAAGGGTGGCGACCGCCTTGGCGTTGGCCGACACCGGCGCGCCGACCTTGGTGACCCATTCGACGTAGAACTTCGGGTCGATCATATAGTTGATGAAGGCCTCGGCGCCGGCGACGTTTTTGGAACCGACCGGGATGGAGAAGGCGTCGAGCCAGGCGACGGCGCCTTCCCTGGGGATGACCAGCGAGACCGGCAGCTTGAAATGCGTCTTGGCGCGGTCGGCCGAGCCGCTCCAATAAGTGCCGATGTCGATCTGATTGGAGGCGACCATCTGGTTCCAGTCGTTTTCCGAGCTCCAGAACGTCTTGATCTGCGGCATCAGCGAGGCCAGCTTCGCCTTGACCGCCTCCATATCCTTGATGTCGTTGATGTTTTGGCCGGTGGCGATGGAGCCGAACTGGACCGCCTCGACCGCGTCGTCGCGGATGGTGACGCGGCCCTTATGCGCCTCGTTCCACATCTCGGCGATGCTGGTCGGCGGCGTCACGAAGGCTTTCTCGTTGATGGCGAGCGCGGTCAAGCCCCACACCCATGGCACGCCATAGACCTTGCCATCGCGGGCGAGCATCGGCGAGCCTGCCTTGTCCGCGCTGATGTCGGCATAGTTGGGGATTTTCGAGACGTCGATCGGCTGGATCAGCTTTTCCGCCATCGCCTGGTCGTTGAAGGCGGCGTTGATCATGACGACGTCGTAGAGGCCGGGATTGGTCCTCAGCTTGGTCAGCATTTCCTGTTCGGAATTGAAAAAATCGTTGACGACCTTGTTGCCGGTCGCCTTCTCGAAAGCGGCGATGGCCCAGGGCTCGTCGGCGCCGTAGCCCTTCCAGTTGAGCACATGCACTTCGTCGGCGCTGGCGACCAGTGCGGAAGCGAAGACGGCGGTTGCCGTCAGAAAAGCAGTCAGTTTGGGCATGCGCATGTTCGTTCCTCTCATTGTTTGCCCGGTTGGCGGGCTTGTTGCGTCATTTAGGCTGTCATAAATGGGCCTTTTGCTTCCGGCCGTGCACGGATCGATCGTCATGGCTGAGGAATGTCTGGATCTCCTCGTCGGTCGGCGCCGACGATCCGCCATGGCGGGTGACCGAGAGCGCCGCCGCCGCATTGGCGTAACTTGCCGCTTCGAAGGGCGGCACGCCGCGCGACAGCGCGCTGACGAAGGCGCCGATATGGGTGTCGCCGGCGCCGTTGGTATCGACGGCGGCGACCTTGAAACCGGGCACGGCCTGCGCGGTGCCATCAGCCAGTCGCACGAAGCAGCCTTCCGCCCCGGCGCGGATGATGACCGCCTCGGCGGTCGGGCAGTGATTGGAAAGAAGCCGGGCGGCAATGGCCTCGACAGCGCCGGGGCCGGCGATCTCGCCCGCTTCCGTTGTGTTGCAGCTCAGCCAGTTCGTGCGCGCCAGCACCCGGTCGAGAATGGCGCGCGGAATCTCCGATATGACAGGCGTCGGATCGAAGACGAAGGGAATTTCCGCCGGCAGCGCCTCGATCCAGTCGGCCAGCGCGTCGCGGCTCCCGACATAGCTCAGCGTATAGCCGGAGGCGAACACCCAATCATCAGGCGCAACCCGGACGGCCGCCATCATGCCGAGGCTGAGCACGCTCTCGGCGCCAGGCCATGACACGAAGGTGCGCTCGGCGTCGCCGCTGATCATGGCGACGCAATTGCCGCTGTCCATCAAAGGCGATGGGTGCGTCAGCGTTGCGATGCCCTCGGCGGCAAAAGCGGCACGCAGGAAATCGCCATTCGGTCCGCTGCCGAGCTGGCCGCCGAAGACGACCTTCATGCCGGTGCGACTGGCCGCAACCATCATGTTGAAGCCGCCGCCGGCGACCTGGGCAAAGCTCGATGCGGTCTTTTCGGTGCCGGGCGCCGGCAAGGCGTCGATGCGGTAGACATAGTCGACCACCGCGCTGCCGATATGGACGAGACGCCGGCTCATGTCAGGCTGAGCTCCGCTCATGTCAGGCTGAGCTCCGCTCATGCCGCTGCATCCTTGCCCGAACCGCGTTTCGCCATCCGCACCGCGACCAGATCGGCGGCGAGCGCGCGCACCTGCGCCATGTCGAGCCCTTTGAGCCGGGCGATGTATTCCCTTGGCAATCGGCAAAAGCCGGCGCAGGCGCCTGCCATGCCGGCGGCGATGGCGCCGATCGTGTCGGTGTCGCCGCCGAGATTGGCGCTGATGACGGCCGCCCGCCAGGGATCGCCGCCGGCGATTTCCAGCACCGCGAAGGCCGCCGGAACCGATTCCTGGCTGGCGACGCCGGTGCCGACCAGGTCGACGATCAGCCGGATGCCGTCGGCGACAGCCTTGCCGCGAACCAGGCCCCTCGCCCAGTCGATGCGCGCGGCGATATCGCCGCCGGTGGTCCAGTGACCGCGTTCTGCGCCCTGCCTTGCCGCCACGACCGCGCGATCCGAGGCGGCGCGCCAATCGCCGCCGGCAACGCCACAGCTGACAGCGGCGGCAACGGCAGCCGCCGCGGCAATGGCGATCGAGGTGTTGTGCGTCGCCCGGCAGGTTTCCGCAACCTTGGCGACCAGCGCGTCGAGCGGCTCCGGCGGCATCATGATGCCGACCGGCGCGATGCGCATCGCCGCGCCATTGGTGTCGCCGCTGCGCCCTGCCTCCTCGGCCGGCACGCCATCATTGATGGCGTCGATGGCGCGCTTGGTCGAAGGTCCGAGCAGATCGTAGCTGCCGCGCGCCTTGACCTCGCGCTCCCAGTCGAGCAGCGCCTTGACCCAGCGCGTGTGGTCGAAGCCGTCGCCTGAAGCGACCAGGATGCGGCCGAGCAGCAGCGCCTGTTCGGTGTCGTCGGTGACGGTGCCGGCAGCCAGGCCCTTCGACACCGGATGGTCGGCGGCGGGCGCGACGAAACCCTCGACAGGACCGTAGAGCTCCACGATGCGGGCCGGCGACAAAAGCTGCGTCGGCATGCCGAGCGCATCGCCCAGCGCCCCGCCGACAAGCGCACCCATCGCCCGGTCGATCGCCGCGGCCATCTCCATGCTCAGAACTCCAGGTGAAGCGCGAAATGCGCCGGATTGAGCAGGCTGGTGACATATTCGATGGCGCGGCCGTCGGCGGCGCGCGTCAGGCGCCGTGTGCGCAGGAACGGCGCGCCCGGCGCGCAGTCGAGAATGGCCGCGTCCTCGGCGCTCAGCATCTCGATATCGACCCACTCCTCGCCGTGATCGGGGACAAGCCCCGCCGCGCGCAGCGTCTGGTGCAGCGAGCCCTCGCGCAGGCCGCGCAGCGGCACGTCCTCCAGTTCGGGCGACAGCGGCAGGCGGCTGCGCTCGATCGAGATGGCGTGGCCGTCATCGGCGTTTGAGCGCACCCGGTCGACGGCGATGAAGAACGGGCTTTCGACGCCCAGCCTGGCGGCGAGCTCGCCATCCTGCATGACTTCGAGCCTGAGCGTGCGCGTCTCGGCATTGGCGCCGGCATTGGCCAATGCCCGCGACCAGCCGACGGCGTCGTCGACCGGCATGCCGTCGAAGGTGACGAACGAGCCGATGCCGACCTTGGTGGTGATCAGCCCGCGACTCGACAATTCCTCGAGACCCTTGCGGATGGTGTTGCGGCTGACGGAGAAGCGCTGGACAAGCTCGTTCTCGCTCTGCAGGCGGTCGCCGAAGCCGAGCACGCCGGAGCGGATCTCGTGCTCGAGGACGGTGGCGATCCGTTCCGGCTTGCCGGTTCCGGGAGACGACAGGATCGTGCGACGCGCCATGGAATACCTGTTCAGTAAACCTGTATAATCCTGTTCAATAACGCGACAGGGCAAGTCATGTCAACGGCTCGCGGCCGGCACGCTTTGGGTTCCCGGCATCCCGGGCAAGATTGCCCTGCTGATCACGACGGCCCCTCCCGATCACGACGGCCCCTGCTGATCACGACGGTTCGTCGCAGGCTGCAATTTTACGGGAACCTTCACCACCCCCGAGCGGTTTTTTCTGTAGTCGCGATGCGGCGACGACCAAAAAAATGGAGACAAATGGAGGCAAACCATGCTTACGAAGTTACTCGCGGCGTCCGTGCTCGCCGCTGGTCTGGCCACTTCTGCGATGGCCCAGAGCACAGCCGACACAGAGGCTGGCATGGCTCCCGGCAGCGGCAGAAGCGTCGTCATCGACCCGGCCCCGACCGATCCGAACCTGGCCGAGCCGGATGCTGTCGATACCGGGATTACCGGTAGCATCATTGCGGGCCCCGACGGCACGAATTCCAATGCCGATCGGAACTGCCCGCCAAGCCCGCAGGGCGCGATGCCTGATGCCACGCACACGGCTCCCGGCACGGTTTCACCGACCGTCAACGACAGGCACTGCGGCATGTAGCCGAGATCGATTTCGGGACCAGCGCTTCGGCCGCGGGACAGTGCTTCGTCCCGCGGCCGAAGCGTTATGTGCGAAACCTTTGATGGCAGAGCGAGGCGCCCCCCTCTGTCCTGCCGGACATCTCCCCCACTTGGGGGAGATTGGCTGTCATCACTGATTTCGCCAATCACAAAAGTCGCAAGAAGAGTGCCGTCGTCGAAGCTGCCAATCTCCCCCCTCGTGGGGGAGATGTCCGGCAGGACAGAGGGGGGCGCCGTAGAGCACTACATCAGATGGCGGCTAGCCCTTGCGCGGCCGGGCAGTCTTTGAACTGGTCACCTTGCCGGCCGCCGGCTCCTTCGGCCGAGCCGGCGCCTTCGGCCGAGCCGGCGCCTTTGGCCGAGCAGTCTTGGCTTTGGTTCCGCTTTCCCCACCGTCGATCTCGGCCGCGGCCTGGTCCCAGTGCTGCTGATGCGCGCCGTCGGGCCGGCCGGCCTGCTCCCAGATCGCGTGAGCCCGCCGGCGAATGCGTTCCTGCCTGTCGTCCGTCACTGTTGCCTCCTCGGCTCAAATCGGTGAGCGACAACTTCTAGCTGAATTTTCGACCGGCGTCTTGGTGGCTTCGGCCCAGATCGGGTCGGCCAGAGTCGGGTCGGCCTGAGTCTGGACGGCCTGAGTCTGGCCCGCCTAAATCGGACAGGACCGCGACCCCGAGGAGTGCCGCCTTTTTGGTGATCAGCCCTGCCAGATCCGCGTCCGAGCGCTCCGTTCCGGTTTGCTCACGCACGGCTGCAATCAACGCCTTCATCGACAACAGGGCAGAGCCCCGTTCGGCAAGCAGCTTGTCGACGGATGCGGCCACATCGCGTGATTCGACATGCGGCAACATGGAAATGGCTCCTTCCGTCCCGCCACGAAGACGATCGACAGCCGGCTGCCTGCCGGCGAGCCGCCGCTCTTCCCGCGTCTTCCCGGGAGAGCGGCGGGTGAAGGTCAGTCGATGACCTGCACGATCCTGCGGGTGCCGGGATCGACCAGCACGGTGCGATCGTCGACGACTACGTATCTGTATTCGACGTCGGGAACCTCGTGAAGTTCAACCGTGTCGGGCAACGTGGAACCGACGTTGAGTTCCACGCCCAGGAGGCTGATCGACGCCAGCGGGTGCCTCTCCACATATTCGCGGACGACCGTCTGCTGCTCGGGCGTGATAATCACCTGGTCTGCGGTGGCGACGCCGACACCGGCCAGCAGAACCAGCCCGGCAGCGGCAGGAACAAGGTGGATTTTCATCGTCTTCTCCTGTCTGGTTTGCGGGCTCTGCTGTCCACAGTCGGGACGACTCAGCTCAAAAGCCAACGTTTGACGAAACCGTCTTGTTCCGTGAGCGGCGACTAATTGATCGCCGCGTTGGCTGGCAGTGGCCCGCGATCTTGGTCGCCCAAGCGCGCGGGCCGATCGGTTTTGCCCGATCAGCAGCGATACCGGAGGGGGGTGATATCGACTGCTTCGAAAAGAACATTTAGCGATAACTAATGTTCCGCCCTACGGCAAAAATCCCTGCCGGCGCCGGCACCGTCAGGCGCGAGACCGGCAAATGCTCCCAATCTATGGTTTCGGCGGCTGCGCCGGGACCTCGCCGGGCTTGAGCACCGGTGTCCTGCCCTGGTCTGGCGGCGGTGCGGCCATGCCCTGATCGCCGGTCGGCGGCGGCAGCAGCACGCCGTTGCAGGGGTCAAGCGTGTCGGTCAGGCTGTTGCTGTCACCGTTGTTGACGGGCGGCTGCTGCTGGCCGTTCTGCGGCTGCGCCTGGCAGTGGTCGGCAGGCGCCTGGTCTTGTGTCTCGTCATCCGTCTGGGCGGCAACCGGCGCCGCCAACGCCAGTGCGCCGAGCAGCGTGATTGGCAGGAATGCGAAAGGTTTCATGTCGAACGCCTCCGCGCGAACGATCGCCTCCTTGCCAAAGCCGGTTGGCGGCGATTGGTTCCCGCCTGCAGCAAGCCGCCCGGCTCAATCGCGCCGGCGCGGCATGTTGGGGAATCGTTAATCAGCGATTGCTACTATAGCGGAATGACCAAGAACCTCGGAAACGCCGAAAGAAGTTCCCCAAGGGAGCCGGCAAGCAACTCCGCCCTGAGCCGGCTGGCGCCAGCCTTGTTTCCCCTGGCAGTCGTCGCACTTGGCTATCTCATCGGCTGGCAGTTCTTCGGCTTCTAGAGCGATCTCCCCCCTTGAGGGGGAGATGCCCGGCAGGGCAGAGGGGGTCGGTTCGACTGGGCGCGGCCTTCTCTCTTGCGACAGTGGAGGTTGGCGCTCGACGCGCGGCGCCCCCCTCTGCCCTGCCGGCCATCTCCCCCTCAAGGGGGGAGATCAGCAGCTTCGGCCTCGGCACTCATCCCGCAACGCTGACGAAGTCGTCAGCCCCACTAGTCCGGGAAATCGAACACCGGTTCCTCGCATCGATGGACCCGGCATTGACCGTCAAGCGTCCTGACATAGGCGGCGACAGGCACTTCGGGCCAGTCGCATTCATTGCCGAACCGGCGGACATAGCGGTCATAGGTGTTGCGGCCGGTGGTCAGCACCACCGCGCGCCGGCTCTGGATCAGCTGCTGCGCCTCGTCGCATGTCATGGTGCGCGCATCCGGCCGGCCGTAAGCCATGCTTGTGGCGGCGAGCAGGATCCCTGCGGCTGTCGAGACGATTGGGCGAGCTGGCATGGTAGATCCTCTCAAGGGTCGTGCCCAACGCGCACCTTCGCCCGTGGTTCCGCAACCTTCGGCTTTTAGCGCATCGGCCCACCTTGGTGGTCGCGGGAAGAGACCTTGGATCAGGCGTCGGCTGCTTCTAGCACCAATCTCCAACGCTGGCGATTAGCCATACGCTACTACACCTTCGTCATCCTAGGGCGAAGCAAGGAGCGAAGCGACGCGGCGCAGACCCCTAGGTGTTTGATCCCGGACTTTAATGGCGCATCATCGCAATCCGAGAACCGGTTCCTCGCATCGATGGACCCGACATTGACCCTCAAGCGTCCTGATGTAGGAGGTGACGGGCGCTTCGGGCCAGTCGCACTCATTGCCGTATTGGCGGACATATCGATCATAGGTGTTGCGGCCGGTGGACAGGACGACGGCGCGCCGGCTCTGGATCAGCTGCTGCGTCTGTTCGCATGTCATGGTGCGCGCATCCGGCCGGCCGTAAGCCATGCTTGTGGCGGCGATCAGGATCGCTGCGGCTGTCGGGACGATTGAGCGAGCTGGCATGCTGCATCCTCGCAAAGGTCGTGCCTAACGCGCAGCTTCGCCCGTGGTTCCGCACCCTGCGCAACGGCACGAGGGCGCAACAACACAACCCGCGATCTCACTCCTCCTTCTCGGGCTTGAACCGCCTGACCACCACTTCGAAGACGATGTCCGAGATCCACATCGCCGAGACGCCGATGAGGAACGCCGCGGCCAGCGTCGTGGTGTCGTCGTTGGCCGGAATCGCCAGGCCGGTGGCGCGGAAATAATGCACCACCGGCAAGGTCAGGTAGGCCGCCGCCAGCGCGCCGCAGATCGGCGACGCCACCATCTCGCGAACCTTGTAGCGGTGGCGCGACAAGGCTCGCAAAATCCCGCCGGAAAGGCCGGCGACCACCACCGGCGCCTTGATGCCGAGCGCGTCGAGAAGTTCCTGTATCATGGCTTCCATCCGCACCATCTGGCGCCCTTGCCGTTGTAGGCATTGATTTCGTCGAGCTCCGGCCGCGTCATGGCGGCGACGACGGCGGCGGACGCACGACGCGGCTGGTTGTGGTCGCACCAGACCTGGCGCGCCGGCGAAACCGGCGTTGCGCACCCGGCGAGCAGCAGGCCGCCAAACAGCAGGCACTTGGGCAACAGGCACCCGAGCAGCAGCATCAGCGCTTTGACCATCGCATCGCCTCCCGCCGTGCGGCTTCGTCCGGCAGGTCGCGCGCCGCGCGTTCGGCATCGGTCGCCTCGCGGTCCATTTCGAGGCGCTCCTCGACGGCAACGAGTTTTTCCGCCGCTCGCCTGGCCGCATCCTTGTTGGCCCGACCGCCGGCGACAAACAGGCCGATGCCGCCGACGAGCGCGGCAAAAATCGCCAAGATCGTCGTGTTGCCGGCGAGCGTGCCCAGCATGGAAAGCACCCACATCTCAATTGCCCTCCACGGCAGGCTGGTTTCTGACAAGGCCGGCGACGCCGTCGCGCACGACATTGATCAGGATCTTGAGCAGGGCCAGCACCCCGGTGATTTTTAGCGCCAGGGCGGCGTCGATGCCGAACAGCGTCCAGTCGAAGCCGACCAGGCCGGTGAGCAGCAGGATCAGCACATTGATCAGATTGTGCGCGGCGTTGGTATTGAACCAGTTCATGGCTTTACCTTTCGAAACAAGGAGAGGATTGCGGCGACCAACGGAGCCAGCACTGCGGCCCGTAATCCGGACAACGGTCCGGAAAACGGTCCGCGCCGCACTCCGGCTTTGCCCGGCTCTGCCTTGGCGGGCGTGAAACCGTTCGGTTGCGGCGACTGCGGGATCGGAACCGGCGCCGGAGGGGGCGGCGTGTCCCTGATCCCGGACCATTTGCGGAACGCCTCGGCAAGCCGGATATCGTAGGCGTTCTTCCCATAGGATGCGCCATTGTAGCCCTTGGCGAAGCCGGCCCAGTCATGCTTGCGCAATTTGCCGTCGAGCCGGTTGGCGGCGATGAAATTGACCGCCGCCGCCAGCTGCAGCGCCTCGTCCGCCATCATGGCTTCGACCATGGCCTGCACGGTGGGGAAGCCGGCCGCCCTGAAATTCTCGCCGAGCACCTGGCCGAGCCCCCATGACGCCGATCTGAGCGCCGCCGTCTCGTCGATGGCGCAGGCGGCTTTCAGGCGCGGATAGCTGTCGCGGGGATAAGGCTTTTCGCCCCATTTGGCATAGGCAAGGCCGGCCGCTACCGCCCTTGCCCGAGCCGCGCCCGCCAGATTGCGGTAAAACACATGCGGCTCGAACAGGATGACCGGCCGGTCCTGGGCGTCGAAGCCATGCCCGCTGGTTTCGACATCGAGAAAGGCGTGGATCTCGTCTTCGCCGACGCCGATGCTGGCGCCAAGTCTTGGCTGATCGAGATCGTCGAGGCGCCTGGCGGCGCCCTTGAACGTCATGTCCATGGTCTTGGTCCTTTCCCAGGTTGATGTTTTCAGGCGCCAGCTTGATGTTTGCAGGCGCCCGGTTGATGTTTGCAGGTGCCCGGTTGATGTTTGCAGGCGCCCGGTTGATGTTTGCAGGCGATTGTGTGAAATGGCCCCAAACTGTGGGGATTTGCCGATGTCGCAAGACGAAGGAACGGCGCGCTGGACGGTGAAGGCCGAGCTCTGCGCGGTCGGCCGCGACAAGCCGCTGCTTGTGGCGCTGGCGGTGATCCTGTGCCTCTATTGCGGGCTGATTGCCGGGCCGATCGTCTATGCGTTCCTGGCCTTCCAGGGCATGGCGAATTTCTTCAACTGACGGCGTTGACCAGTTGAGAACAGCTCGTTCCGTCTTGCCATCGGGATGGAAACCGCTTAGCCGGAATAAACTGCTCCCATGAACCGTTCATACCCCATGGGAACAGGTGCGGGAGGGCGCGTGACAATCAGGATCAGGCTTCCGGGCGGGACACTGAAGATCAAGAAAAAGGACGAGCTGCGCCGCCGCGAGCAGAAGCTCCAAGTCCCGGTCTGGCGGCTTGGAGACTATTTCATCGTCTGGTGGCCGAGCAGCATTTCGGATCGTCCGTCCGGACGCCCGCCAAAGGGAGTGGGTGAATAGTGAATAGTGAAGAAGGTGCTCTCACTCTACTCACCACTCACCACTCACCACTCACCACTCACCACTCACCACTCACCACTCACTACTCACTACTCACTACTCACTACTCACTACTACCATTCACCATTCACCATTCACCCGCCCGGACCGTTCTTGGAACCGGTCCCGGAAAACAGCCGGGAGTTGCGCGAGCGTGAGCGCGCCCGCCGCATCCCGGTTCTGAAGCTGGGCTCGCTGTATTTCAGCTGGTGGTCGAACCGGCCGCGTCCGTTGAACGACCAGCCCGACGACGATCCAAACCGATCTCAGGCAGCGCCTTGACGGTCCGAAAAAAGCCGTCCTCGGGCGGCTGCGCTTGAACCCTTCCGGTCAAGCCAGCAAACGCGCGCATCGGCGGTTGACTCTTCGGCTGGGGAAGTTCTCTAATTGCTGCATCGCACATCATCATTGAATTGCACAGCGGAGTTGAACCGATGGCCGTGCGCATCAAACTGCCGGGCGGCACCTTGAAGGTAAAAGTCTATCGCGAATTGCGGGGGCGCGAACGCGAGCGCCGCGTACCAGTCATGAAGGTGGGTTCGCTGTATTTTGTCTGGTGGTCGAACAGCCAGCCTCACAACAAGCCGCAAGACAGCCGTCATTAGCCCGTTGCCATTCGCCCGCGCCTTGGCGCAAGCGAATGGTTGGCGCTCTATGATGGGACGACGCTCATTGATGAGCGAAGGCATCATTTCATTTCACCAGGTCGCGGTCCGGCCGCACCAAAGCGTCGGCCGGAACGTCCGACCGTACGATTGAGCCGGCTGAAATTATCGCCCGGTCGCCGATCGTGACACCCTTCATTATCATTGGCACTGTTGCCGATCCAGACATCATCTCCGATTGTGATCGGTGCTGAGCGGATGCCTGGGTCGACGCGCGGGTGGCCTTCGCGAAAGATGGCCTGCATCTGCGCAAAACGCTTCTGCGGGTCCATGGGATGCGAGTTGGTATCGTGGATCGCCACCCCCCACGAGACGTGGACATGTTTGCCGATCTTGATCCCCACCGGATCCGATGACCAAATCGTCGAGCCTGGACCAAGGTAGAACCAGTCATCGATATTGATCCGACCCTCATGGGCAAAGACCTGCAGGTGTCCGTCCAGATGGCTGTCCGCGCCGATTGAGACCCGGGACCTGTCGCCATGAATATTGAAGATCTCCGCCCCGGCACCGAACTTCGTGCGCGGCCCGATGACGGCATTCTCCCTTGCGGCGCCTGTGGCGATCCAAGACGAAAAGCGGCGGCGAACAGCGAGAATGGTGGAGAAGATACGCATTTGCGAACATCTGCCACACGCCACCATTTCAGTCTAGGCATCGAAGAGACCCCGACGCACCATTTGACGCAGGCATTCGGCGTCGTAGGTGGCATGGCGCCGGCTGCATTCGGATGCAGCTCGTCCGACATGTACAGTGTCGACGTGAGGTAGCCCCATGCGCTCGATCTTGGTGCCGACAACGACCCACTCCTCGCCTTTCCGGAGTTTGGCTACCGTCTCACTCTTGTGCTGAATTGCCTGTGCCATTTGCCTATCCCCTCTCCGCGACATATTCGATGAAGCGCAAGGCGTTGCTGTCATGGCCGACGTCGTTGAAGTGAAGCCCCTCTTGATAGGCTCCAGCGTCGATATAATCGAAACCATCAATCGGGATCGTCAGCACGTTTCGTGACCGGTATGTCTGGCGGATAACGCCAAGCGCCGCGTCGTAAGTCCGCCCTCCAGTGTAGCTACCATCCCAGGCCGAAGACGGGCGCGTCGGCGGCATCGCAAGGATGCGAGGTGTGGCAGCTGCCTCCAGCGTATTAAGCACCGCAGTGATGTTCGTTGAAATCGTAGCCGGCGCGGTACCAAAACTGTCGTTGATGCCAAGCGCGAGTATCGGCACGATCTTGCCGCCAGCATAGCTCGCTTGGACGATTGCTGATGTAAGGCGCGCCATATTAAACGACGCGAAGGTATAGCTCCCATGCGCGGCGCGCAGTGAGCGCAGTCGAGGACGGGATCCCGACACCTTGATTCCAAGACGGATAAGCCCGGTTATTTCGACAGGGCCGCCTACCGCCGTCAGTGTGTAATTGCCGCTGGCAGCCTGCCCCGTCATCGACGGGCCGGAATATTGATCGAGCGCCAGAGCGCCGGCAGCATTGACGGTCTTGTACGCCGCGCCACCGTCGAAAGCGAAGGCAAGCGAACCTTGACCGGCGTCCCGGGTGTAGTGGACATCGACCTGTTCATAGGCTCCAGTGAACGCCAGGGACGCGCCATCCGCAAGGATGATGCTTTCGCCAAGTGGCCCGCGCGTTCCCGTCGAGACGGTTCCGCTGGTCGCAACGCCATAGAAGTCCGGCGTGTAGGTGGAGCTTGGCCGCAGCGCCGTCATGCCCGGTTCGTCATCGGCAATGCCGAGATTGGCAAACTGCGTCACCCGATTGAACCAGTGCGCCGGGCCGTTACTGGCCAGCGCCCAATGACCGATGCTGTCGCCGATCAGGCAGAGGACATCGTTGTTGGCGATATGCTCTGCCATCTTGGCGCGGAAGCCGTCATAGAGATTGAACAGCGACGGGCGAGCCGGAACGAAGAACCGCCGGCCGCCGACGAACGGCTTTCCTGGTCCCCAAAAACCGTCGCCTGACTTAGGCATGGCCGTCAGCGCGAAGCTGCCGGGCGGCACATACGGGTTTGGATGGGCAGCAGCGGCCGAGGCAAAGATTGCGGTCGCGTCAACGACGCCATTCGGGTCGGCGTCCGCCAGCAGGTTCACGCCGGTGTTCTGTGTGCCGCCTGTCAGAGCCCGCGCAGCGTCGGCGATGAGGCCAGTTTTGATCGTGAACGCAACCTCATAGCGGTGCAGGGTCGATGATGCCACAATAGCGCCGTTCGACAGCACGCCAGACCTGATCCATCCGGGGATGCCTTGCGGGTTGACGCTGTTCTGAAACTTGTAGCCGCCGCCGCTGATTGCCGGATACTGCCCCGCTGCAATCGGTATGCTGAGGGGGATTTCGCTCACACCATTGGCCAACGTGATCTGATGCGTGCTGATCACGTTGACGGTTAGATCGCCATTGTACTGGATGACGTGAATGTTGGCCGTGCCAGCCCCGCTGGCACCGACATCGATTTCCGTGATGTAACCATCGGCCGGCGCTGGCGTTTGCATGACGACGCTGTAATTCGCCGGGGTATTCGTGCCGGTGTTGACCAGGTTCGGCCAGCCGACCACCTGCTCAGTGCCGACGATGTCGACCAGATCGTTTGCGGTGTCGTAGGCAGCGCGCGCCTTTGTGCCGACTTCGCCCGTGAAAGTGGCTTTCCATTGCGGACCATTGAAAAAGTCAACGGTCTTGGCTGTGTTCGACGTGGGAACCGTCGCCGTGAACCACTTGCTTTCGCCGTTCGGAATGGCCCCCGCCGTGTAATACCACGTGCCGGCTCCTGTCCGTTGCAGGCCCATGACGCTGCCGGCCGGCTTCAGGATCGAGAGACCCGAGTTGACGGAAGACGGGCCGGCAACGACAGGGATGGTTTGTTCAGAGACGAGAGTTAACGTTCCATCGCCCTCGACCTGGGCAATGACGATACGGATTGTTCCTGCCCCGGCACCGAAGCCGAGTTCCAGGCTCGAAAGAAACTCATCGACAGCCGACAGTGAGCCCGGCCAATAATAGACGCTGGTATTGGTAACAGCCGTGCCGCCGACGGAGCCCGTGATCAGGACCGGCCCAACCGTCCGCGACCCGATCAAGGCGACAACTTCCGCTGCCGAAGCGCGAACGCCTGTGTCGACCGCAACAGGCCCGGCCGCCACGATGTACATTCCCATGATGCCGGCGCCGACTTCGGTCCAGAAGTATTCACCAACCTCAACATTCCGGGCGAGGACCGCCGAAGCGCTGGCCCCGGCAAGACCAGCAGACGCCGCAAAACTGAAAGCTGGCGCGACCGTGTAGGAACCGGGTGCCGTGATCAGGATCATCGTCACAGCACCGCCGGCGACGATGAAGCGTCCTGCGGCACCAGAACCGGCGCCGCCGGTAAACGCCAGATCGAACGTGCCGTTCGTGCCGCCGGCGCCGCCGACCAGGGCACTGAAGCCAGCCACGCCGAAGCCGATCGCGGCTACGATCGTCGGGAAGATGCCCTTGCCATACAGCGACGCGTCGCGTGCCGCCTGGGCGCCGGCCAGGTTGGCCGCCGTGGAAGCGACATCGGCGGCGGTCTGTCCGGCATTGGCAGCGGAGGTGGACGCGCTGGCGGCGGCCTGGCCGGCGCTGGCCTCGGTGGCATGCTTCAGCACCTGCGTTTCATCGCGCAGCGTCACCACCGCACCGACCACCTGCGAAATATCGGGCGGCACGAACGGGGCAATGGTGATGGCGTCGCTGCCCACCACCGGCTCGTCGGCGCTGAATTCAAACACCCGGCCGGCATTGATTGTCCCAACCTGGGTGTGGACCGTCGTTCCTTTCTGCAAGGTGCGGGCGGTGCGGGCGTCGGCGGCGCGGAACCATTCGCCTTCGCTCACCGTGTAGATGCCGTTCTGCGTCGGGTCGGCCTGGTCCTTGACCAGCACGCGGTCGCCGACCTCAGCCGGCACGCCGTCGATGGTCTGCAGGCGATGGAGCAGGATGCTTGCCGTGGTCGCCAGGCGCACGGGTTCGCGTTCGCCGGTCAGAAGTCGAACGGCGGCAGTTGCGGGTCGGGCCATCAGGCTTGCTCCATAAAATAAGCCCCGCGAAGCGAGGCTCGACAGTGCTATGATTCCAGCGCGGCGGGACGCGCCGCCTATGGCACATCGGCGACTAGCCGCCGCGGGTGCGGAGCAGACCCTGAGATCCATTCCGTGACATCGGAGCGCTGCTGCGGTGCAGAACCTTTGATCGCGGAGGGACAGCGCCCGCCCCCTCTGTCCTGCCGGACATCTCCCCACAAGGAGGGAGATTGGCCTTCATCACTGATTTCGCCAACCACCAGCCTTGCAAAAAAGACGCTGTCCGCGAAGCTGCCGATCTCCCCCCAAGTGGGGGAGATGTCCGGCAGGACAGAGGGGGGCGCGCAGGATCGCTACGGAGCGCTTTTATCCTGAACCGCCGCAGCGACCTACGGCAATCCGCCGACGCGCTTGCCAACGCGCCTGCTTGTCCCGGCGATTGTCAGTCCCAACGCCATGCCGGCGCAGTCGGCAACCCAGTCGAGCCCATCCAGGTCGCGCCCGATCAGTTGCGCGCCCTGAAGCACCTCGATCGCCGCCCCGGTAAAGGCGAGGAGAACAATCAGCCTTGTCCTGTGTTCCGGCCAGCCGAGGCTTCCCAGGGCCGCCAGCACGGCGAAGGCGATGGCGTGCTGCAGCTTGTCGTCGTGAAGCGTGACGGCCGTGCCGAGATCCGGCAAGAACCGCGCCGGCAGAAGCGTGAGCAGGAGAACGCCGGCCAACGTGATCGGAAAAACGATCCTTGCCAGCATCGGAAAAGAATCTAGGCGCAACAAGGTAGGGTCAGTCCTTCATCTGAGAAGCCTGGATGGGCGAGGTGGATTTGCCAATGATCGCATCAGCGCTTGGGAATTTCAAATCCAGAACCACAAGTCTGTGTTGTAAGAAAGGCCGCCGTCGCTCTTATCGCCCTGGAAACGACCCCATGCCTGTGAGGGGCTTTAGGTTCCCATAAAAAAGCCCACTAACATGAAGAAGCCATTAAAGATGCCGGTGGGGCTGACGGCAACGCAACAGCCCAGGTGACGAGAAGAACCTGGCCAGGTCGCCGGTGCCGACATCAGTTTTGCGTCGCCGAGACGCCAGCCAGCCGGGCGAGCGCAACCCTGTCGTCGGGCGTCAGATCAGCAAGGCGGTCGTCGCCCGAAGCGGGCCCATTCGGGTTTTCCGCCGACGGATCAGTGCCATCAGCGCCTGTGGTTTCACCGCCACCGGCCTGCGCGGCCGGCGCAGTACCCAGCATTTCGGCAGCGCGCTTCGGGTCCTTGGCGAGCATCGCGTGGGCGAGCGCCTTTGCCGTGTTGCTGCGCCAGCCGGTTTCTGCCAGCTGCCGGGCGACCGGGCTGCCCATCTTGGCGATGAAGTCGAACCCGCTCTGCCTGATCGCCTCGAACGTCGCGGTGTCGTCCGGGTCGCTCCGCGCGATGGCATTGAGCTCCGCAGCCTGCGCCTTGGACCATTCGGCCTGCTCATAGTCCTGGCGGCGCGCATATTGCTGTGCGGCCATGCGCGCCGACCCGGCCAATCTCATCGCCTCTTTTTGCCTGATGAACCTGGCGCGTTCACTTTCCGGCATTTTTGGCACGGTGCTGTCGAAAATCTTGTCGAACAGGCCGGGCTTGACGACACCGTTGCGTGCCTGGCCATACATGGCGTCGTGCAGGCCGCGGCCGTCGGCCGGCGCATTCTGGATCGCTTCTTTCTCGGCCTGGGCAATCTGCCCGTTCAGCTCGCGGCCGATGACCTCGGCGTCGAACGCATCCTGCTGCTGCTTCTGCTGCCGGAAACGCTCGGCGACGGCCGAGAGTTCGTCGCCAAAGCCCTGCATCGCGGCGCCGACCGGCGAGCTGTCGGGATAGGAAACCACGCTGCCGCTGTCGAGCCGGCGCTGGGCGAGCTGGAGGGGGATGGTCGCCATCAGTAAAGCCCTCCGCCGGGCGCCGGCGGAAAGGCGCTGTTGCCGAACGTCACCGCTTTCTTCGGGTCGTACAGTCCGGAAAGGCCGGACACGAGATTGCCGCCGGCCCTGAAGATCGAGGCAGCCGCCGCCTGCCTGCCGGAAAAGCGCGAGATCGCGGCCTGCGTGGCGAAATTGTTCTGGCGCAGCTGCGAGCCGTACTGGATCGCCTTGATGTCGAGCTGGCCCTGCCTTGCATTGGCGGCGTGCACCTCGCTCGGTGAGCCTGACAGGGCGACGCCCGAGGCGCCGGCCCGGGCGCGCGCCTGCGACAGCAACAGATCCTGCTTGTGGCGCTCCTGGTCCTGCTCGAAGGCGGCGGCTTGCGCGTCGGCCTGCGCCTGCTGCTCATAGGCTCGGGCCTGGTAGTCGGCCATCTGCCGCGACTGCTGGCCTTCGACCAACGCGCCGCCGACCGAGAGAGCCGTGCCGATAAGGGCAAGCGTGCACATGGTCAGCCGCGGCCTCGGCCACGCAGCGAATATCGACCCGCGATGCCTCCGACCGGCGCGCCAAGCGGCGGTCGTGGGTCGAGCGCGCCGCCGGGGCTGAGCAGCGACAAAAGCAGTCTGTCGGCCTGGATCGCTGCCGCGCTGAGACGAGCCGGAGCTGTCGCTCGCGGCCCGGTCACGGCGGCGCGCCGGACGGCGGTCGGGTTGATTTTCAGGTTGGCGACGCCGGCGGCGTCGAGCTGGCTGTTGACGGTGGCGACGGCACCGCGCAAGGTATCGGCGTCGAACAATTGCTGGCGCAGCTGCTCGACCAGCCAGTGGGCCATGCGCCAGCGCTCGTCGAGGGAAGCGGCGTTTGCCCTGATCTCGTCGGCAAGTGCTGCGATGTCGACGCAGTCTTCGCTTTGCGCGGCGGCACGGCGCTCGTTCGCCGCCTCACGGGTTTTTTCCAGCAGCGCAACGACGGCGTTGGCCTCGGAGAGCGCAATGCGCGCCGCCACCAGGTCGCCACGGCCGAACATCGCACGACCCTTGGCCTTTTCCAGTTCCTGTTTGCGGGCGGCAGCAGTTTTGAGGTCGCTGTCGAGCAAGGCGATGACGGCAGCAAAATCGGCAGCCGTCCGCGCCCTGCCGAGAGCTTCGGCATGCGGGGATGGGGTCATCGAAGCGGGGTCCTTTTAAGGGAGTGATGGAAGGGCTGAGCGCGCAATCTCCCCCCTCGGGGGGAGATCGGCAGTTTGAACTACGCCTCACTGTCGAACACCGGCGTGAACGCGCGGATGGTGCACGGTGTCGGGTTGGTATGGCGGATTCTCACCCGCCCCTGCCCTTCCCAACTATCGTCGATCGGCACTTCCACATTCCCGGTGAACAGGTTGGCCGAACTGTCAGGGGTCACGACAGAGGGAATACGAACCGGCTCCCACCGCCCACGCTGCATGGAAGTAATCTCCAGCCCGGTCGTATCCGTCTCGAACAGCGACAGAATGACCTTGGCGACTTTCTTGCGCCGCCCAACGATCGAGCCATCCCTGCCGCCGACATCGAGTTCCAGCGTGTCGGCGCCCGCCTCATACGGCAGGCCCACCTGCCATTTGGCGGCAGTCGCACCACCAGGCAAGGAAACCGCCCCAGTAGCCACGACAAGGCCCTTGTAGACCACGCCATCCGCCAGGGCATCGACCGTCTCGCCGTTGAGATGATCGAGCCCTGTGACCGTTCCTGTAGCCACACCGCTGTAGGTCAGACCGCTATCGACCTCAAATGCGTCGGCAATCTCGCCATATTCGAACGGCGCCGACTTGATTTCGATAGTACGCCTGGTGGCGCCGCCGATGGTGCGCTTGACGATCAGCCACAGATCGTCATTGCCGTCCTGCCCCGGCGTCACCACGGCGCTCTCGACCACTCCCCATGCTGAATCTGAGAACGCGGAACTGGAGAAATACCCGGCGATGCGATGCCGGTGCATGCCGCGGACTTCCTGCGAAGGCTGATGCGTGTATCCCCCCAACTCGCCATTATCGAGCGGGAACCACAGCAGCGGGTCGGGATCGGTCTGGAATGCCAGTTCGACGACACCCTGCTTCGGGATATGCTCGGAAACCTGCCCGACATCCTCCGAGGTGAATTTGCCGGTCGCGCTCTGGGTCAGTTCTGCAATCGATTTGCGCGACCTGGTGACGAACAGGAACGATTGCCCGGCATCGACAGGGCGCAGCGGCGCGCAGCCAAAGGTGCGGGAGCGGCGGTTCTTGAACGATGACGGCGTCAGCGCTTCGTCGATGCCCGAGCCCGACAGCGCCCGGATTCCGCCAAGGGTGCCAATGATCAGCGCCCCGTCGGATTCCGCAATCCAGGTGATATCGTTGGCCTGGCCGCCGCCGGCCTGGACGAATTCAAGCGCGTCGTCGTCCTTTTCGCCGGTGGCGAAATTCTCGAAATCGCCGGTTGCCGAGGCATAGACGGAAAATTTTCGGCTGAAGGCCAGGCGCTCCTCGTACAGCGAACCGCTCTGGACATATTTGCCGGGAACGAAGGTGCCGAGGCGCCAGCGGGCGATCGGGCTGAGATTGGGCAGCGCATGCCCATACAGCCTGACCTTGACCACGGTCGCGCTGCTGCGGCTGGTGATGCGCGCCCAGCGCCAGACGGCGTCCGAGCCGAGCAAGCGAATGGTCCGGCCGACATCGCTGGTCTGGAAGCCGGTGCCGTCATTGATGCCGACGATCGAGGATGCCGTGAGATCGAATGGCGTCTGTGTATCGCCATCCTCGTGCCAGCCCATCTCGGCTATGTCCATGTTGTCGTCGCCTTCGGATCCGTTGAGCACTATCCGATAGGACTGATAGGCGGTCTCGTTCTGGAACTCATAAAACCGCACCTCGCCGCGCGACCAGCCGGTTTCCGCCGTCCGGCTGTCAAGCGAGATCCAGTTGGTGCCATCGAAGCCCTGGAAATCCCATGACACCGGTGCTCTGGAGCCGCCGTTCGCCCTAGTCTGTATCCAGTAACCGTCGCACACCTTTGTCGCGGTGCCTGCAAAATCATAGGACACGTCGCCGGTGGTCGTACCGAACGTTATGACTGTCTTGTTGTCACGGTCGAACGCGAGATATGCGGTGCCGGCGCTGGATGCAGCGGTGCCGGTTGGCAGCGTATTGCTGGTCATCGCCGGATGAACGGCGCCTGTCTCGGCCGGCGTCAGCGTGGTCGCGCTTGTGTTGATGTCGTCATAGGGGCCGTCGAGAAAGACGAACTCGGCCAGCGTCCATGCGGTGTGCGCCGTGCGGGTGAGAACCTGCGGCAGGTGGTTTTTGTGGGTGATCCACATCTGGTCGGCGGACTGGACGAATTGCAGGTCGAACAGGTCAGCCTCCAGGTATGGCGTCACCACTTCAACCACCCCGACGCGGGCACCATAGGCATGGACGCGGATGTAGAGATCGCCGAATTCGAGCGCATAGGCCTGGTCCGCCGAGAAGATGAACGGGATCAGCCGCGTCGCTTTGGAAGAATCCCTCACCTCGGCGCAGAAATAGGTGCCGCCGCGCTTCCGGATGCCACCATGGGGAAGCGTCAAAAAGTTTTCGCAGCGGGAGAGCGCGGCCCTGTATAGGTCGAGCGAGGCGCGAGCGTGCAATCGCGGTGAGATTTCGCCACGGACGAAGGTGTCCTGGATGGGATAGAGCATCGTCATCAGGCGCGCCGGAACCGGTTGTCGCCGCGCTGGACCGCCCAGGACGACGTTGAAAACCTGCCGCCACGTTGGATGGCGTTGGCGTGGAACGCCGCGTCCAGCGCCACGCTATAGGCACCGCGGGCGATGTCGATCATGCCCGCCTTGTGGGTCAGCGGATGCGCGATCTTGACGGCAAGCGCTGCAACCAGCACTTCGGTGAACGTCGCGTCCCAGTCGTTCGGATCGGTGAGGTTGGCGATATAGCGGATGATCAGCGGGCTCGATTGGTCGGAATAGATCAAGCCGGCTTCCTGGCGCCACGCGATCGGCACGCCATCCGGCTCGCCATTGTGGGTCAGCGGCAAAGGCCGCAGGCAATCCACGGGCAATTCATAGGCAAAGTTCAGCGTGCCCGCGCCACTGCCGGTATCGGACCCGGCGACGGCGGCCGCCAGGATTGCGAACACCCAGGCATGTTTCATCAGCTCCGCCTCGCGGGTCAGGTCGAAATGCAGGTTGAGCAGGCGGGCCGGTTTGACATCCTGATCAAGGCTGTCGACCGGCGCCTCGTCGAGGACGCCAAGCGCCATGTTGGCAATGTCGAGCGGGGTGACGGCCATGGTTTTAGGCCTCCGTCTGTTTGGATCGGGAAAAGCAGGCATGGTGGGGTGGATTGTGGGGAAGGTCGCGTTCCATCGCGCCCCCTCTGCCCTGCCGGGCATCTCCCCCACGAGGGCGGAGATTGGATGTCGCGTTGGCTTTCGCCAATCGCCAATGTTGAAGAAAGGGCGTTGTCGGTGAAGCTGCCGATCTCCCCACGAGGGGGAAATTGGATGTCGCGTTGGCTTTCGCCAATCGCCAACGTTGAAGAAAGGGCGTTGTCGGTGAAGCTGCCGATCTCCCCCCAAGTGGGGAAGATGTCCGGCAGGACAGAGGGGGGCGCGACGGACGCGACCGCTGGAAAACTGGTGGGCGTTCCCAACATCGCCGCGCAACGCGGCGATGACATCCTGCGGCGTCAGCCGAAGTGTGCGCTCGCCGGCCGCCCGCGCGACTTGGCAAAGGCGCTTGCTGGCAATTTTTCGGCAGCTCTCGCCATCGCCAAACCCCGCTCAAGCGCATCCTCGAGGCTTGTCGTGTAGTAGGCGGTGTTTTCCAGGCCGCTGAAGAAGTTGATGCGGTGAAGCTCGCCCTTTTTGCTTATGACAATGCCGGCTTTTCGAAGCACATCCTGAACTGCCTTGTAGGTCATATCCATGGTTACCCTCCATTGCAAAGACAAGGCAGCATCGCCCGCTTGTGTAACCGTTTGGTGGCGGCGATTGATCAATGTGCAACAACAACAATTCTGGGGCAGCACAGCGCGTGAATTGGGATTAGCCACATCGGCCGACCTGGCGCCCAGAAGAGCGGGACTCTGACGCCCCGCCCTCGCCTTGCTTCATCAGGCCTCGGTCGTCTTCAGCGCAATGAACGTCATGTGCTTGACGCTCGACGCCGTGCGGTCCCAGTTCGCCGCCAGCGCCAACTCGGCATCGGTGGCGAATTCGCCGGCCGTCGACGCGTCGAGGAAGCGGGTGCCGGGCACATGCGGGACGAAATGCCGGCGGGCGACCATTTCGGTGACGCCGCCGCCATGGCCCTGGCGCGGCTTGCGGTCGAACTCCAGCGGCCCGCCCTCGGTATTGACCGGCAGCTCGTTCCACAGGATTGCCTTGTCCTTGAACATGAACGCCGTGTAGACGCCCGCGGCGACCGGGATGTCGTCGTCGATGACGGCCCGCAGCCCCATATAATAGGGGATCAGCGGCCCGCCCTGCTCGGACGGCGGCACATAGTCGATGAGGTCGGCGAGCTTCAGCGCCTTCATCTGCTTGGAATGCATCCAGATCGTCTTGAACTTGTCGGCGCGGTCGCCCATCAGATAGGCGGCCTCGATGATGTCGGTGTCGACGATGGAGGCGCCGGTGATGCGGACGAGGTCGCCGGCATCATTGGCGAGGTTGTTGGCCACCACCCCTTTCAGGATGCCGAGCAGCGTCAGCTTGTTGGCGCGCTGCCAGTAGTCGGTCTGGCGGCGCACGATCAGCTTCTGCGGGTCGTCGCCGGCCAGGATCGAGGTCAGGTCCGGAATGCCCCACGCCTGGGCGCGGACATTGCGGGCGGCGACCTCGCGGCGCGCGCCGATCTTCTTCATCTCGATCGAGTCGGCCGGATCGTCGTTGACCGGCTCGGACGGATCGTTGCCGAGATCCTTCCAGCCTGGCATGTCGACGGAACGCCCGCCCATGGAGAGCTTCGAGGCGATGGCCGGGTCGGAAAACAGGATCCCGGCCTGGTAGATCTCGAGCGACTGGACGTGCTCCTCGAACGAGTATTGCGCATAGACGGACGGAACGATCGCGTCCGCGATGCGGGTATAGGCGTCTGCCATTTTTTTCTTTCCTTCAGTTTGATTGACGGCTGCGCCCCCTCAGGCCGGATGAGGGGGCATCCGGATGCGGTTGCCCTATTTCAAAGGGGGTTGTTCGGTATCCATAGATCGGGGTTTTCGCCGGCCTCGCGTGCCAGCCGCCGGGCGCGAACGGGGTCGCTTCTGACGAGGGCCGAGATATCGGTCAGGTTGCGTTCGCCGGCGGCGTTGCGCTTGAACGGATTGCCTCCGCTCAAGGCCGCGCCGCCGTCGATCGTGTCTTCCCTGAACATCGCCTCGCCGACCGCGTGGAACGCCTTGGCGATCTGCGGATCGGTCAAGGCGCCGTCAGGCAGGAGGATGCCCTTCGCCTTGTAGGCATCGACCAGCCCGAGCTTCTTCATCGCCCGGTTGGCGACCTCCAATCTCCTACGAAAGCCGTCGCTGTCGGTCGGTCCCCAGTCCCGGACCAGGTCGTCGTGAGTGGCCTCGACCGAACGGGCAAGGGCGATCTGCTGCGCCTTGGCCTGTTCGGCCATGTAGCCGACGAAGCGGTCGTGATAGGCCTGCGCCACCTTCGGCGTGGCGCCGGCCTCGACCGCCCACGCCTTGGACGCGTTGGCGAGCTCGTCCGAATAGGCGAAGTTTTCGGGGAGCCCGTCGGGGCGCCTGTACTCGACCTTGTCGGGCGATGTCAGCGGGCGCATCGCCTCAGGCAGCCGGGCATGGAACCTGTCCCAGTCTTCCGCAGCTGCGTCCGCTGCCGGAATGCGCAGGCTTTCGCCCTGCTGCCGTTCCAACTCGGCATAGGATGTGAGAACCCGGTCGAGGCTTTCAGGCTTGGTCCAGCCCTTGGTTTCAGCGAGCTTGCGGTTGCCTTCGGAGAGACCGTCAAACCAGCTCTTGCCGGCCGGCGGGGCGGACCCGTTGTCCCCGGCGGCCGGTGGCCCTGCAAGGTTGCCCGCCGGTGGCGACGCCACCACGGACCCGGCGTCTGCCAGATCTGTCATGAGAAAGATTCCTTCTTGTTGTTTGCAAATGGAAACGAGCACTGGCCAGTTCAGCCGGGCGTGTTATTGGATTGTTGGGGGATCGGCTGGACCCGGCGGAATCGTTGCGGCCGCAGCCTGATTCTTTTCGACAGAACCTGGCCCTATCGTCTTGTTCGAATACGATCTTTCAGAACCGGAGGCACGCACCGTCAAGACGAAAGAAACCATGTCGCATTTCGTGACAAGCGGTGCCGCGGTTCCGCCGCAATGCAACCGCACTTGGCAAACACTTGGCAAAACCAGCCAGTGTATTAGTTCATAGGCTTCAACGGAGTATCAGACGATGACCATGTACAAAGCCATTGCCGCCCTGCTTGTGACTGCCGCGCTGGCAGGATGTGCACAGACCGAAGGCCAGCAAAGAGCCACCACGGGGGCCCTGGTCGGCGGCGCTGGCGGCGCTCTCGTCGGTCAGGCCCTGGGCCGCGACACCAAGAGCACGGTCATCGGCGCAGCCAGCGGCGCCCTGCTGGGGGCGGTCGTCGGCAGCGCGACGACGCCACAGCGGCGCGGCGAACAGCTTTGCCGCTATCAGGACCGCTACGGCCGCATCTACACCGCCCGTTGCGACGACCGCTACTACCGCGGCGATTATTGATAGCCCGTTCTCCCCGTCACTATACGGGGAGAAGGTCCCGGCAGGGGGATGAGGGGCAGCGCAGAATTCTGAGATGCTGGCGCCGCCCCTCACCTGCCTGCCGGCATCCTCTCCCCGTAGAACGGGGAGAGGGGCGCAGTTTCAGCGTCGGCGCAGTCTACCCGATGGTTTTGATCCTTACCCTCAGCGCGTTTAGACGCTATCGTCTGCTATCCAAAGGGGGCGACGATGCGATTTTTGATGACTTCGCTGCTGGTTGTTTGTTCAGTTTCCGCACACGCCAGACAGGCTGTCAGTGTTGAGCGGATCGGCGATTGCCTGGTCTTGCCGGTGGCCGCTGTAGACAATCACGTCAAAGCCACTTTCGAGGTGACGTTGAACAAGGTCGGCAAGGTCAAGTCGGTTACCGTTGTATCTTATGATCCACATTCGGAGGCGGCGGCGGAAGCCGCCCAGCAACTTTTGAAATCGGTCCAGAAGTGTTGGCCGCCAGGCGTCAAAACCAGCCCGATGCGGATCACCGTAGATTTGAGCAAGACTTAACCATAAGGCAGTTTCATCACCCTACCTCCCCTCCAGCCGCGCCGCCTTCTCCAGCGCCGCCAGTTGCGCTTCGTCCAGTGTCAAAAACCCCATGATGTGCTGCACCACTTCGGCGCGCGCGTTGCTCAGCGCGCTGTGCAGTTCGAAGCCGTTCGGCGTCCTGGTCTTGGCCAGCCACTCGCCATAGGACGGGCGGCGGTAATAGCCGGTCGCCGCCGTCAGGTCGGCCAGCACCATCTCGCCGTCCTGGCCTGAGAACACCCTGAGATAGGCCCTGGTCAGCGCATCCTGCGCCCTGGCCGGGCCGCCGGCCTGGCGCGAATGGGCGAAGCGTTTGCCGCTCATGCGCCGCCCTCGCCGTCCTGCGGCATCAGCCCGCTGAGACTGTCGAGCAGGCCGCTGTCGCGCGCCTGGACCGCCGCCGGCACGGCATCCCTGGCAACCTTGCCGGCGGCGGCGATCGCCGCCATGCCGGCCTGCGCTTGTTGCGCCCTGGCTCGGGCATCGCGAATATCAGCCACCTCGTCCTGGCGGCGAAAGATGCGCTGCGGGCTGCGGCCGGCGCTCTGCACGATCTTCAGCGCCTCGTCACCGTCGATATTGTCCATGACACCGGGGTCGAACTGCGCCATCTGCATGGCCGTGGTCACCACCTGGATGGTGTCGCGCGCCTCGGCCGAGCGGCGCAGCACGTCGAGCGGCCCGGTGAAGGTCGGCCGCACCGCCTTGCCGGCAAGGCTCGCCGGCGGCAGGAACCGGCTGTCTTCCTCATACAATCCTTTGTCCTCGAGGATACCGAGCTCGCGGTCGAGATTGGCGGCAAAGCCGGCCTGGATGATCGAGCCGGAGGGCCCGAGCAGCGCGCCCTTCTCCTCCTGCCGGATCAAGGCTTCGGTGGCCGTCATCTGCGGGTTCTGCACCAGCGTCTGGAACAGGTTGACGAACATCATGTCGCGGATCTCCTCGGCCCGGCTTTCCGCGTAGCCGAATGCATGGGTCGGGTTCTGGCCCACAGCAATCGGCGCAATCAGCGGCCGGCCATTGTCGTCGATCAGGCCGGGATAGTTCTCGCCGGGATTGAGCACCGGCACATAGTCGAGCCGCGCTTTCGACGCAGTCGCCGGATCGGTGATCTGCTGCAGCGCCCTGAGACCCGAGCGGCGCACGGCATTTTCCTCGCGCACCGTGGTCAGCGCCTCGATGGTCGGCGAGATGCCATAGGGGTCGCCCTCATGGCGGCGCCAGTTGAAGCAGGACACCGGGAAGGAGCGGAAACCGCTCTCCCTGACGATGACCTCCTCGTCCTCGACGACGTGGTAGGAGGCGATCGCCGTGTCGAGATACTGGTAGGTGCCGGAGAGCCGGTACATCTTGCGCTCGTCACGCGGCTGGATGCACTGGATCAGCGAAATCTTGGTCTCGCATTTGGCCGGGTCGTCGACCAGCATCTTGATCCGCGCCGGCAGCTTGTCATAGCCGAGCAGCTGCGCCGCCTGCCGTGCCGTGCGCTCATAGCGGCGGTGGAAAATGTCGATCTGGCCCCAGCGGTTGCGGCAGAGATAGCCCTCGACCACCGGGATCGAGGCATAGCGGATCAGCGTGCCGCCAAAGCCCTCCTCGGCATAGAGATAGGCCGGGCCGTAGCGCACGACGTTGCGCAGGCAGGCCTGCGTCGCCGGCACGAAATTCGAATTGGCCGAATAGCGCAGCGCAAACAGGAAATCGCGAAGCGCCTCCGCCCATTCCTTCTCCTCGTCGCTCTCCTCGTCGTTCACGGCGGCGGTCGACAGCCCGTGCCATTTCTCCGACTGCGGGATGATCAGGCTTTCCAGCCCGGCGGCCAGCCGGTTGGCGGCCGAGTTGATGGTGTTGGCGTAGACACGGGCGCCGCGCCGCTCGTGCCGCTCGGCCTGCGGTTCCGCGCCCCGGCGCCCACTCCAGACATCGGGCGCGTCGGGGTCGCAGAATTCCGACACCGCCTCCCAGACAGCCTCATACTGGCTGCGCTCGCTCTCCAGTTCCGCCTGTCGCGACAGGATATCGTGGGCACGGGAATCGCTCGCCATGGCATTTCCTCGTTCTGTTGTATCAGCTTGTTCGAAGCCCAGATATTGCCAAGGCCAGGTCGAATTTTGTTCGCTTTTGCGATGTTCAAGGGGCGTGGGGCGGCGACTCAAGGAGATCGATTTGATAATGACGGAAAGCCTACCCGGCGCCCTGAAGAGGCGAAGCAAGCAGGTTGCAAAGCGGCTGATCGGCTACGATTCCCGCAACTGGCTGCGCATCAGGCAGATCGAGGCGTTCACCGCGTTTCTTGAGGCCGACGGCCGCAAATCCTCAGACGTGATCGAGATCTCGCCCGGCTGGAACCGCCACTGGAAGACGATATGCTCGAACTACACCTCCGTCGATTTCCCTGATTTCGACATCTGCAAGGACCGCACCGACCGGCAATATTCCGTCGTCATCGCCGACCAGGTGCTGGAGCATGTGCAGCGCCCGTTTGCCGCGGCACAGAATATCCACGCCATGACCCGGCCGGGCGGCTGGGCGATGGTGGCGACGCCGTTCCTGTTCAGGGTGCATGCCAGGCCGCACGACTACAACCGCTGGACCGCCGCCGGCCTCAAGCAGTTGCTGGTCGAAGGCGGCTTCCCCCAGGCAAACATTGAAGTGTTCAGCTGGGGCAACAAAGCCTGCGCAAAAGCCCATATCGGCGGCCCGGTGCGCGCCTACGGCCTATGGCGCGACCTCAGCAACGACGAGGAATATCCGCTGATGGTCTGGGCCTTCGCGCGCAAGCCGGGGTGAGAGCGCGCAGAGTTCGACGTCGGTGCTTGAACACCCCCCTCTGGCCTGCCGGCCATCTCCCCCTCAAGGGGGGAGATTGGCAGCTTCGGCGTTTCGCCGGCCTTCCAGCGTTGGTGGTTGGCGAAAGCTGAGGTGACATCCAATCTCCTCCCTTGAGGGGGAGATGTCCGGCAGGACAGAGGGGGGTGCTGCTAGACGCTACCCTCCTCCCCACATCAAATCCCCAGCAGCACGCGGCGCTGGCCGCTGAGTTCGCTCGGCGACAGATCGGTCTTGACCGTGCCGGCGGTTCCCTGGCGCTGCTCGAGCTCAGCCCGGAGCGCTGCTTCGCGCGCCTGCACGTCCTTGTCGGCAATGGTCGGTGCCGGTGGCAACGGCTTCAGCGCCGGCGGCTTTTGAAAAAGGCACATGGTTCCAGCATTCTCCAAAGTCAGACGACCCAAAGTCAGACGACCTTGTCCAGTCGTAGAGCAAAAAATCTTCGCCGTTCTTGCCATAGCCCGGCAGGCGGCAGCGTTGCGTGGCGCCCAGCCGGGCCAGCCAGCGCAGCGCCAGTTCATTGGTGGCCAGCGCCCGGGCCTCGACCCGCCAGGCGCCGTGCGCGGCAACCTGCGGACCCAGCACCGCGTGAAAGAACGCCGTGATCCCAGGCACGCAGCGCCTCATGCGGCGCGTGCCCCAGCTCCAGGCGATCCATAGGCCGCCGCGCTGCTCGGCGGCGCCAAAGCCGGCCTCCGGATTGCCGTTCAGCTCGGCGACATACGCAAACCCCTGCAGCGCGGTCAGCGCCAGCAGCGCCGGCGACCATTCGTCGAACTGGCAGTCGATCTCCGTCCGGTCCTCGGGCCGCAGGTTGGCGGCGATGTAGGAGAGGTCGCGCAGCGTAGCGCTGACAATGCGAACGGTCATCGGCGGCGTCCCCTCACCGGAACGCCCCCAGCGGATCGCTCTGCCCTGGCTTTCGCCGTGCCGTCTTGAACTCGGCCGGGTCGACCACCGCTTCCCTCAGCATCATCACACCATAGCGTGTCGCCGCCATCAGGTCGTCGCGCAGCTTCACCACCTGGCCGTCTTTGCGATGGTAGAGCCGAAACTCCTCGAACCAGGGCAGAAGCGTCGAGAACACCTTGAAGCGGCCGCTCTGCATGCGGTCGAGCATCTCCATCAGCCCGGCCTCGAGCGACACCGAACCGTCGGCGAACTGCGCATGGCTGGAAAGCATGTTCAGACCATGCGCGCCATATTGCCGGGCAAGTGCCACGCCCGCACCTTCCAGCGTCTCGCGGCGGCCGTCGCGCGGCCACGCCCAGGGCAGCCATTCGCCCCACGGTTTCAGGGTCAGCGCCTGCATGGCCGGCGTTTGCTGCGAGGCGCGGCAGGCTTTTGCGACATAGACGACGTCGGCCTCCGTATCCCAGGCGAGCTCGACAGCAGCGGAAGGGTGATCCCAGCCGAAATCCAGCGCCCCGAGCCGCGGCCAGTAGCGCGGCAGCCGGAACGGCTCGCAGGCAATCAGGTCCTCCGCCACCGGAAAGATGCGGCCGGAGCCCAGCACCGGAATGCCCCTCGCCCGCGCCTCGCGCTCATGCGCCGGATAGGCCGATACGATCGCGGCGCGCTGCTGCGGCGTGTAATGCTCGGCATCATCGATGGTCATGAAGGTGACGTGGCGGGTCATTTCTTCGCCCTCGCACTTGAATCATGTTGGCAGGCGCCGGCCGTATGGTGTTGTTTGGACAAGATTTTTCTGGCCAAGGCGGCCGCTCTCCCTTCTCCCCTTGTGGGAGAAGGTGGCCTCGCCCACGGGTCTTGCCTCCGGCAAGCCCGAGGACAGGCTCCGCGAGGTCGGATGAGGGGTGTTCCAGCTTGGCAAAAACCGCACTCCGTCCAGCACCCCTCTTCCGTCTCGGCGCTGCGCGCCGATCCACCGTCTCCCGTAAGGGGAGAAGGCAAGGCCGCCGCCCCTCACCCCATTCCCTCCACCGCTTCCGCCGACAGAAACAACAGCACCACTTCCGACATGCCGAGCAACGGCGTGAAGGTGACGATGGTGATGCCGCCTGTCGCGTTGGTGCGGGTCAGGCCTTCGGAATAGATGTCGAGCGGTGGTTCCTCGTCGAACCAGACGCCGTGCAGCGTTTCGCCCTGCCACTTTTCGCGGCCCTTCTCAAAACTCTTGAACGACAGCACCGATTCATCGGCCTGCACATCGCCGCCGCCGCCATGGCGCACGACGACGCTGTCCAGCCCATGCGGCGCGCCGCGCCCCATGATGGTGCTGACAATGGCGTCGGCCGGGATCATGCCGGTGCCCCACGCCGCCGGCTGCTGCGGCGGGCCGATCAGGATGCGCTGCGGGTTGTCGCGCGTGCCCTCGGCGGTGACGCCCGCCGCCCACAGCCGCACGGCCGTGTCAAAAACCTTGCCTTGCCACCACTCGGGATAACGGCCGGTGAGATGCATCGCCCATTCGGCGCCGCCGGCCCTTGTCTTGCCGAGCTGGTTGCCGGCCATGAACAGGCGTTCTCGGTTGGCAGCACCGGCCGCATGGAACTCGGTCTGTCGCGGGTAAGGCCGGTAGGCGGCAAGCTGGTTAGTGCGCCGCCTCCGGTCCAATTCCCTGAGCAGGCTCAGATACTCGGCCTTCGCCGTCGCGGCCCGGCTTTGCGAGGCCCGCTCTTGCGACGCCGGACTTTTCGAGAAACGGCCGCAGGACGGCTTCGAGGCCGCGGATGCGCTGCCTGATTTCGTCATCGCTCAGTGCTTCCAGACTGTTGATGTTGAGATGCAGATCCTTGGGCAGCACCGACAGCACGATCTTCAGATACTGATCGGGCTTTTCGGTACGAACCTCGGCGATGACACCGGCGCCATGCGCCCGGAAATCGGCGCGGATGGCTTCCAGAAACCCATCGGCCAGCGTTTTTTTCGCCCGCTTCGGCCGGCCGGAAGGCTTGGGTTCGGCCACATCAGCCGGTTCGTCGTCGAACGGATTCTCGGCCATGGCCTACCGCGATGCTGGTGATTGGCGAAAGCCGGGGTGACATCCGATCTCCCCCCAAGTGGGGGAGATGCCAAATTTTGGCAAAGAGAGGGCAGGACAGAGGGGGGCGCTGTCCCGCCGACATTTGATATCGGCAACACAGGCACGAACTTGTGAGAAGGCTTGAATTAAAAAAACCCGCCTCGGTGGGCGGGTCGTTGGCGCAAATCAGCACCATGACTATATTCCTAGCATAGCTGCCGTCACAAAGCAAGCGAAATCTCGCGGGCCGGCCTAAAATTCGGCCGCACGCCGCGCTATGCTGCAGCTGTCCGGATCGGAACCGGCGCTCGCGCGTTTGCATTTTGCCAATGGGAGCAAAGCCATGAATGTCGCCAATCTGCAACTCGAGGGCCTGCTGATGGCCGTCGCATCGATCAACCAGGTCCTTGTCCGCAAGGGCGTGCTGACGGTCGAGGAGATAGACATCGCCTTGCGCAAGGCCGAAGCCAGCGAGACCAGCGAGGAGCGCTCCGAAGGCATGTCGGCCTCGAGCCGCGATGCCGTCAACTTCCCGATCCGGCTGCTGGAGCTGGCGAACCAGTGCCAGCCGGAGGCGGACATGCCGTCCTTCTCCAAACTGGCGCGCATGGTCGGCCAGATGAAGGAACCCTACAACGACCAGATGTGACGTCGCAATCGCCTCGCCGTATCGGAACGCCGCTTGCCAGCCGAGCTACGATCACCTTGCCAGTGCAGCCTTCCAGGTCAGCACACGGCCCGGCCCATGCACGGCGGCAAACAGCAGCCCGGCCAGGAAGGTAAAATGATCGACGAAAAAGCCGAACTCGGCCTGGTTTCCGGCCCAGTGCGACGGCCCGTGGAAGGCAAAGGCGAGGAACAGCACATAGGCGCCGGCGACAAGAGCGGCCTGCGAGAACAAGGCGCCGGTCAGGAAGCACAGCACCAGGACCACTTCGAGCACGGCCGCGCACCAGGCCAGAAACAGCGGGAACGGAAATCCGGCGGCGGCGATGTAGCCCGCGGTGGCGCCCATGTCGATGAATTTGAAGGTCACCGCCATGAGGAAGACGGCTGCGAAGATCAGGCGGCCAATCAGGATTGCCGCGGTCTGCCACGGCGGTTGAGCCGGTGATTGGGTGGTTTCCGATGACATGCCGTCCTCCAGGGTTGCGACCGATTTCGCCCCAAGGACGTTGCACCAGCCGCAAACCCGACATGCGGCGCCTTCCCCTTCTCCCCTTGTGGGAGAAGGTGGCCGCGAAGCGGTCGGATGAGGGGCTTGGCATCGCCGCATTCCGTCCAACACCCCTCATCCGGCTCGGCGCTGCGCGCCGATCCACCTTCTCCCACAAGGGGAGAAGGGATCGCGGCGTTTACCCTGCCTTCGCCTCCGGGTGGCTGATCGGTGCCCGCACAGTCCCATACTGGCAGCTCCAGCGGTCGGTCATGTCGCAGCGTATGTCCCACAGCTCCGGGAAGAAGCGATGCAGGGCGCCGGCCTGCAGCAGTTCGACCGGTCGGCCCTTGAGCGATTTCGAGCCGAGCCCGATCGAGCGGTGGATGAGGTAGAGATGATTGGCGCGGAATTTCTGGAACAGCTCGTCGAATTCGATCAGCGCCTCGGCGACGACATAGCTGTCGCCGTGATCATAGCTGACATCGTAGACATCCTCGACCGAGAGCCCGCGACCATCGAGATAGAACGCCTTGAACGCCCGCCACAGATCCGGCGGCATGCGCAGCAAGAGCTTGAAGCCTGGCGATTCCTGGCCGCTGCCATTGCCGAGCTGCAGCCGAATCCTGGTATTCCTTGGGCGACATGGTTTCGAGCAGGTCGAGCTGCGCCGTCATCATCCGCATCAGCCGATGCACCCGCCCCATCAGCGTGACGATGCGATGGGTGTTCTGCTGCTCGAGGAAGTCGACGACATCGACCAGCGTGTAGGCGATGAGCTTCATCCACAGCTCCTCGACCTGATGGACGATCTGGAACTGCAGCTCGTCGGCATTGACCATCTCGGCCAGCGGCTTCTGGCAGGCGAGTAGCTTGTCGCAGCTGAGGTAGACGCCATAGTCGCGCATCTCGGGCGCTTCGATACGGGCGTAATAATCCGGCTTGTGCATGGCAGCTGCTCCTTTGCCCGGCCCATAGGGCTCCTGTTCGGTCCGAGCCCCGCAGTTTAGTCGCTTTTCACTTGAACATTGTCCTTTGTGTTATCCAAATACCAGAAAATGGAGGACGATGTTCGTCCATTGCGAAGGTTTGGAGAACGTATGATGCTGAATGCCGTCGACCGGAAGATCGTCGCGGCACTGGAACGCGATGCGCGCACCTCCTTCGCAGTGCTCGCCGACGAGGTCGGCTTAAGCAAGACGCCGTGCTGGAAGCGGGTCAAGGCGGCTGGAGGACGCTGGCATCATCCGCGGCTACTCGACGCGGGTCGACCCGGCCAAGCTCGGCTTCGGCATCGAAGCCTTCATCCAGGTGTCGATCGATTTCGAGCTCTCCGAAGCCTTCGAGGCTGCAGTCCAGGCGCATCCGCTTATCCGGCGCTGCCACGCCACCACAGCCGAGGCCGACTATCTCCTGCAGATCGTGACCGTCGACATGATGGCGCTCGACAGGATGCTGCGCGTCGAGCTCAGCCGCCTGCCCGGCGTGCGCCGCACGATCACCTCGATGGCGATGCGCGAGATCAAGGATGACATTTCTTTCGCCAATGCCGTGGGGCATGCGCAGCAGAAGGCTTAAGGCGTGTAGCCCAGCGCGGCCAGGGCCGACAGCCCTGCAGCCAGGCCAATTGCGATAACAATGCCGAAATGCCGTTCGACGAATTTGCACCCCTGCCAGTCGTATCGCATTTCTAAAAACTCCGCCGCGTAATCTGGGGCAGCGTGTTCAGGCGTCAAGGCCGGGTCCTTGACAGGCGGTAGACAGGCAGCTGCCATTGTTCATATCGTGGTTCATATCGGAACGTGGAACGACGGCCGAGCATTCTCGCGCTAAAGCTGGGCTTCGATGGCAGCCTTGTCTATGACAGACCATACTTCTACAATCTTTTTGTCCCCAAATTCATAGATAACATTCTCGGCAAAGGAAACTCTCCTCCCATTTACAGGGAGGCCGAGGAAGCTTTCTTTCGGCGTGCAGTCGAACCCGAGCCGGCTCGCTATGTAGGGCGGATCGGAAATCAGCATCTGGACGTTGAAATAAAGGTCCGGAATTTCAGCAAAGTCTCGCTCCAGCATTTTGCGATAGCCTGATAGACCGAGCCGCCGGCCGTTGTGGATCACCTCATCATCAACGAACTGCCCCAGCTTCGGCCAGTCCTGCTTGTTCAGGCAGGCAATATAGTCTCGGTAGAAGTCGGAGAGGTCGGTTCTGGTCACGGCGATTGCTCCCGTCTCTACAAGGCCCTGCTGAAAGCTCATGCTCAAGCCGATGATGACATGAAGCAGCTTCATGCGCGGATGAGAAAGTGCTAGACAGCGTCACTTCCTCTATTCCCGCTTCGTCTAATGGTAGGACAGCGCCCTTTGAAGGCGTGAATCGTGGTTCGAGCCCATGAGCGGGAACCAGCAGCTCACCGGTCGGGGCAACCGGTCAGACCGGCGTGCCTCCCCTTTTCCAAACTGGCATGGATGGTCGGGCCGACCAAGGAACCCTATAACCACCAGATATAATGGAGGACGACATGGCCGACGACAAATCCAGGAGCAAGCAGGACCGCAAACCGGCCGCCGGCGAGGAGCCTTACGACGTAGCGGCGTTTGCGAAGAAATATGGCATACCGCCGAGCGAGGCCGCGACCATCATCAAGCGGTACGGGCCTTCGAGAAAGAAGCTCGACGCGCATATGGCGAGCCGCAACGCCTGACCCGCATCGGCGGCGGCCTGCAGGATAGGTGTTGCGATTATATTAGCCTGAGCGCATATTTTGTCAGCCGGTGAACCAACCAAGCCGGTCAGGCTCGGCGCCAGCCCCTCCCTCGATCCCCTCGACGCCGAGCCGCTGGGGGATCGGCGGCCCTGGAGGCGAACCATGCCCATGTATCTCTCACGATTCAGCTATACGCCCGAGACCTGGGCGCGCCTGATCGAAAACCCCGAGGATAGACGCGAGGCAGCCCGCACCTACATCGAATCGGTAGGCGGAAAGCTGCACGGGTTCTGGTACGGCTTCGGAGAGCACGATGGCTGGAACCTGTGGGAAGCGCCCGACAACGTTTCGATGGCATCGGTCATGCTTGCCATTGGTGCGGGAGGAGCGCTCAGTTCGTACGAGACCACCGTTCTCCTGAGCGTCGAAGAGACGATGCAAGCGCTTGGCAAGGCGAAGTCGGTCCGCTATCGCCCGCCGGGAAAGTCCTGACCAGTCGCGCATCACGGCGCCGGACCGGTTTCGCGGACTTTTCGCCCGGCTAGCCCGGAGAGATCCGGGCTAGGCTCGCCGTCCGGCTGGTGCCGGCGCGCTCGCCCGTGTCTTGCGCGCCCGTGCCACGCTCGCTTGTGTCGCGCTCGCCCGGGTCGCGCACGCCCGCGCCACGATCGCTTGCAGCGGCTCCGGCCGGTGCAGCAGAAATCCCTGGCCGAAGTCAATGCCCATATCCGCGAGGATGTCGAGCGCATCCTGCGCTTCGATCTTCTCCGCCACCACGGAGCAGCCGAGGCTCCTGGCGATGCCGGATATCGCCGAGACGATTTCGCGGTCGAAGCGGCTATCGGCAATATGCTCGATGAACGAACCGTCGATCTTGATCGTGTCGACGGGAAAGCGCCGGAGATATTCGAACGAGCTCATGCCCGCCCCGAAATCGTCGAGGCTGACGCGGCAGCGCCGCTCGCGCGCCTTGCCGACGAACTGCTCGGCAGCTGCGAAATTGGTGACCGCGGCGGTTTCGGTGATCTCGAAGCCGATGCCGGAATGCGGCGCCCCGGTCTCGGCGATGACAGCGTCGACGAAATCCCAAAGCTGCGGGTCGCTGAGCGTCTGCGCCGACAGGTTGAAGCCGAGCGTGAGCGCCCCTGACTTCAGCGCCGGACCATGAAGCGACAGCGCCGTCGTGATAATCCAGCGGTCGAGCCGCGAGGCGACGCCGAACCGCTCCGCCGCCGGGATGAACTCGCCCGGCGGGATCAGCCGCCCGTTGCGGCCGGCGAGCCGCGCCAGGACCTCGACATGGCGGCTTTCTTGCCAGGGTTTTCCGAGCTGGTGGATTTCCTGGCCGAACAGTTTCAGCCTTCCGTCCGCCATGGCGTCGACGGTGTCGGCGGCCAGCCGCGCCGCATTGAGGCCGCTGGAGCCGGATGTCGTCTCGGGCGAGAACACCGCGAAGCGATTGCGCCCGGCGGCCTTGGCCGCATAGCAGGCGTCGTCGGCGCAGGCGAGCGCGTCGGCCACTGCGGTATTCGCATCGGCGACAAAGGCGATGCCGATGCTGGCCGCGAGCTTGCGCGACGCCGCCGTCGAGCCGAGGTCGGCATCGCGAACCGCCGCGAGTACGGCGCCGGCGAGACGCTCGGCTTGCGCTGCATCGCAATCAGGCACCAGCAGCGCGAACTCGTCGCCGCCGAGGCGCGCGGCGTGCACCGACGGCGGCAGACAGCCCAGAATGCGCTCGGCGACGCTCTTCAGGGCAAGGTCGCCGGCGGCGTGGCCGGCGAAGTCGTTCAGTGCCTTGAAGTAGTCGAGATCCACGTAGAACACCGCGAGCCGGCGCGCCGTTGCGATGTGCTCGGCCAGCAGCCGGTCGAAAGCGGCGCGGTTCAAAAGGCCGGTCAGCGCGTCATGGCGGGCCGCATGGGCAAGTTCCTGCTCGCGTTGCTTCGCCTCGGTGATGTCGCGCACCGTGCCCAGGATGTGGCCCGACGACTGGGCGTCGGCGAACCGTATCAGCGATTCGAGATATCGGATTTCGCCGTCCCGCTTGATGATGCGGTATTGCACGGCGACGACCTTTTGGGTTTGCAGCGGCGCCAAATGGGCCCGCTCGGCGGCGGCCCGGTCGTCCGGATGCAGATAGCTGTGCCAGAGGTCTTGCGACACTTCGTCGGTGTCGGCGACAAGCCCGTAGATGTCCCGCGTCCGCTTGTCCCAGTAGCTTTTGCGTGCGGCGAGATCGTGGTGCCAGATGCCGGTGCCGCTGGCCGCCAATGCCAGGCGAAAGCGGACGTTGACCTGTTCAAGCTCTGCTTCCGCCTGCTTCTGCTTGGTGATGTCGGTCTGGACGCCCATCAGTCTGACCGGCCGGCCTTCGGCGTCGCGTTCGACCACTCCGCCGCGATCGAGAACCCATACCCAGTGACCGGATTTGTGCTTCAGCCTGAGCTCGGTTTCGATCGAATCGGTCAGGCCGGCAATGTGGCGTTCGCCGCTGGCCACCGCCCGCTCGCGATCGTCGGGATGCGTCAGCTGCAACCAGAGATCGCTTGTCTCCGCAAGCTCACCCTCGCCATAGCCGAGCATCTGCAACCACATCGCCGAGTAAAAACAGTCGCCGCTCGCGAGATCCCAGTCCCAGACGCCAAGATGCGCGCGTTCGAGCGCCAGTTCCCAGAACTCCCCGTCGCGATTTTTCTTTTCGGCCATGCTCTGGACTTCGCCCGCCTCGTCGCCGCCATTGTGTGGCAAAAGCAAAGAAGAAACCGTTACTGCGCAGCGGCCGGGGTGGACGGCCAATTTCTCTCACCCTGACACCCACGAGGCGGGAATTTTGCGGCAAGCGCAGCCACAGCCGGGTCGGCGCCAGCCTCACTTCTTGCCTTGCGGGTAGATCGCCTCACCGCGCTTCAGCATCTCGACGAAGGCGGCGATCTTCTTCTCGCGGCCAGCCTCGGTCTTCATGTTGTGGATGCGGAAGGCGAGCGCGAAGCGGTTCTGCGCGCTGAGCCCTGCCAGCATCGCCTTGGCCTTGGGCTCGGCGTCTATTGCGGCCTGCAGATCCGCGGGGATTTTCATGTTCTTGCCGCTTGCATAGGCGCGCCCCCAGCGCCCGTCGGCCTTCGCCGCCTCGACCTGTTTGAGCCCATGCTCGGTCATCCGGCCCGCCTCGATCAGCCGGGCGACGTTGTCGACGTTGATCTGGCTCCAGATGCTCTTCCTGCCGCGCGGTGTGTAGCGCTGCAAATAGCTCTTGTTGTCGAGCCCCTTGCGCACGGCATCGATCCAGCCCCAGCACAGCACGACGTCGATGGCCTCCTTGGGCGTGATCGAAGGCAGTCCCGAACCGACCTTGTGGATCTTGATCCAGATTTCTGTCTCGGTGCCGTGATGCTTGCCGAGCCAGGTGTAGAAGCTCTCGGCATCGCTGAATTCGCGCACCTTGGCGGGGTCAACCTCGACCGGCGCCATCAGCGGGTCCGCCTTTCTGTGGTCGTCATCGGTTCTCCTTTGTCGCTGCTTGGCTCCGATCGAATGGAGCAACAGTGGCCTTGTTGCAAGGCTGGCGCGAAGCATTGCTTCGCGCCGCCCATGGCGGTCCTTCAAATCGTGATGTAATAACCTGCGGCCTTCCGGCTCGGCGCTGCGCGCCGATCCACCTTCTCCCACAAGGCCCACAAGGGGGGGAAGGAAAGGAGCCTCACTGCAGCTGCGGTTTCTTGAGAAAGCTGTTGCGGTCGGCCGACTTGACGCGCAGCCAGGTTTCGCGGCCATCGCGCACAACCCGCAGCGGGATTTCGGCGCCCGCCGGGTTCTGCCACAACTTGCGGTAGAAATCGGCGAGCCCGTCGACTTCGCCGTCGCGCACATCCGAGATGATGTCACCCTGGCGCAGGCCGGCTTCGGCGGCCGGGCTGCCTTCGGCGACGCTCATCACCACGACCTCGCCATTGCTTTCGGCGGAGAAGGCGCCGAGCCATGGGCGCGGTGGCTTGGCAACCTGGCCGCGTGTCAGCAGATCGTCGAGGATGGGCGGCAGCAGGTCGATCGGCACCACCATGTTGATATCGGCGATCTCGCCGGCGCGGCTCATCTGCAGGCGCAGCGAACCGATGCCGAGCAGCCTGCCGTCCTGCCCGATGAGGGCCGCACCTCCCCATGACGGATGAGCCGGCGCGGTGAAGATCGCCTCGTCCAGCAGATATTCCCAATAGCCGGCGAATTCCTGCTTGGTGACGATGTACGCGCTGACCGCCTGGCCGATGCCGTCGGCGAGCACCACCGGGTCGCCGGCCATCGCCCTGGCCGCGTCGCCGAAAGCCACCGCGGGCAGGCCGAGCGGGGCCAGCGCCTGCACCAGGCCGAAGCCCGTTTCCTGGTCGTAGGCGAGCGCGTGCGCGGGAATCACGCGCCCGCTGTGGTCGGTCAGCCAGACTTCTTCCGCCTCGGTGATCAGATAGCCGATGGTGAGCACCAGGCCGTTGTCGCGAATGACCACGCCGCTGCCTTCCCGGCTGGTGCCCAGCGCATTCGCGGTGAAGGCATCATCCGGAATCGACGCGCGCACCGTCACGATGGACCGCAAAATCGTATCGATGGTCATGCTCTCAATCCTGGCAATATTCACGACGACCGTGGGCCGGCATCTTCTATAGCTATGGCGCATGTGACGAGGCGCAAGGGCCGAATGCAATCGCGCAGGCTTGCGCTGCCGACATCGACAATAGTTCAACACAAGTTGAACTTCCGTCAGCCCGCACTACCTGTATCTATGCAAGCTGATCCTCCCCAAGACCCTCCCCGCTCACATCAAAGGCCTCCGAAATGAACCAATACACACCGCCGAAAGTATGGACCTGGAACAAGGAGAATGGCGGCGCCTTCGCCAGCATCAACCGGCCGATCGCCGGCCCGACGCATGACAAGCAGTTGCCGGTCGGCAAGCATCCGCTGCAGCTTTACTCGCAGGCGACACCAAACGGCGTGAAGGTGACGATCATGCTGGAGGAACTGTTGGCGCGCGGCCACAAAGGCGCCGAATATGACGCCTGGCTGATCAGGATCAATGACGGCGACCAGTTCGGCAGCGGCTTCGTCGAGGTCAATCCCAACTCCAAGATCCCGGCGCTGATGGACCGCAGCGGGCCAAACCCGATCCGCGTCTTCGAATCCGGCTCGATCCTGCTGCATCTGGCCGAGAAATTCGGCGAGTTCCTGCCGACCGAGCAGCCGGCGCGCGCAGAAACCCTGTCGTGGCTGTTCTGGCAGATGGGCTCGGCGCCCTATCTCGGCGGCGGCTTCGGCCATTTCTACGCCTACGAGATATATACTGGTTGACTAAAGTAACGGAACGTCCAAGGCACATTCCAAGAACCGAACATGTCCGCTTTCAAGCGGTTTAGACCATACTGTCTATCTGATGAACATCATGGTCTAGGCATGTTTATATTTGTGGTGGCCGACCTGAATCTCGAAACCGCATGCAGTCTCGACGGTCCAGTACTCGCGGGTCGCGGTCACTGTGTGTCTTTCGTTCGGCCCTATAGATCAGCCGGACGACGGACAAAAAATATCCAAGCTGCAGAACGATCAAGGTGAGGACCGTCCAGCCCAGCGCCTTCCAGATTGAACCCGTTGCCAAATAAGTCGAGAGCGCCACGACGAATGCCGCGGCGGTCATCCCCACCAGGAACTGTGGAAAATTCATCACTCTTCAAGGCCGCCCCGGAGCTTCTAACAGCCGCGACGACCACCCTTGCCCATTTACCCCGGACCAACGTTTTCACCCTTTTGTTGGTTGCGCAAGGGGCAAATGGATGGGAAGCGTGCGCATGGTTGATGCAGAGGCGAGCGGTGCGCCGAAGCTGCCAATCTCCCCCCTTGAGGGGGAGATGCCAAGTGGGGGCAAAGAGGGCAGGCCAGAAGGGGGGGGCTGTCCCGCCGGCGTCAAAAACTACTACAGGCGCAACGCTCAGGCCGACATGGCCAGCGGCCTAGCGCTCTTGTTGGGGATCTGAATGTCGATCTCCAGCGTCGACATCGTCTCGCCGCGATCCATGGAGACCTGCAGATAATCCTGGTCGATCTGCACGTGCCTGGCGATCACGGCCATGATCTCCTCGCGCAGCACCGAGACGAGATCGGGCTGGCTGCGGTTGCGGCGCTCATAGGCGAGCAGCACCTGCAGCCGCTCGCGCGCCACCGGCGCGCTGCCGCGCCGCTTGAAGAGGTCTAACAGGCTCATGCTGCCCTCCTTCCAAAAAGCCGATCGAGAAAGCCCTTGCGCTCGAACGGCACGACGACCGGCAGGTCCTCGCCCTCGAGCCGTTTGGCCGCCTCGATATAGGCGCGGGCGGCGGAGTTGGTCGGATCGCTGAGTGTCACCGGCGACCCGAGGTTGGAGGCCTTGAGCACGTCCTGGCTCTCGGGAATGATGCCCAGCAGCGGCGTCGACAGGATTTCCAGCACGTCGTCGATCGAGAGCATTTCGCCGCGCGCCGCGCGCGCCGCATCGTACCGCGTCACCAGCACATGCTTGGCGATCTGCTCGCCCCGCTCGGCCTTGACGGTCCTGGCGTCGAGCAGGCCGATGATGCGATCGGAATCGCGCACCGAGCTGACTTCCGGGTTGGTGACGATGACCGCCTCGTCGGCAAAGCGCATGGCAAGCTGCGCGCCGCGCTCGATGCCGGCCGGGCTGTCGCAGAAGACGTAGTCGAACACCGAGCTCAGCTTTTCGATCACCTCGCCGACGCCCTCCTCGGTCAGCGCATCCTTGTCGCGCGTCTGCGAGGCCGGCAGCAGGAACAGTGTCTCGACCCGCTTGTCGCGGATCAGCGCCTGCGACAGCTTGGCCGTTCCCTGGATGACGTTGACCAGGTCGAACACCACCCGCCGCTCGGCGCCCATGATCAGGTCGAGATTCCTCAAACCCACGTCGAAGTCGACCAGCGCCACCCTCTTGCCGGTTCTCGCGACGGCGGCGCCAAGGGCGGCCGTCGAGGTCGTCTTGCCGACGCCCCCCTTGCCCGAGGTGACCACCACAACTTTGCCCATCTATGCCTCCTTATTGTTGTTTGTATTGTTAAGCGTTTGATTTATGCGATGCGCTTAAGTCTTTGTTTTAATTCTAAAACTGCTGCATACTTTCGGGCGACTGCATTAGCTGAACGGCGCGATGCGCAGCGTGTCTTTTTCCAGAAACGCCTGCACCGCTTTTCCACGCAAGGCCGGCTCCATCTCCTCGGCGGTGCAATACCAGCCGTCGACCGACAGCAGTTCGGCCTCGTTTTTGCGGCAGAAGATGCGCGCCGCCGAATGGCCGAGCACACCGGCCGACGCCCGCCCGCGCAACGTGCCGTAGACGTGGATCGAGCCGGCAGCGACGATCTCGGAACCGGAGGCGACCGAGCCCAGCACGATGACATCGCCATGCGCGTGGAAGATCGACTGGCCCGAGCGAATCGGCGTCTTGACCATCAGCGTGGCCGGCGCGTCCGGCAGCCTGTCTTCTGGTTGCCTGTCTTCTGACTGCTTGCCCGGTTCCGCCCTGCCTTCTTCCGCCCTGCCCGCCTCTTCCGGCCCGCCGGCAGCCTTTTGGTCGGCCTGCATGAGCAGCCCGGCTGTGGCCTCTTTGGCGCCGATCAGCAAAGGCGGCAGACTGGGCTCAAGCACCGTGTTGCCTTCGAGCTCGATGGCATAGATGCGGATGCCGCGCAGGCCAAGCTCGGCAACCAGCGCTTCGATCTGGCTGACCGCGGGCTTCAACGTGTTGAGGTTGAGCACCACCGGGCGGCCGGCAAAATAGCCGGGAGAATTGCCGATCCAGCGGTCGAGGCTTTCCAGCCACTCCGAAAGCGGCGTCTCCGGGGTGAGCGTGAAGGCGACGAAGGAGCGGGCGCGAAAGCGAATGGATTTGGTCTCGACGGGGGCGGCGAAGGTCACGGACAGCGATTCCTTACTGATAGGTAAACGCTAGCCAGCCATGGTTAATGAAAGGTTAACGGAGGGCTGTTTGCGGCGTCCGGAAAGCTGTTACTGACAGGCTCGGCGTGTCAGCAGCCGCAGACAACGCTGGAAATCGCCGGCCCCTCCTCGACACCTTGCTGGCTAAGTGCCCTTCGCTGCGTCCTCGATCAGTTCCGCCAGCAAGCTAGAGAACCGCTCGTCAGCCCTATCCCCGATGTTTCCCACTTCTCTTGCCACAATCCCCGGCGAAGAGACCGACACTTGTCCACTCAGCTGAACGTTGACCGTGAACGTTCTTCCGACCACCTCCTTTTCCGTTCCCCGCTTCCTGTAGATTCTGAACCGAATAGATGGTGTTGATGCTTTGGCTTGGCGGCGTGGCGCGGTGTCCATCTCGACGGCCACCTCGCCTGCTACGTCAGCCCTGGCCGTTTCCAGCGACGCAACCACGACGTCGTTTAGCCAGGCCCTTGCTTGCGCGCCGAAGTCCACCCCCTCGGCCTTCTCATTGCCGACCTTCTCCTCTTGCTCACGGCGAGCTTCCTTGCCGCGGTCAAGGGCATCTTTGAACTTAGACATGGTGGTTTGCCTCCAATTGTGAGCGCATGAGACCAGCTGTCACATCGCCATGCTCCTCCTAATGGGTAGAACGCGCGCGAGCGGTGTGCGTTGCGTAGGCGGAGCCCGCGGTTCGCCGTGCTGCGCGCGGCGGTATCCTTCTGCCGCGGTCGATCGCCGGGATGGCGGCGGTGATCGTGGCGCTGTGGGCTGGGGTAGCGTGTCAGCAGCCGGCCGGAGAGCGCTGGAAATTACCTGCCCTTTCCCGCAAGATGCCTGAACATCCCTGGGCTCGACATGTGCAACCTCTACAACATCACCACCAGCCAGGAGGCGATCCGCCAGTGGACCCGCGCCTTGCGCGACAGTCTCGGCAATCTCGAGCCCTCCATCGACATCTACCCCAACCAGCCCGGCCCGGTAGTGCGCAACGCGCCGGACGGTGAGCGGGAACTGGCCAACCTGCTGTGGGGCATGCCGACGCCGGTCGAGCGCGTGAAGGGCAAGGCCGACTACGGCACCACCAACATCCGCAACCCGCAATACGGCCACTGGCAGCAATATCTCGGCGTCGAGAACCGCTGCGTGGTGCCGCTGACCAGTTTTGCCGAACCGAGCCCAACGCCGGGCGACAAGGACCCGGATACCGGTATCCAGAAAAACTACTGGTTCGCGCTGAACGAGGCGCGGCCGCTGTTCTTCTTCGCCGGCCTGTGGACGCCCTGGCAAGGCGTGCGCAAGGTCAAGGATGGCCCCGGCGAGTTCGAGCTCTACGGTTTTCTGACCACCAGGCCCAACGCCCTGATCGCGCCGATCCACGAGAAGGCGATGCCCGTGATCCTGACCACGCAGGAGGAAACCGAGACCTGGCTGACCGCACCGTGGTCGCAGGCCAGGCACCTGCAGCGCACGGCACCCGACGACGCGCTGGTGATCGTCGACAAGCCGGCCACACAGATAAAATTTCCGCCGCAGGCCCCACAGGCGCCGGTACAGGGTTCGCTGTTCTAAAGCTTGAATTTTTGCAGCACCCAGATGTAGCCCTTCGGCGGATGGTCCTGGTCGACGAACTGGGTCTTCACCGTCGTGTCCGTTCGGTTGCACCGCTTGCATCTGAATCGGATGGTCTCCAGCGGCTTGTTCCAGCCCACCACCTTGGCCACGTCGTGGGCCCGAAAACGCCCGACATGGTAGCAGTGGCCGCACTCGACGATCAGCAGCATGTTGGCCTTCGCGGCACGTCCAACGCTGTCCATCGGCCCGGCCATGGCCTCATTTCCGAGTCAAATAGCCCTCGGGAAGCGGAAGCAGGCCAAGATCCGGCATCTGGAAATCGGGCTCCTTCTCCGCTACGCTGGCCATCACCTCATGCAATTTTTCGACAAGCCCGCAAAGCTGCCAAAACAGCTCGCCATGCGCCTTCAGATGCAGTTGCGACGAAAGCACCGTCCTGCGCAGGCTGAGAGCGTCGCTGATGATCGCCTCGGCATGCCTCGCCGACAGCCTGTCAAACCGGCTTTTTCGTCTGCCCATCGCGGCTCTCCCCAGTTTGTGAGCAACCGCCCCACCACTGACAAATAGGAAGGCATTCCTCGCCAAGTCAATTCACACTTGACATTTTTGTTCCCGTTTTGTTCAATTTAAACGGAAACTGTCGGAGGCATCGTCATGGACCACATCGTGACGCTGGACAGACGCCAGGAGGCCGCCCTTCAGGCGATCGCCCAAAAGTTCATCGCCCAGCACAAGGGCGACGCGGTGAAGGCGCTCAAGGAGATGATCGTGCTCAATGGGCACCTGCAGGAGCGGCTTGACGCCGTGGAGGGACGGCGCCGGGCGACGCGGTAAGCGCCTAGAGATGACGGTAGCAGGACGCGTGTTCAATCGTGCCGTTCGAAGGTCGGCTTAGCGCCTATCTTGGTCATTCGAAGCAATTTCGCTGTTACTCGAAAGCGGACATCGGCAGCGCGAAGCTATTGGTCCTGGTTGCGCCATGTTCAGACATTCGCGGTGCTTCTCCAGAGCGGACGTTAGCTCATCGGTAGGAGTCGACCTGCGGACCATGCCTGATGGTAGATGTAGGGAACGGCGTGACCCCCATGCGATGAAGCGGCGGTAGGCCGCCGCTCCGAATTTGAGCGGCCCGTCCGGCAACGCTATAATTGACCGGCAGGGGACGTTATCGATGACGCAAATCAGAGCCATGACTGAGCAGGACGTGCCGTCGGTATCGCTGCTCATTGGAGAGTCTTGGCGCAGGACGTACTCGCCAATCATGGGTGCCGAGACCGCGGCCCTGATTTCGGATGAAGATCACACGCTGCAGCGGATTGCGGCGGAACTGACAGACACCAAGAAAATGTCGTTCGTGGCAGAACGGCCAGACGGCTCGATTGCCGGCTACGCGATGGCTAAGATGAATGAAGCCGGCGACGTCATGCTTGACCGGCTCCACATCGATCAAAGCGAGTACGGCACCGGGCTAGCCGCTAATATATTGCACGCTGTCTTTGCCGCCCATTCCGGCATCCTGAGCATCGCACTCGAAGTGCTCGAGGGAAACGACCGGGCAATGGCCTTTTACCGCAAACATGGTTCGAAGTGGCCGCGTTGCACGGTGCAGAAGGCCATGCATCGTTGATTATGCGCAAACTGCTATCGCGCGCCTAGTCGGAACTCGCGCACAGTACATCACGTCTTCCGTCCCCAGCGCACCGGCGGCCTCCCCGTTCGCAATCCAAATAGACGTCTTTCAGCTGTTTGATTGGCATGTCAGCGTGAGCGAGCGCGAGGGACTTAACAACTGACATGATCATTTTGAGATCCTCCCCAGTTCCCGTCGGTCAACATTCAGTCCTTGGGGTCGCAGGTGTAGTGCCGTTCGAAGGTCCCGTCCGCGCGCCGCTGCTTGTCGAAGCCGCGATCTAAGGCTCGATCGCGCGCTCGTGGACCAGCCAAAGGGGATCTCGGCCGAGGCGTAGCTACTGCCGACGGCCAACCGTTTCGGGATCGAGGCCGAAGCGATCCTGGTGCGCTCGATCGTCGTGCCGGCCGCGCCTGCCTCCGCATGACGGATGGCGCGGCTTCGCAAAGCGCACATGATTTCGTCACGTGAGATGCCGATGTCGCCAAGAACGTCATCGGGTAAACGGCTCAACTGGTCCGTTGCCGACAAGAGAGCTTTTCCCTCGGCGCGGAGGCGTAACCACCTGCGAAATGGACCAATGGCGGCAGCATGAATTATAACCATGATCAGATCGTACCTTCATTGATCTGAATTGACCGGTACGGAACGGCGCGAACGGCACTCCGGGCGAGAGCGTCAGCCGTCCGCGAGGCAAGTTAGGCGTAGTGGTCGATGGATTGGTTTTGCCGCCGCGTGCCCATACGGCGGGCGGTGGCTGGCCCCGGGCCACGCATGTAATAAAGCTCCGGGCGGTAGCGCGGCGCGACGAATTTGCGAAACCCGGCAGCAAGTTTTGTGACGGGAGCCAAGAATTTCATGACTGTTCCCTTTCCTTTCGCCGGCTTGCGCACGAGCCGGCGGGCCTGACGTTGCAACAAGGATATGACAGTCAAACCAGGCTCGGCTGTGGGAATTCCCACACCGGGGAAAACATTGGAAAAATCCGCTCCCAGTTTTGCTTTCCGGAAAGCGGGACCTGTGGCCATCAAATTTCCTTGGATAGGGAGTAAGATGAAGTACACCTGATTGAACAAGAGGCTGTTGTGACAGGCTCTCCGGCCTTCATCTCAAGACTTTGCGATGCCGACCTCGCCGCGCTGACCAAACGGTGGCACGAGCGCAGCTATCGACACAACGAGCTGATCATTTCCCACGGCGACACTGGTCGCGATGTCTTCTTCCTGCTGGAAGGACGGGCTCGCGTGACACTGGTTTCAGCGGACGGCAGGGAGATAGCGTATCGCGATGTCGAACCGGGTGACATTTTCGGGGAGCTCGGAGGCATTGACGGGATTGCACGCTCTGCCAGCGTCGTCGCGCTGGAGGCAACCCGCGCTGCACGGCTGTCCGGCACAGCATTCCGGGATATCGTGATGACCCATCCGACTTTTGCCTGGATGCTGCTTGAGCATCTGTCTGCCCAGCTCCGGCGCATGACCGAGCGGGTATTCGAATACAGCACTCTGGTCGTGCGAAAACGGCTGATCGTCGAGCTCCTGCATCGGGCGGAGAAAGCCGCACTCGTGGACGGCGAGGTGTCCATAAGCCCTGCACCGACGCATTCCGAGCTGGCGGCAACGATGAGCACGCACAGGGAAGCGGTCTCGCGCGAAATGAGCGACCTCGCCAAGAGAGGCCTGATCGAAAAGCGCGGCAGCAGGTTATTGCTGCATGACGTCTCGGCACTACGGGCGCTGGTCGACAAGAAGGAATAGCGAAGGCTGTCGCTGCGGCGGGGGGCAACCGCACGTTTCATACTCCTCGGCCGCAAGTAATTATTCCTTCCGGCAAACCGGGCAACCTAGCGTGCCAGCGCGCGGGTCGGGCTTTGATCGCTTCACCCCTTGCAAGAATCATGACTGGGCTTCTTGATGCGGGCACGGAACGTTATCCCCAGCCTGCTTGCAGACTTACAAGGGCGGATCGAAGGGTGAAGCCGCATGGACGTTAAATACCAAATCTTCGTCAGCTCGACCTACGCCGATTTGGTGGACGAAAAACGGTCGGTCATCGAGGCCGTTCTTAACCTCGGGCATATTCCTGTGGGGATGGCGGCATTCCAAGCCAGCGACGACACTCAATGGGATTACATTAAGCGGCGCATCGATGACAGCGACTACTACGTACTCATCGTAGCAGAGCGGTACGGCTCAGAGTTGAAGGGTAAGAGCTACACCCAGATGGAGTACGGGTACGCCGTCGCCCAAGGCGTGCCTACCGTGGCGTTTTTGCTCGAAGGCGGTGCTCGCAAGACGTGGGCCGCGGAAAAGGTCGAAGTTCGAGAAAAAGGCCAAACTCGAGAGATTCCGAAAGCTGTATGAAAAGAAACTCGTCAAATATTGGCGCAACAAGGACGATTTGGCGGGTAATGTTGCGATGGCTATTAGACGTTATGACCGTGGTCTGAGCGGCGGCCCGCCCTTAGTCTTTGCAGCTGTTTAGCAACGGGGTTTGCTCGGGAGTGCCGAGCCGAGCCCCAAGCGAAGAACGACGGGCCATGGCGCAAGATAACGTTTTTTACGTCGGTGTCGATGTGTCGAAAGCCAAGCATGCTGTCGCGATTGCCGAGGGCGGACGCGGTGGAGAGGTCCGGTATTTCGGCGAGGCGTTCCCCGCGCGTCGTCACCGGAACATCGTAGCCGTGAAGCCGAACCGTGACGGTCCCGTCATCGTGAACAAGCGTCACCTCGCCATCGTGATCGTGTCGCACGGCTTGGCTGAAGACCAAGGCCTGTTCGAGCGACGAATACGAACTTCTTGGCGTCGAGCGCGAGGCAGGCAAGCCGGCTTTCGCGCTCATGGCCGAGCGCGGCACGGACGCTATGTCGGCTCGGCTTTCATTACCTTGAACCGGGAGTTGCGCGAACGGCTCTGGAAACGGGTGCAGGAGCATGCAGGAGCCCCGCCAAACGGGATGAAACGGCCGGCGACGCAATGGGTCAAGCCGGTGCTGATCGGCCGCGTGAAGCATCTCCGCGGCGAGGAGAATCTGCGCCATGCCTCGCTGCAGGATTTTCGGGAGGAAGACTAGGGTAAAACTCAGTCATTCTGGCTATGCCGCGAATGGCCGAGATGGGTTAGGCCCTGCCGTTTGAATCGGTCGGCGGCAACGAGCACAGAGCGCCACTTTCGGACCTTCGAGTCCGCCCAGTTAAAGGTGCAGTTCTCGATCCCGAAGCGGTCCTTGGATCGGGAGGCGGGGCCACATCACCATTCGTTCGTGCAGTCGACCTCAGTCGCAGATCTCTCAGAGGCTCTGGCGGTGCGTCTCGCTTTTCCCTACAACCCCAGGGCGGGCGGCCCGATGATAAATCCATAGATCCTACCGCGGGCGGTTTATGCCAGTAATGGCGATTCCGGTCGAGCCGGCTTCATGATCTATTCAGCCGGCGATCGCAGCCGACCGATTGAAGATGATGGTCACCTTGGTTCCTTCACCGACGGCCGAGGTGACGTCGAACTGCGCCTTGGCATTTTCGGTCAGCGACCGCGCGATGAGGGCTCCGAGTTTACCGGGTGCAGGCCATGTCACACCCTCAGGCAGACCGATACCGTCGTCAGCGACCACGACCCGGCAACCATTGCCGTCCACTATGCTCCGCAGCGTGATTGTCCCTCCCTCCCGACCTCTGAAGGCATGCTTCAGCGCGTTTGTAAGAAGCTCGTTCACAACCAGTCCTGTCGGCATGGCGACATTTATCGAAACCGGATAGGTGTCGACCTTGATGTCGAGGCGGATACCCTCCACCGCGTGAGAGGTCATCACGGCGGAGGCTATCTGGCTCAGATAGACGCCCAAATCGATCTCGTCCTTGTCATCCTCACCAGACAGCGCTTGATACAGGATCGCGAGTGCGTCAACGCGCCCAGCAAGCCGCTCAAATCGGTTCTTGTCTGGCTCGACTGCGTTCCGAGTTTCCATTCGGATGAGCGCAGTGATCATTTGCAGGTTGTTCTTGACCCTGTGCTGCAGCTCGCGGAGGAGCGTATCTTTCTCCCGGATCCGCTCCTCAATGGACAGTTTGTCCGCATCGCTATGGGCAGACACATCCACCAGGGCGACAAGCCGAAAGCAGAGCTTGCCGTCGTCGTCCTCGATGACATTCGAATAGACGTCTACGATCGCTGAACCTGAGCCTTTGCGCTCGAGGCGGAAGGTTCCAATGAAGTCCGTTTGTGTGACAATCGCTTCATCGATCCGCTGATCGAAGGGCGCTTTCACCGCACTCCCCGAAAGCCCCTTCCAATTCTCCTGCTCAAGGCGAGCGGCGGCAAGCCCGGAAAGCTTCTCGAATTCTGGATTGGCGTAGACCACCGTCTCGCCATCCCTCAGATCCGATACCGCAATGGCGATAGGAACTTGGTCGAGGAACTTCTTGAACTGTTCACTTTCGAGCGCAGTCGCAAGTTCGGGAGTGTCGAGCAATTGTTCGACAGGCTCGTGCCTATTATCGTCGGATGTCATACGTTGAGCCCGCTCCTTTTCGCCGTGTAGCAACAGCCATACCCGTGAAGTTAGCTATACGCCTGACATCAGATCAAGGCTACAACACCTAGGCTGTGGTTTGGTGCTGAACGCATTTGATCGTTTCACGATTGTTGGTGAAACCGCGAACGGTATCGTCAACGATGACGCGAGTGCTCCTAGGTCCGGATGAGCCCACTCGGCTGGTATCCAACGCATCTTTATAAGTCGTCGCCAGAGGTCGGTACGGGAGGAGGTGTGATTTCCTCGCCGTCTCCGGACGAAGCGTGCCGAGGCCTCACGTAATCGCGGTCGATCTTGCCTTCCTCAGCCTTGTAGAAATACTGGCTCGCGATGAGCCAACCTTTGAGAGGCCGAAGCGGGGGGATGCAAGTGATGAGCATGAAGGGCAGCGTGGTCAGCAGATGGACCCAGTATGGTGTGTCAAAAGCGACCTGCTGCCATACGCCAAGAAGAACGCTCGGCACACATGCAAAGCAGATTACGAAGAACGCGGGACCATCAGCGGGATCTGCAAACGAGTAGTCGAGATCGCACACTTCGCATTTAGGCTTAAGCGTCAGGAACCCGTTGAAAAGATGCCCTTTCCCACAACGGGGGCACAAACCGCGTACACCAGTGAGAACCGGTTGAAGTGGAGGCCATTCGTCAGTCATAATTGGTCCTCAAGATTGCCGTATTGAACGAGCATGGGCGTCGGCCTGAATCGTGCTCGATCACCAGTGATTGTCCCTTCACAGGTTTGCCTGGAAAGACTGGCCAGAACCACTTCCCCGTTGGATGTTTCACGCGCCGTTGGCGAGCAGGGATCTCTTTGACGTCGCGCGCCGTGCCTTCGCGTCTTCCTCCTGCTGCCGGGGAAAAATGCGATCATCGCGTCCGGTGGTAGGCGCGAGCTCGGTCGACAGCCGTGCCTTGGCATCGAGCTTGAAGCCTGCCATGGCGGTAACCTCCTTGATCCGGTCTCGCTTAAAAGCCGAAGTCGCTCAAGCCTGGGTGATCGTCCGGTCGGCGGCCGAGCGGCCAGCGGAACTTGCGGTCCGCTTCCGTGATCGGATGCTCGTTGATGCTGGCATGGCGCGCGCGCATTAGCCCGTCTTCGGCGAACTCCCAGTTCTCGTTGCCATAGGCACGAAACCACTGACCGCTGTCGTCGTGGTATTCATAGGCATAGCGAACGGCAATGCGGTTACCCTGAAAGGCCCAAAGCTCTTTGATCAGGCGATAATCGAGCTCGCGGTTCCATTTGCGCGTCAGGAAGGCCTCAGCCTCGGCACGGTTGGTTGCGAACTCGGCGCGATTGCGCCAGCGCGTGTCGACTGTATAGGCAAGCGCCACTTTGGCGGCATCGCGGCTGTTCCAGCCATCTTCGGCAAGGCGGACCTTCTCGATGGCGGACTGTTCATTGAAAGGGGGAAGCGGCGGACGGGACATTGATAAGTTCCTTGGTTGTGTAGCGCTGAAAGGATGGGAGGGTGGGTGCAGGAAACGACCACCCTTCATTGGTCATGCGGCAAGGCGATCGATACGTGGAAAATCGATCTCGGTGCCCAGAGCTTCGTTGACGTAGTTGGTGAAGGTGTTCAGCGCGACATGCGCGATGATCTCGAGAATTTCGGCATCGCCGTAACCGGCGGCGCGGACCTTTTCGATTTCGTCCGGCGCCACCGAGCCGGGCGCGTCGACAAGGGCGCGGGCGAATTCGACAGCGGCGGCGGCCATTGGATCTTTCGAGGTGCCGCGGCGGTTCGCTTCGATTTCGCTCTCGTCCAGCCTGGCGAATTTTGCGCCAATATAGGTATACGCGGACAGGCAGTAATCGCAACCATTGACCTCGGCCATGGTCAGGGCGATCCGCTCGCGGGTGGCCGGAGCCAGCTGTCCCTTGCCGAGAGCGCCCTGCAGCGCCGTCAGACCGTTCAGAGCGGCCGGGCTGTTCGACACCAGGCGAAAGATGTTCGGCACGGAGCCGATCTGCTTCTGGACGGCTTCAAGCACAGGGCGGGACGCTTTCGGTGCATCGTTGATTGTGGCGGGCGTGGGAATGCGGGACATGTCTATCTCCTTGATTTGGTTTTGAAAGGCTGTCCCTTTCGTCCCGGATAAGATGCTCCGGCTCTGGACGATGATGAACGTCGAAAAGGCGGAAGATACTCTTGCGTCAGACGCATCAATGACGAGTATCAGAGTTCGAGTTGGATCTGGTTTCCCCCGTCGGTTTCTTGGGCGGGGACTGCGCAGCACAGCAGCACTTCGCACCTTTGGTGAGCTTGGTGCGGCATGGTGTGCTCCAAGGCAGGCGGTCGGGCTCATTCCTGATGAGCCCACTCGGCTGATATCCAACGCATCTTTCCGCCGTCGGCCACGATTCGTCCCAAGCCTGGGAAAGGCATGTGAGTGGCTGCGACCAGGGCTTTTTCCTCGGCCGCACGCGGAAAAAATCGTTCGCGCATGATCTGCGCGGCCGGTCGGTCCTGCTCGAACAGGAAGCCGACCTCCGGGTTCGAGGGATGGACAACCGGGAAGAGCATGTCTGAAACCATCAGCAGACTTTGTCCGCCGTCCTCGATGCGGACTCCGATGTGCCCGGGCGTGTGGCCGGTCAAGTCGATGATCGAGACGCCCGGTGTGATCTGACGTTCGCCATCCATTGCCTGCAGGTTTGGATAGAGGCGGACCAGTTCCAAAGATGCATCGAAGCTGGGTTTCAGGAACTCCGGAGCTGAAATTCTCTTCGCGGGATCAGTCCAGTACGCGACGTCACGGCGATCGACGTACACGTCAGAATTCGGGAAGTTCCGGCTTCCACCGGCCACCAGGCCGCCGAGGTGATCGACATGCATATGCGTGACGATGACCGCCCCGATATCTTCTCTCGTGATTCCCATTGTTTCGAGCGCACCAGGGAGCTGTCCCGTTTTGCCCATCGCGCCGGCGGGGCCGGTGTCGATCAGGATCAGGCGCTCGCCGTCATCGACGAGATACTGGTTAAATACGAAGCGGATGCCTCCGGGCTTGGCCGCCGATATCGCCTGCGCTCGTTCCTCAACTTGTTCGGGCGTGCTCCCGGGGAAATAGCCGAAGGGCATATCGGCAAACCCGTCCACTAGCGCGGTTACGGTGAAGCGGCCGATCCTGATTTGTGCTGAGGGGACGAGCGCTTTGGGATCGGCAGTCCGCGCTTTCGCGGTATTCACGCTGGCGGCCAAAGCGGAGCCTAGTGCAACTGGGACCGCGGGGATTGCGAAGGCAAAGGCTCTGCGCGAAAGATTTGTCATGAGTTTCTCCTGCTGAACGAAAGTTCTCTTCGGCACTGGGTATCGGGGTTGATTTTGGCGTGCGGGCGCATCAACCCGGCGCTTACGCTCTCCAGACGCGCTGGACAGATAGACTTTCACCGGCGCGTCGTCGGTGGCCACCCATAGATGCCCAATTACTATCTGGGTTCTTGAGCAGAATATCTGGCTGCTCGGAGCACAAAGTCGGGCTTTAGGTCATTCCATTACCTTGTGTAGTACCAGTTAAAATAATAGCCGGGCCCGCATCTTGGACGCTCATACTTGCGCCATACCGCCGTCGACAAAGAATTCGACGCCATTTACAAAGCTGCTTTCTTCCGACGCCAAGAAAAGCGCCGCTGCTGCGATTTCGTCCGGACGTCCCATGCGTCCCAGAGGAGTCTGGGCGATTAAAAACTCCGTCATCTGACGACCTTGTTCGAGATCAGGCGTTAAGCCGTGCAAACCCGGCGTCGAAGTCGCGCCCGGCGACAGGACGTTCACCCGGATCCCGGAACCTTTCAGATCGAGAATCCAGCTCCGGGCGAAGCTGCGAATCGCTGCTTTGCTCGCGCCGTAGACGCTGAAAGCAGGGGATCCGTGGCTTCCAGTAGTGGAACCGGTCAAAATATTTGAGCCACCGCCCTGCATCAGCGGCAATGCCTTCTGGACGGTAAACAGCGTGCCTTTAACGTTGACGCCGAAGGTTGTGTCGAAATGCGTCTCCGTAATCTCGCCCAGCGGCATGAACTCGCCAAGCCCGGCATTTGCGAAGAGGATGTCGATGCGGCCCTTCTGGGCCGTGACGGTCTCATACAGTCGGTCGAGGTCCTGAGCACTGGAAACATCGCTGCGAACGCCAGTGACGTTGTCACCTAACGACGCGACGGCTTTATCCAGCTCGGGCTGGCGCCGTCCCGTTATGAACACGTACGCGCCCTCCGCCATAAAGCGCTTTGCACTTGCTAGGCCGATACCGCTATTTCCGCCGGTAACGAGAGCGATTTTTCCGTCTAATTTTCCCATGATCGGTTCCAGTGCGCATGGCTGCAGAGGCAGCGGTTTAAAGTTTTAACTGAAAGCTGCAGTGCTCCTCGCCGGGCTGGTCATACGCCCGCGTAAGCGAGCCTGGTGAAGAAGGCGGGATTCATGATGAACTGTCTCGGCGCCAGCCAACCTCCCGCCTCGGCGAAAATAGCCGAGGCTAGGCAGCACAGGCAGAAGCCGCGGCGAGACAAATTGATTGTATGCGCATTGGGCATCGTGCTCTCCTACGCCATGTAGTGTCAGGCTAGAGGGCCTCGCCGGGAGCCTCACCCTTTGATGAAATCCAGGATGTCCTGGTTCAGCCGGTCCTTGTGGGTCGTCGGTTCCAAGGTCGAAGAGGATCAGGTCCTTCTCGGTCCGGATCAGCGGAACGTTGCATTTCGCATCGATGGCGCCGCTGCTCCCGCCAAGCCGTTTCTCGATGTCGACCCATTCGGCAGGCATCGCGTCCGGTGCGACGACCTCCGCCGGCAGCATAAAATGGCCGTCGCTCAGCACCGTGATGTTGAAGGAACCGTGGCGGAAGCGGTGGGGCGAGGCGGCCATGGCGCGCCATGGCCGCACTGACGAGCAGCCGACAAACCCGACGGCGCCGGCAAGGAAGGTGCGTCGATCAAGTCTCATGGCCCAATCTCCTGATCTCGAATTGTCTGGTGGCTGCAGCCAACAGCGCAGCGACGGCGGCAGACGGCGGCCAGGCCCCGTCGCCGAGGATGAGCAGGCCATCTCCCGCGCCCTTGGGGAGGATATCCAGCAGGCTCGGTAGAAGGGCGATCGGCTTGCCTGCCTGCAGGAACTGAACGATCAGCGCCGCGGCCGAGTTGCGATCAGCGTCGCGCCAGAGCGCGCCCGGCTCGCCGACGCAGAAACCTCCGTGAAAATCCTCCTCGAACAGCTCGCCGAATCTGAGCGTGTTGGCGAGATCGTCGCGGGCGCGGCGGTCGGCCTGGAACCGCCTTGCAAGCTCGTCGGCTTCCGCTCCCAGTCGCGTGAAACGCGTGGGCCAGGGGTAGCCGCCGCACATCGACGCTACAAGCACCTCGGCGCCCGCATCCTGAAGCGCGTAGTAGACCCCCAGGAACTGCTCGAGCCCGACGTTGCCGGCTTCCGAGGACCGACTGAGCATGACGGCTATGCGAAGCGGCGCGCCCGTGGACGTCATCTCGGCCCCCTGACAATCACTCGACTCCGGCCAATGCCAACCGCACCGGCACGCGCGCGGCGATCCATCGCAGCACGTGGGCGATCACCTCCTTGCGGCCGAGATCGTTGAGCAGGTCGTGGAAGTGGCCCGGGTAGAGCTTCAGCGTCTTGTCGGCGGAGCCGGCGGTGTCGAAGAACAGCTGGCTGCCGGCAGGCTTGGTTGCCTTGTCTGCCGTGCCGTGTAAGATCAAGACCGGCAGCGTGATCAGCGGAAAGTCGCGCTTCAGCCGCTCGTTTGCGCGAATCAGTGCTGCGACTGTGCTCGTCGGCTGGACCTCCTTATCGATCAACGGATCCTCGTTCATCGATGTCACAATCGCCGCATCGCGCGAAAAATCCTCGTTGTTCAGCCGCAGGACGTGAAAATGCGGCGCGACGTGGCTGAGCCCCTTGACGACCACGAGAGCGAAATCCGGCGCGTACACCTGGAACGCAAAGCTCTCGCATATGAATCCGGAGAGCTCGGCCTGATGGTCCAGCGCATAGGTGGTCGAGACCACGCCGCCTGCACTGTGGCCCAGCAGGAAGACAGGCAATCCGGGCTCCCGCTGCTTGGCGAGCTGGATCAGCATCGATAGATCGTCGACATACTCAGTGACGTTCTCGACGAAAAACCGCTCGCCGTCGGACTTCCCGCGACCGCGCAAGTCGAGGGCGTAGACGGCGTGGCCGGCGGCGGCCATCTGCTCGGCGGCCCAGAAGTACTGGCCGCTATGTGAGTTAACGCCGTGGCAAATCGCCACGACCGCGCTCGGTCTGGACGCAGGGTGCCAAGAGCGCACGAAGATCCTTGGGCCGTCCGCGCGCTCCAGATATTCCTCCGCCATAGCGGTCGTGGTCGAGGTCATGGCAAGTCTCCTCTTTCGCTTGCGGTCAGCTCTTGATGAAGGCGAGCAGGTCCGCGTTGACGATGTCGGGATGCGTCGTGCACAGGCCATGCGGAAGACCGGCATAGGTCTTCAGCGTTCCGTTCCTGAGAAGCTTGGCGGACAGCGGAGCGGAGTCGGCGTACGGCACGATCTGATCGTCGTCGCCGTGCATGACGAGCACCGGAACATCGATCTTCTCCAGGTCGTCGGTGAAGTCGGTTTCCGAGAACGCCTTGATGCAATCGTAGTGCGCTTTGGCGCCGCCCATCATGCCCTGCCGCCACCAATTGTCGATGATGCCCTGCGAAACCTTCGCGCCCGGCCGGTTGAAACCGTAGAAGGGACCGGAGGGCACGTCGTAGTAAAATTGCGCCCGGTTCGCGACCAGCGCCGCGCGAAACCCGTCGAACACCTCGATCGGCAGGCCGCCCGGGTTCTTGGCGGATTTCACCATGATCGGCGGCACCGCGCCTATCAGCACCGCTTTGGCGACGCGACCCGATTTTGCGCGAGCTACGTAATGCGCGACCTCGCCGCCGCCGGTCGAATGGCCGATATGGACGGCATTCTTCAGGTCGAGCGCCTCGGCCAGTTCGGCAACGTCGGCCGCGTAGGTGTCCATCTCGTTGCCGGTGTCGGACTGTGTTGAGCGGCCGTGGCCGCGGCGATCATGCGCGATGACCCGGTAGCCGTTGTGCAGGAAGAACAGCATCTGGTTGTCCCAGTCGTCGGCGCTGAGCGGCCAGCCGTGATGGAAGACGATCGGCTGTGCGTCCTTCGAACCCCAGTCCTTATAGAAAATCTCGGTGCCGTCCTTCGTGGTGATGAAGCCCATGTTCTGTCGTCCTTCGCTGGGTTGAGTGGTGGATTCAGCGGAAATCGCCTGCGCAGCGTATGCCGGCAGAAGGGTCGCCGCTCCGGCGGTGATGCCTGCTGCGAGCATCTCGCGGCGGGTGAGTTGGATCGGATGCAGGGCGGCGCTCACGGCTGTGACTCCTCGCCGAGGAAGCGAATGACCTCGTCGCCGAACTCGCGCGGGTACTGGAACAGGAAGGCGTGGCCGGAGTCCGGGTAGACGATCAGCCGCGCGTTCGGGATCGCCTGCGCCAGGGCGTAAGACTGGAGCGTCGGGATCATGACGTCTTCGTTCCCGTTCGCCACCAGCACCGGCTGGCGGATCGCCCCGACACGATTGAGAAGCGATGTTTCCGGCGTCCCTAGATCCCCTGCGGCGGCAAGCATCGCCTTCCAGGTTTTTTCGCTCACTAGCCTCGCAAATGAATCCTTGCGCTCCCGTAGCCGAGCGAGGTGCGCACGTCCGGCCGCCTGGCTGGTTTGCGTGTCCTTGAAAAAGAGGAAGAGGAAGTCGTCGTCTGTGTTTGTCGGCTTGGTGGCGACCTCAATCGCCATGGGATTCAGGTTTGCGCGCTCGACATAGCCCGCGCCGCTACCGGCGATGACCAGCCTGCGCACGAGGCCGGGCCGCTGGAGCGTCAGTTCCTGCGCGACGAGGCCGCCGAAGGAGAAGCCCAGCAGATCGACCTGCTTGAAACCCAGGCCGTCGATGAAGGCGCCGGCGTTCCTCGCCCAATCGGCCATGCGGAGAGGGGCCTCGCCGCCGGAGCGGGCCACGCCGATATTGTCGAATATGACGACGTATCGGCTTGCCGCGACATGATCGAGGAATGCCGGGTCCCATTCGTCCATCGTCCCGCGAAAGCGGTTGAGGAGAACCAGAGGCGTTCCGGACGGCGTCCCGAGCGTCCGGTAGGCGTAGGCGACGCCGTCGACGTCGAACGTTTTCGTCTCCACGCAGGCGGCGTCGCAGAACCCAGTCTGGCTGGGTTCTGCCGAGGTGGTCGGGTTGGCCGTGGTCGAGGTGATCAGGACGGCGAGCAGTGCAGTGCCGGCCAGTCCGGCGACGACCGCTTGACGTAAGGATGTACTGCGGGTTGAAGTCATCGCTCTTTCCCTCTGCGCGCTTCGTTCGATGACGAGACAGTTGCGCAGTGGAGCGGCGTGAACCAGTTAATCGTTGCTAAACGGCGCTAACCAGCTTGTTTAGCGTTACCAGACTGGCCACCGAACGCGCCTCCAGGGCCAACGCGCCTTGATCTCGCGCCATTTCGATCGCGCGCTGGAGGAGCAGCCGGGCCTCAGTCGGGCGCGAGGCCTGTTCGGCAAGTATCTTGCCTTTCTGGTGCAGCAGTTCCGGGCAGTACCAAGCCTCGCCACTCGACCTGCAGCGCGCCAGAGCGTCGTCGAGCAGCGCCACGGCTTCCAGCTCCTGGCCAATCCTCGCCAGCCCGGAGGCGAGTATCGATTGGAAGACAGTGTGGTAAAGATAGAATCCCGCACGATCCAGCCGGTCGAGAGCTTCGCCGACGAGTGTGACGCCCGTTGCGGCGTCTCCGGTTCGAATCAGGATATCGCCCTCGAAACATTCGGCATAGGCATGCCAAACGTCGAGCGCGTGGTCGTGCGTGCGCCGATGCAGCATGTCCGTATAGCGCTCGGCGCGTGCGAGGTCACCGGCCATCAGCGACACCGGACAGGCGGCGTCCGACAGGGCGTGGCACAATGTGAGATTGTGGCCCGCGGCAAGAGCGGCGCAGACCATATCGTCGATCTCACGCAGGGCCTCTTCTGTTTTGCCGCGCAGCCACAGCAGACGCGCTAGAGTAATGCGGGCGGTGATGCGTTGATCGTATTGAAAGCGCGCCAGATGCGATCCGTTCGACGGCGGGCGATAGGCATCCAGCATGCGCCGCACATGGCTTTCCGCGGCTGGCTGATCGCCCAGCAGATGCAGTGCCCTTGCCTTCATCCTCTCGCCGATCAACTGGTCCGAGACGTCTGCCGAACGCTCAGACAGCGCGCAGAACGCCTCGGCCATTTCGAGCGCCGCTCGAGGTTCGCCGCCGTTTGTCCGATCGACCCACAGCGCCCAAAGCGCGCGCAGCTGGAAGTCGACATCATCGACCTTCTGGGCGATCTCGAATGAGCGCGTCCAGGCTTGCGCGCCCCCGGGCCGTCCTGAAATCGCGCGCATGTGCGGAAAGCCAAGGGCCGCATGAAGCCGCATCAGGCTTTGCTGATCGGCGTCGGGCTGTCGTTCGAGCCAATCCAGCGCTTGCCTTACCCGCAACAGGCATTCGTCGACCAGCGAAAGATGGTACCACAGCGGAATTGCCGCGACTGTCATTGCAACGCCGGCCGCCGCGTCGCCGCCCGGCGAGAAGCACCAGTCGAGCGCAGCCCTGAGATTGCCGACGTCGCGGGCGAAGCCGTCCACCCAGCCGGCGTCCTGCTCATGCGGCGCGGCACATTCGAGCAGGCTCCGATAGTGGACTGCGTGGCGGCGCGAAGCGTCTTCCCGCGACACGGCGACCGAAAATTTCTCGGCTGCGTAGGCGCGAGTCATGTCAAGCAGGCGATAGCGCACCGGATAGGCATTGCGATCAACGACCACGAGCGACTTCGCGGCAAGGTCGATGATGCACTCTTCGACGTCGCCGCCACTTTCACCCGATACCACTGCGCGCGCCGCCGCCAGCGTAAAATCCTGATTGAACACCGAAAGCTGCGCGAGAGCGGTCTGCTGTGCCGGGGAAAGCAGGGAAAAGCTCCACTCCATCGTCGCGCGAAGCGTCTGGTGGCGTGGCAGAGCCGTGCGTCGTCCACGCGTCAGGATGTCGAAATTAGACCGCAGCGATTCCGCAACGCCGGCAATGCCGAACGTATCAACGCGCCCCGCAGCCAGTTCGATAGCGAGCACGATGCCATCGAGGCGGCGGCAGATATCGGCCACCACCGGGGCGTCGGCGTCGCTCAAAGAATAACCTCCAAGGCTTGCCGAAGCGCGCTCGACGAACAGCTGGACCGCAGCAAAATCCAGTGCCCTTGCCGCATCCAGCTTCTCGTCCGGTCCCGGGCAGTCCAGCGGCGGCAAGCGCAGAACCCATTCGGGCGCGACCCGAAGCGGCTCCCTGCTGGTCGCCAGGATCGTCACGTGCCGCGTCCTGGTGATCAGTTCCTCGGCGATCGCCGCGACTTCTTCGATGAGGTGCTCGCAGCAGTCGAGGACGAGGAGCATCGAGCGATGACTAAGCTTGTTCGCCAGCTCAGCGAGCGGATCGGTCGAGGCGAGCACTAAGCCCGCTGCGGTGGCGATCAGCTCGGTGATCAGCGCTCCATTGGCAATCCCGGAGAAATCGACGAACGCCGTGCCGTCCGAATAACCATCATCCACGCGTTGAGCAAGAGCGAGCGCTACTGTCGTCTTTCCAATGCCTCCCGGACCGACGAGGGTGAGCAGCCTTTGCTCGAGCAGCTGCCCCTCGAGCTGATCGAGAACCGCCTCTCTCCCGATGATACGGTTGGCCAGCCGGGGTAGCGGCAGTCGGGCTATCGTGGGTTGCTGGCCATCGGCCCGCGTCGGCGACTCCTTGCGCGTGACCGGCGCCACGAAGCTGTAGCCGCGATTTGGAATGTTCGAGATATATTGCTGCGCCTCGGGGCCCTCGCCGAGAATCTTGCGCAGCGACGTGATGTGGACGCGCAGGTTGTTTTCCTCGACGAACATGTTTCGCCAGACCTGGGAGACGAGATCGTCTTTGGAAACGATCTCTCCGGCGCGCGACACCAGGACGATGAGGATATCCAAAGCGCGGCTGCCAATCCTCAGCCTTTCGTCGCCCCGCATAAGCAGGCGCTCGGCCGGCACCAGCGTAAACGAACCAAAGGAGAGTGCGGCGCCCGGTGTCACATTCCAAACCTAGTGGGTGCAACGAAGTTTCAGATTTCCACGAGAAGCAGGTCTGTGTGAAGCTATACCTTGGATTCATGACTTGCACGCCTCGGTTCCAACGTTCGCTTCGGCCCCGACTCTGACGGTCGGCAACGCGCCTGATTCCCGCCATTTGCCCAATTGTGGCGGCTTCCTGAAAGCGGACGTTCAAATTAGTTCACGGCTACGTCTAAATCCCTCCGTCCTCGCGGCAGAACGCGACAGTTGGGGACACGGCGCATGTCGATCCCCTACACGACCCTTTTCGGTCGAATTCTAGGGGAGCTGCGCGTCCATGAGGTTCAGGCGGTCGAAGAAGACGCGGTTGCGACGCTTGGCATCGGCAAGAAGCCGGCCGTAGTCGATGACCTCGAAATAGATCCCGAAGGTCCGGTGATAGCCGTAATAGGAGCGCTGGTCCAGCGTTGGCATCGCGTCCGACATCTTCAGCTCGGCGTGCATGCTCGGCGTGATGTCGCAGACGACGTAAGCGAAAGCGGGTATCTTGTCCCCCGCAACCGACAACTCGTGAGATGTGCCTTAAGTTAACTGTGTCGGCGCCACGACGAATAGAACGAAAGCGCCGAGTTGGAACACAGCGGACATGATGGTTTCCGCTGAACGGTTTGCATGACCGGGCCCTGCTCGAAGCGTGCCGACACAATTAGGCCGAGGCCCATGAGCACGACGACGCGCGCCGTTTACGTGGAACCCTTCTTTGCGAGGCGGCAGCGGCTCGACGTCTATGAGCACCTTCGTGTTCGCTCGTTGGGCGGGAACGATATGGCCGCTTGCCAAGTTCGCCGAGACCAACCCGGCCTAGGTTTGACCTTGCCGCATACGCGCAGCGAGACCTTTCTCGCTAGCATTTTTGTCGGGGGCTGGAGCGACGGCGATCTTTGGTGCGATGAGCGGCATTTGAGACGGACAAGCACACCGTCGGGTGGTTTGGGGATTTTTGATCTAAGGCAATCGTGGGTGGCTGATCTCGCAGAGCCGTTTGCGGCGCTGCACGTTTATATGCCAATGCGAGCCCTCAATGAACTCACCGACGAACTTCGCGTGCCGGCCATCGAGCAGCTAGTCTGTACGTTACAGCCTCCGCCGCGCGACGAGGTACTGCTTCATTTGGTCAGTGCTCTGCTACCCGCGATTTCAAAACCCTGGGAAGCGAATGCCCTGTTCGCAGATTACGTCTTCGTTGCGATCCGGATGCATCTCGCTCGAACCTATGGCGGCCTGAAAACGCCTTCAGAGAAGGCTACCAGAGGTTTAGCTCCATGGCGGGAAGGCGAACAAAGGAACTACTCTTGGACAGCATCCAGTCCGATCGGTCTCTGGCGGATTTGGCCGATGCATGCGGTTTGTCAGCAAGGCATTTTACGCGGGCGTTCAAGGCAACAACTGGGCAACCGCCCCATCGTGGGTTGTTGAAACGGCGCGTGGAGCTCGCCAAGGATCTTCAACGGATGAGAGTATCGCAATGATCGGACTTGCCTGCGGGTTCGCTGACCAGAGCCATCTGACCCGTGTTTTTCGAGCGAATGTAGGAACCACCCCGAGTGCCTGGCGACGTAAACGCCGGCACTAAACAGGGTGATTTTGTCCGCCACCACGACTCAGCGAGGTGGACTACCAGCTGTCGTTGCTATGGAGGCTGTCGGTCCGAGGTGGATGAGAGATTGTGTTGGGACATACCAACCCTTCTCCAGTAGTGGCGGATGCCTTCGGATGCAGCGGTCAACGATCACGGTCATTGCCATTGAAAGGGCGAAATTCGGCCTGTCGCATAAATTCTGTCCACACTTTGTGACTTGGAAGCCGGCAAAGGTCACCTGCGATAGTAAAAAAGCGGGGGTAAGCGGTGCAACTTTTGCCGATGCTGGGATTGGCTCTGCTTGGCGCCGGAGCAGGGTTAGCGTGGTTGTTCAGCAAGTTCTTGTCGCAAGTCTCAGGGCCAGCCTGGGATCGGCGCCATGAGCAGCACTGATCAGCTATGTCGGCGGAACGCTGACGATGATCCTCGTCATCTTACTGATGCAAGAGCCTTGGACATTGACAAGCGGCGTCGCGAAAAGCTCGTGGCCTCGTTGGCGCCGGCGTGTTCGGGGTCATCTACATCGTTCTGGCGATTGTCCTGATACCGAAGCTAGGGCCGCGACCGTTGTGGCGCTGATCGTCGCCGGACAGTTGCTGGCGTACTTGGCATCGTTTGCTTGTTCGCTAACCCAGTGTCCGGTTTCGGGGGGAGCGTCACCGCTCTGGACGACCGACATGGAGCGAGCGCAAAGCTGCCATCCCCAACGCCGGTCATGAAGGTCTCGAATGGGTCAGTTCACGTCGATGCATGGGGGGCGCCTGAATGTCCGCTTCTCACATTCCAGGCCTCGAAGCCGCAAGTCCGCTTCCGGCCCCATCGTGTTCTCACCGAGCCACTGGCGCTGGTAGCGAGCCGCGAATGAAGGTATAGTTCAGGTATTGGATTACGGGTGGGCGGTAACCTGGACAATGGCTGGATTGCGTGAACAGATTGCGCGTGAGCAACGCACCATGGGACCGCTCCTGGTTGCGGCAGTGGTCGTCGGCCTTATAGGTCTACCCGTCGCAGCCTGGCTCGACCTCCGAGATCTGTCGGAACGCATGCTGCGCACGCAAGCCAGCGAAATCAGCCGGATCATCGACGACATGCGCGGATTCTACGGCAGCGACGTCGTGGGACGGGTCCTGAAAGCAGACGGCGCCGTGACCGCGACGCACAATTACAGGGACGTGCCAGGTGCGATCCCTATCCCAGCAACCCTCTCAATCGAACTCGGCAAGCGCATCAGCGCTCACGACGGGTCCGTCAAATATCGCTTCGTCTCGGACCTACCTTTCAAAGGCCGCGAGCCCCACCAGCTAGACACATTCGAGCGCAACGCAATCTCTGCCTTTCGCGCCAATCCAAGTGAGCCCATCATCGAAGCCTCGGGTTCGCTGCTTGACCGGCACGTTCGCGCGGCGGCTCCCGTAGTAATGGGACAAGTCTGCGTCAACTGCCATAACTCGCACCCGGACAGCCCCAAGACAGACTGGAAGGTGGGGGATGTCCGAGGTATCCAGGAGATATCGGTCGCCCAGCCGATCGGGGCCAACGTCCTCTCTTTCAAGTATCTGCTTCTGTATTTCGGCTTCGCAGCTGCGGCGGGTCTAACGTTCATTTTCCTGCAGCGTCGGCAGTCCGCCTTGGTTCACGGCATGAACACGGAACTCGCCGAGGCAAACGACTTTCTCGCCGCAATTTCATTGAAGATCGCCAAATATCTCTCGCCTCAAATTTATAAAAGCATCTTCAGCGGCCAAAAGGACGTGACTATCGCGACCGAGCGCAAGAAGCTCACAATCTTTTTCTCAGATATCAAAGATTTCACCGCGATCGCGGAACGGCTCCAGCCTGAGGACCTCACGGCACTCCTCAACGAGTACTTCACCGAGATGTCAATGATCGCGCTCAAGCACGAGGCTACGGTCGACAAGTTCATCGGCGACGCACTTCTTGTGTTCTTCGGAGACCCCGAGACAAAGGGTGTCGAGGAGGACGCGAGGGCCTGCTTGCGCATGGCTGTCGACATGCAGCGCCGGCTAGAGCAGCTGAACAGGTTGTGGCGTGATCGAGGAATTGAGCAGCCGTTCCGAGCTCGCATGGGCATCAACACGGGCTATTGCAATGTCGGCAACTTCGGCTCCGATGATCGCATGGACTACACGATCATCGGGGCCGAAGCGAACCTAGCGGCCCGCCTGCAATCGATTGCCGAACCTGGCGGCATCTGCCTTAGCTATGAGACCTATGCGCTCGTGCGCGACCTTGTCCGAGCGCGTCCGTTGGCGCCGATCGCCATGAAGGGGATCAGTCGGGAGGTTGTCCCCTATGAAGTCGAGGGCCTCCTTGGTGAACTGGCACAGCGCCCTCAGGTCATCAGCGAGCACGCGACTGGCCTCGACCTGTTCCTCGATGTCGAAGCGATCGACGAGAACGGGGTCGAACGGGCAAAGAAACGTCTTTCGGAGGCGCTCCTGGCCTTAACCGCCCGAAGCAAGCCCGCTACTTTTTAGCAGGGTCCTTGAACGTCCGGTTCTGCCGCTACAGAGCCGTTTCGGAAACGCACCCTCGACCCGAAGCAGACTCCCGTAGTGGAGCCATGGATGACCGCTTCGCGCTCAAAATCGGACGTTGAGATCAGCATTGCCCCTTCCTGAAAGCCGACATCCCAAGAACCTCGCTTAGGGTCGTGGTTGCGCCATTTCGCGACGTTCATGGCGCATCTACAAACCTGACGTTCGCGCTATGACTTGATGGGGACCCAAAGCGGCCGTCCGATGCTGCGAGCCTGATGACATGGGCCGACCCTTCGCAGAGAACGGACTGAAGAATAGCCGCGCTGCCGCAGCAAGGGGTTTGCGAGATCGACCGCTCCCCAAAACCACAACCGCGCCTATTGGCGGAGTACCGAATCGGCCGGCTGAGCCGTCATTATCGGATCGGCATGACGATGCACAATCTTCCAGAGACCATCTTCTGGGCGAAAGACGCTCGTCACGCGTAACGCTAGAGGTGTGACATCGCTCCGACCGCCAACCTTGGACCTGAGCTGCTCTACTTCGACGAGGTATGCCAGCTCAGACGTCACACACTTCGCTATGCTCTCGAAGCCGGTAGCGTCGCCGTCCCTGTAATTCGATGCCGCTTGCTCCATCGTCTCAGCGACCTGCTTCCATCCATGCGCGAAAGGGCCAAAGGGATTGCCCAGTGTTACATCGTCTCGTTGGGAAAAGAGCTTCTTCGCAGGCGCGGGGTTTCCTTTCATGAACTTATCCAGGGCTAGGTGATATTTTTCAACTGCTTGATCGAAATCATTGGCGTCGAGAGACACGTCATCCTCCCTGTCGTTTTGGTTCTGATCCGGACTGGCGACTCCTGCAGGTTCAACATTCTGTGTGTCCGCAGCGGTGAGGCATTTCACTAACTGCGGCGCAGCGCGGGTTGGCTTGGTCAGTATAGCAGGGCCAAGACAAGTTTCGCGACAGCGCTTTGAGACGGCTCGGCAAATGGCCGGTTTCCACCCGACCGCGATGTAGAACGCTCCGCGGCTGTACGGCAGAACGAATCCTTCGGCTGGCTCGGTCGCGCCATTTGCTGACCTTCATGGCGCTGCTCCAAACCTGCCGTTCGCGCTACGACCTGATCCGACCCTTCCATGCCCTTCCTTCTGGGCAGCGCTACGACAATCCGTGACCCAATCACGACAGCCGAAATCACAGCGGCAGAGCATCGAAAGACCGCTCCTGGCGCGACCTTCCCGTTCGGAATGATCCGAGGCGGTCATGCCCCAGTGGCAAATTCCAACGTCTCCGGGACCAGCTTTCTTAATATCGCCAATGGGCCACGATTTTTGGCAGAAGGAGAGAGAGAGGGAGCCTGAGCTGCCGAGCTCCGCTTCCGTTGATGCGGTTTGCATTTATCCGCGTGAGGTAAAGCTCGCGCTTCTATTCCGGGCAACAACTGTGTGCGAGGTGCAAAGTAGCCGGCTGAGCCGCATTTCACTTCTTGCGCGGATCGTCAGCCGGGTTGATGTAAGTAATACGAAACGGTCCGACGAAATGAACCTCGATGATAGTCTCTTCGCCTCCCGTCCAGACGTAATGCGCTTGATTTGCTGGCAGCGCGTGGAAGGCTCCGGGTTTTAGCAGGTCGCCAGTCTTTTCGCCCTTTTTGCCGACTCCAAAGCCAATGCTGCCGCTGACCAGGGTGATGGTCTCGGCATACGGGTGAGTGTGGGGCGGAATCTGATAGTTGGGCGGAAACTTGGAGCGTGTGACAACCACTTCGCCAGTCTTTGTCGGATCGCCCGTCAAGACAGCGACTTTAGCCCCTTTTGGCAGGCTAGGATTATCCTTCCATACCAGCTTGTCAGGCGTAAGCAGGGTCACGTCCATATCGTCCGCGAATGCCGAACCTCCACATACGGTCAAAACTGCTGCAACTGTAATACCGAAGGCAAGTGTGGATCTGCGATTCATAGATTTCATCGCTTCCTCCATTTAGCATGTGCGTGGTGCGCACGAACAAATCATCCAGAGCCCGACCCGACCAATTGTCAAATCAACTGATCGGTGGTCGCCATCCCAGCCAACCCCCACCGTCGGGAATCGGGGCGTGAGGCGACCTTACCTGTTCCCGCTGTGTAGGTCAGGATATGGCGCTAGCTTCACATTCCGGTAGTCAGATCAGACGGCAAGATTCCACCCGATTTGAGACGTAGAACGCTCCATCGCGGTATTATCCGAGCCCATGCGGCGGCCGGCTCGGTCGCGCCATTTCTTGACATTCATAGCGCTTCTCCAAAGCTGCCGTTCGTGCTTCGGGCGGTGTCGAACCCGAAGCCGACCAAGTGGAGTTACGGTCAAACGTCCGGAAATCGCGAACAGCTGTCATCCCCTCCGCCGAGGACATGCGGCGCTATTCTGCCTGTGCGGATGCCTTCCTCACGCCTTCGACAAGATGCTCGATATCGGCAGCGTGCTCGAAGACAATGCCATTCTTGACGTAATCCAACGGGGAAAACCCTGCCACAGCGGCCGCGCCTAAATGCTGCTTGGCGATTTGTAGTTCTCCCATCTGAGCGTAGCAGGCGGCGAGTCGGACGCGGGCACCGGGACCGAGCAGAGGCAATCTCTCAAGTTCTGTTGCCGCCGACCGATATTCACCGATTGAATACAGTGCCACAGACCGATCATAGTGGTACCAGTCCGGATGGATGGGATTGAGGCGAAGCGCCCGGTCTATCCAAGCCAGGCCATCAAGCGGCCTGCCGCGCATGGTCAGCAGATAGCCCATTTGACAAACGGTGTCGGCGTCATGAGGATTGAGGTCGAGCGAGCGTCTGACGTGCTGTTCGGCGGCGTCGTGCTGCCTGAGATACAGCCGAACGATTGCTAGAATTCGGTGACACCGCGGGTCTTCGGGGGCCAGCGTCACACCTTTGAGGGCGAGGTCGAGCGCCCCGGCAAGCACCTTCGTGGATGCCATGGCGTACCCGCCGATGATGACCTGCGACAGCGCCAGATAGGACTGTGCAACGCCGTAATGCGGGTCCTTTTCGATTGCTGCTTCGAACAACTGGCGAGCGTCCTCATTGTCTTGGGGCCGATAGCCGCGCAACGCGGCAATACCTCGAAGCACCAATTCATAGGCGGCAAGACTGTCAGTCGGCTTGCTCGACATCCGTTGCAGCCCGGCATCCTCCAGACGCGAGACGAGGCGGCTGACGATGCGATGCGCGATCTCGTTCTGGACGGAGAAAATCTCGGTATCTTGTGCCAGATATCGGTCACTCCAAAGCTGAACCCCACGGGAGGCCTCTGTCAGACGAACCCCGACGTCGAAAGTGCCGCCCAAGCGTTTGATATCGCCATCGACGAAGTAGTCGGCACCAAGCTTTTCGCCAAGCGTCCTCCACTCTTGGGCCGCTTCGCCGCTCACCGCGAAACTCGTGCTCCGTGCAAGCACCGTTACGGCCCTGAATCGACCCAAACCATTGAGAATGTCTTCAGCAATGCCGTCGGAGATCGCGGTTTCGGTCGGATCGTCGGTTCCATGGTGGAAGCGGAGAACGGCGACTGCTGGTGCGTCTGTTGTCAGGTCGGGTTCCCTTGCGACTGCCAGCATGTAACCTCGCCGGGAGACTGTGCGGACCAGCGCCTGCGCTTCATCCCCGAGGGCCTTTCTGATCTCGCGGACACACTGGGTCAGCGAATCTTCGGTGACCGTCACTTCCGGCCAGACTGCATCGAGAAGCTCCGACTTCGAAACCACACGGCCGGCATTTCGGACCAAGTGCGAAAGGAGGACCTGGGCTTTCGGCCGCAGAAAGATGATCTCACGGTCGTAAGACAACGCTCCGCTGCTGGGGTCGAAGCTGAACTTCCCCAGACGACAGGCTTGAGCTGACGCTTCGGTCGCCATCGAAAGCCGTGTTCCCGAATTGGCTAAGCCAAACCTTTATAGGCCAACGACCTGCAATTCGCATCAAGAAGGGAGGTCGGCTTGGCTCCGACGGACGTTCCAAGGAATGGTCGGTGTCAATGGCTGTCAATGCCGCTTCCAGCCCCTCCGTAATGGAGGCTTGTGACGGGCAGCACCAAAAGGTTGCCGCGCTGCTCGCGAGAAGCTCGAAAAGTTCCTGCCGGATTTCGTTTGTGCGCTCGAGGGAATGAAGCATCTCGCGTTCCTTTCAAGCCCGTTTTTCTGCTTGCAGCCGTTCGGCGACCAACGCCTGAAGCTGCCAGAGCTTCCGGTCTCGGATGCCCCTGGCTTCGAGGTGAGTGATGGTGTTGTAGAGATATTCGGCGCATGAACCCCAGTGTCCGGCTGCGGTCGCCAAAGTGTCAGCCACCTGTCCTAGTTCGAGCGAGCCGGCATAGGCGGGCGCGTTGCGATCGACCACGAATGCGAGCGCTCGGACCGGACCTTGTGCGGTCTCGAGCCCTATCCAGCGAGGCACGTTCGACGGCGGTTTTGCAGACATCTCGCGTCGCAACAGCTTGCCCAACGCCTTGGTCAATCCCTCCTCCGGCAGGCGAAAGGCGATCCCTTTGCACGCGCCACCCCGATCGAGCGTCAGCATAAGGCCAGGACGTTCCGGTGAGCCCCGCCAGCGAGTGATTTTGAGCGCAAACGCGCGATGCCAGCCGTAGGTATGTGCGATCCGTTCCTCGACGGCCGCAAATTCCGGTTTCCAGATCAGGGAGCCGTAGGCGAACACCAAGAATTCGCGGCTCTGCCCGCGTCCAGTAAGGATATGATCAACCCACCACGCATAATCCTCGTCCTGCAGATAGACAGTCCCTGAACGCGGTCCTGGATCGACGACGTGGCGATGGGCCTTGGCTACAAGTTCAGGGGTGAGGGTCAGCATCATGTTGGTACACGCTCAACGCTTTTCGTCTCGGATCGAGCGCATTATGCGTCCGCGAAAGGGGCCTGTACCGACGTCGTTCTGAAGTTTTTCTGATTTTAGCTTGGTCTAGTCGGTGCGCGGCCGTACCACAGAATGTCTGCAGACAGGCGCAATCAAGTCATTTCGGCGGTCAATTTCGAGGGCAGGTTTCCACACCCGGCCGGCCGAACCTCATCAGGCAATCTAAAAGTCTGAACGCATCAACTGACCACGTGCGCCATCTCCGGACACCCGCGAATACCGCCACGAAGGTCCGACTCGACGGGGAGCGGAAGTTCAGGCGAACTTGGGAGTATTGTTGTAGTTCGAGATGGCTTGGTTGAATCTCCAGCGTCTTCTGACCTGGACGAGAGCAATTACCAGCAGCGGGCGACCCTTTGAGCTCTGCTCAGAGCGTCTTGCTCATCATCAGGATCGGCACCGGAGCGCCGCCACGGTCATCGACGAATTTCTCGGCGGGATGATAGCCGCAGGCTCGATACAGTGGCTCACCTGCCATTGTGGCTGCCAACTCGACACGAGCAAAGCCCTCGGCCTTGGCTGCGTTTTCACAAAGCGAAAGGATCAGACGACCGACACCGCGTCTGACAAAGGCCGGATGGGTATACATGGCTCTGACCCGCGCCGCGTCGTTGGCGGGGTCAAGCAGCGCCGAATTACGCCCGGGCGACTGATCCCCACCATACATGGTCGCGCGCCGGCTCCAGCCCCCGCAACCTGCCAGGACGCCGTCGTGTTCCACGACGAAATAGGTGCCGTCATCGACAAGCTGCGTGTCCAGCCCCATGATTGCGCGGCTGGATCGGATCTGGGCGTCGTCAAGAAAGGGCTTTTGGAGTTCGGCGATCGCCGCATCCATAAGCGCAGTGATGGCCGCGAGATCCTCGCGTCGCGCGATCCGATGCCGCAAGTCTCCGTTGGCCATGTCAAGCACACAGCGATGGGAACAAACGCACGATATGGCGAATTTCGTTCCGGCAGAAGACCAATGTTTGCCGCTGCGGCAGCCTTGGGGCGCCTGTCGACAGCAGGCCGGGAGTATATCCAACGCGAGTCATTCCGGAAGCCCCGCCAGGCGATAGCCCTCCACGATATGCCGCCGCACGTCCTCGGCCGGGAAGGGCTGCGAAGCCGACCAATGCCGGATTGTGAAGTGCGGATTGCTTATCATGAACATTTTTGCTTCCCAGCGCGCTTCCTCCAATCGGCCAAGTTGCGCAAGGCTTGCCGCAAGCAGGCGTCGTGAAGTCGCGCGATAAGTTTCAGGCCTGCGCAGCGTTTGAACCGCGGATTCGTAGTCGCCGATGGCATATTGGGCCTGGCCCAGCATCCAGTAATACCAACCGGGCGGGTGAGGGTTGAGCCGGAGCGCCCTGCGCACCTGCTCTATGGCCTCGGCTGGCCGGCCCTTTTCTGTCGTCAGTTCAGCCTGCATCGCCCAGGCGTCGGCGTGATTGGGATCCAGCTTGTGGGCAGCGTCGAATTCGGCATCCGATTCCGCCCAGCGACCCTCATGGCCCAATATGACGCCCAATACCCATCGGTTTCCGGCGTCGTTCGCGTCGAGTTCGACCGCCTGCTGTGCTTCGGCAAGCGCCCTCGCCCGGTTGGGATTCATCGGTTCGTCCCAGAACTCCCAGCCCAGCCAGAGATTGAGTGCCAGCCACCGGTGCGCCTCCGCATATTCCGGATCGAGCGCGATTGCCCGATTCAGCAGGAAAATGGCTTCTTTCGCGGTGATCGCCGTTTGCAGGCCCAGGGCACGCGCACGCACACAGAGATCATAGGCCTCCAGATTGCTCGGTCTGTTGCGCACTGGCGCGGCGATCAGGCGGCCCACCAGGGCCTCGACAATCTTGCCGGTCACCTCGTCCTGGACGGCGAATATGTCTTCAAGGCTCCGGTCGAATCTTTCGGCCCAAAGGTGGTCGCCCGAGATCGCGTCGATCAGTTGAGCGTTGATACGCACCCGTCCGGCGGCCCGCCGTGCACTACCTTCAAGGAGATGGCGCACTCCCAGTTCGCGCGCGATTTGACGCACATCTACGTGCCTTCCCTTGTATGCAAATGCCGAGTTGCTGGCGATGACGAACAGCTCGCTCGTCCTCGAGAGGTCCGTGATCAGGTCTTCGGTGAGGCCGTCGACAAAAGCTTCCTGCTCCGGATCGTTGCTCATGTTCGTAAAGGGAAGGACGGCTATGGAGGGCTTGGCGGGAAGCGGGAGCGGCGCTTTCTCCGCCGGCCCGCCATCTTCCGACGCGGCCGACAACCGAATCCGGTAGACGGACACCGGTTCGGCGACGTTCTTTATCGCTTGCGGACCAAGTTCGTCGAAGCCGCAATCAATCTTCCGCTTGACTTGGTCATAAACGCTGCCGGAGACACAGATATCTCCTGCCCCGGCCATTGCCTGAAGTCGCACGGCGACAACGACGCCGTCGCCGAACAGATCGCCGTCCTCGACAACGACATCGCCCAGATTGATGCCGATATGCAGGTTGATTTGCCGGCCGACAGCCAAACCTTGGTTCGCGGCCGCCATCCGCTTCTGGAGCTCGACGGCGCATGACACGGCGTTCACCGCGCTTGCGAACTCGACAAGAACGCCATCACCCATCACTTTTACGACACGGCCTTGGCGGTCGCGGACCAGTGGTTCGAGGATCTCCTTCCGCCGCCCCCTTAACGCGGACAACGTTCCTTGCTCGTCCATGTCCAGAAGTCGACTGTAGCCCACCACGTCGGCAGCCATGATGGCTGCAAGACGGCGTTGGGCGCGTACTTCGGACATTTCGCATTTGCTTTCACAGAAAGCAGGGCAAACGGATTGTATTGACGCCCATTTCAAAAGTCTATCAGGCTGGACTTAGAAAACGGGCTTGCCAAGCATCCAAGTCGGGTGAGCCAATGGCCGATTTCCCGCTTGATCCGGTCGTTCGTCGGCCCCAATGAGAACGTCGCAGAAGGGTCACGAGTGCTGGTCGCGGCCAATGTCGGCTTTCAAGACGAGAACTCGGCTCCGCAAGGTCGCGTTTGGGTCAGGAACGTTGGTTCCGGTTAACGTCGGCTATCGGGCAGCGAAATGGGCTGATGAAGGACGGCAAAGTCACGACGATGCCCACAGCAACCTGAATGTCCGCTCTTGAATATTCGCGGCCCGAAGCTGCCGGTCTGCTCTCGTGAAGAGTTTCGGGCGCCGGCAGGCGTACGAAAGTCCCCGAGGAAGGAACCCGCGGGCCACAGGCGATGGCTAT